>JAFTFY010000029.1 GCA_017458185.1 Neisseriaceae bacterium
AACACTTTTTTCATCAAACCTGCACCTTTTTTAGGGCAGAATGTGAGAATATTCAAAGCGTCTTCAATGTCTTTGCCACGGATTAAGTCAGCCACTAATCGTGCTTTTTGTGCCGAAATACGGGCATTTTTATGTTGTGCGATTGCTCTCATTTAATGCTCCTTATTTCTTGGCTTTCTTGTCAGCCAAATGGCCTTTGAAAGTACGGGTTAATGAAAACTCGCCTAATTTGTGTCCAACCATATTGTCGCTGATATACACAGGCACATGCGTGCGTCCATTATGAACAGCAATCGTTAAGCCGATAAAATCAGGCAGAATGGTCGAACGGCGAGACCAAGTTTTGATGGGGCGTTTGTCGTTGGTTGCACGAGCCGCATCAACTTTTTTCAGTAAATGAAGATCAACATACGGACCTTTTTTCAATGAACGAGCCATTTAATTATCCTTTATTTGAAAAACGGCGGCGAACAATCATATTGTCCGTGCGTTTATTACGACGCGTACGATAACCTTTGGTTGGCGTACCCCATGGGCTAACAGGTTCGCGAGCTTCGCCTGTGCGACCTTCACCACCACCGTGTGGGTGATCAACAGGGTTCATCACCACGCCACGCACTGTTGGACGAATGCCCAACCAGCGTTTGGCACCTGCTTTACCGATTTTTTTCAGGCTCTGTTCTTCATTGCCTACTTCACCGATGGTTGCACGGCAATCCACATGGATTTTGCGGATTTCGCCCGAACGCAAACGCAGTTGCGCGTAAATGCCTTCGCGTGCCAACAACATTGCCGAAGTGCCTGCGGAGCGGGAAATTTGAGCTCCTTTACCAGGTTTCATTTCGATACAGTGAATGGTTGTACCTACGGGAATGTTGCGAATAGGCAAGGTGTTGCCGACTTTAATCGGAGCATCAGAACCTGCCACAACGGTGTCGCCTGCTTTAATGCCACGCGGTGCGATGATATAACGGCGTTCGCCGTCTGCATAGCACAACAAGGCGATGAATGCAGTACGGTTTGGGTCGTACTCAATGCGTTCTACTTTTGCCACAATACCGTCTTTGTCATTGCGTTTGAAATCCACAATGCGGTAGTGGTGTTTATGACCGCCACCTTTATGACGCGTGGTAATATGACCACTGTGGTTACGACCAGCAGTTGATTTTTGTTTTTCTAACAAGGGTGCGTAAGGTGCACCTTTATGTAAGCCTTCTGTGGTTACACGCACCATGCCGCGGCGACCAGCAGAAGTGGGCTTCATTTTAATAATAGCCATTTTGTCTTATCCTTTACTCTGCGGTTTGAGCGGCTGCCGTTTCTAAATCTAATTTAGAACCTTCGGCAAGGCTAACAAACGCTTTTTTCACATCACTGCGGCGACCAACATAGCGACCAAAGCGTTTGGTTTTGCCTTTTTGCAAGGCTGTGGTTACTGATTCAACTTTAACATTTAACAGCAATTCCACTGCGGCTTTGATTTCTTTTTTGTTGGCATTTGGCAGAACCTTAAATACCACTTGTTCGTGTTTTTCACCCAAACGAGTGCTTTTCTCGGAAACAATCGGCCCTTGAATAATTTGCATTAAGCGTTCTTGATTCATACCCATTGCTCCTCTAAATGACTTACAGCGTCTTTGGTCAATACAATTTTATTGAAACGCAATAAGCTGTAAGGATTGATTTCTAATGTTTCTAACACCAAAACATTTGGCAAGTTGCGAGAAGACAAATACACTTTTTCGTCCAACTCACGAGTTAAGAACAACACATCGCCGTTCAAACCCATTTTTTGCACTTTGCCACTAAATTCTTTGGTTTTGGGTGTTTCCACAGAGAGTTCTTCCACCACCAACAAGCGTTCATCACGCACTAACTGCGACAAAATCACCGCCATACCAGCACGGTACATTTTGCGATTCACTTTTTGGGTGAAGTTTTCTGTGGGTTTATTGGGGAACGCACGACCGCCCTTACGCCACAAAGGAGAAGAAGTCATACCCGAACGAGCACGACCTGTACCTTTTTGTCGCCAAGGTTTTTTGGTAGAGTGTTTCACTTCGGCACGCGTTTTTTGAGCACGATTACCACTGCGAGCATTCGCCAAATAAGCAGTAACTAATTGATGCACCAAAGCTTCGTTGTATTCGCGTGCAAATAAAGCGTCTGACGCATTCAGGCTGCCTGAAACTTGACCTTCTGCGTTAATAATTTTCAGTTCCATTATGCACCTGCTTTCACGCTATGACGAACGATAACATTGCTATTAACCGCACCAGGTACAGCACCTTTGATTAACAACAATTTGCGTTCTGCATCAACACGCACAACCGTCAAGTTTTGCGTGGTGCATTTCACACTACCCAAATGACCTGCCATGCGTTTGCCTTTGAACACGCGACCAGGGTCTTGGCATTGACCGATTGAACCTGGTGCATTGTGCGACACGGAGTTACCGTGTGAAGCGCGTTGAGAACCGAAGTTGTTGCGTTTAATGTTGCCTGCAAAGCCTTTACCTTTGGTAGTGCCAGTAATATCCACTACTTGACCTGCTTCAAACATTGAAACGGCAATATTGCCACCCACATTGAAGTTGGCAATTTCTTCGTCCGAAACCGCAAATTCCATCAAGCCGACACCTGCTTCCACACCTGCTTTGGCGAAGTGTCCCGCTTCTGGCTTATTCAAACGGTTCGCTTTTTTCTGACCAAAAGTAACTTGCACGGCGTTATAACCGTCCGTTTCTTTGGTTTTGAGTTGAGTAACGCGATTGTCGATGACTTCCAGCACAGTAACGGCAACGGACGCACCGTTGTCATCAAAAATGCGAGTCATACCGACTTTGCGTCCAACAAGACCTAAAGCCATAATTATTCCTTATAAAACACGGCGGTTACGATTGACCGCCCACAATAAAAAAAGTCAGTGAAAACACTGAACTGGTTATTATACATAAAAAAGAAAAGAAAAAGCAAGGGGTAATCAATGAGCAATGAGCAATTATTATGTCAAGCCTTACGGCTTGTCGGATATTTTTAGATACGCTTCGATTTTATTTCAGGCAGCCTGAAAGCCACAATCGAAGCGTTATCTAAAAATAATCCGTTTTGCCTGACAAGGCAAAACATAAAGCCTAATTGCCCACTGCTCACTGTTTATGCGTGGCGAATGAGCATCACAGGAATCTTGGACGCACGCAACACGCCTTCGGCAACCGAACCCATGAGCAAGTGCATGACACCTGTTAAGCCGTGCGTACCCATAATAATTAGGTCGCAGGCGTTTTCTTGTGCTTTGCGAACAATGATTTGAGCGATTTTTTCACCCGTGTTATTCAACACTTCTGTTTCGCCATTTATTTGATATTGCTGAAATATTTGTTTGGTGCGTTCAATCACCGCGTCTTGCGGCTGTTGTGCGTCCTGTTGCACCAAACCTGTGCTACTCCACGCCACTTGGGCGTAGTCCAAAATATGCAGGGCATAAATCGCCGCATAGGTGCTTTGGGCTAATTGGCAGGCTTCGTGCAAAGCACGCATGGCGGCTTCGCTTTCATCAACGGGGACTAAAATTTTTTGGTACATTTTATTTTCCTTATATATATGTTGATAGAATATGTATTTTTTACCGCAAGCATGGTGAAAAAACAATGAGATAAATCATAAAATAGCGTTTTGGTTTCGTCTTGCGTTCGCCTAAAACTTATTTTCCCTGTGCATTTTTCAACATTTCTTTGGCGTTTTCGCGAGTGGTGTCGGTGATTGTTTCGCCGCCTATCATACGGGCGATTTCATCAATGCGATTTTCTCTGTCTAATATATTGATTTTACTGATAATTTGATTATTTTTTTGGCTTTTTGCAACCTGCCAATGACAGTCGGCGTAAGACGCTACTTGAGCCAAATGCGTAATGGCAAGTACTTGATAATTTTGGCTTAATTTTTTTATGCACTGCCCCACAATATCCGCCACGCGTCCGCCGATACCGCTATCGACTTCGTCAAAAATCAAGGTCGGCACGGTTGCGGCACGCCCTGCGGCAACTTGCACTGCCAAACTAATGCGTGCCAATTCACCGCCTGACGCGGTTTTCGCTAACGCTCGCAACACGCCACTCATTGTGGTGTCGATTTGGTATTGAATTTTCTCATTGCCGTGCAAATTCGGCTCGGATACAGGCGTTAAGGCTACCTGAAAGCGTGCTTTTTGCATTGCCAAACGCTGTAAATTCTGCTCTACTTCATTTGATAAGCGTTGTGCTCCGTCTTTTCGTTGTTGCGATAATTGTGCCGCCTGCTTTTGATACACAGCCAAGCATTCAGAGACTTGCTGTTGCAATTTTTCCATATCGACACTCGCATTTAAGTTGTGCAGTTTTTGTTCGATTTCCGCTAATTTTTCAGGCAGCCCTTCTTCATCGCAACGGAATTTTTTTGCCGCCGCCGATAAAGCACTCATTCTGTCTTCGCATTCGGCTAATTCCTGTGGGTCTAATTCACTTTTGTTGCTAACGGCACGCAAAATGCTGCTAACTTCGCCGATTTCTGCTTCAACTGACGCTAAAATCTGCAAACTGTCGTTAAATTGCGGTTCAATATGTGCCAAATCTTCAATTTGTCGCACGCAACGATGAAGCAGTGTTGATAAACCATTATCACCGTCAATCAGTTGATAGCCGTTGTTTGCGGCGGTTTGAATATCGGCGGCGTGCGATAAAATATCGTATTGTGCCGACAAATCTTGCCATTCGCCCGTTTTGGGGGCTAATTCCGACAATTCTTTGTGTTGCCAAGCCAAGCGTTCTTGGCGTTCGGCTAATTCATCGACATTGTTTTGTGCGTCCGTCAAGGCTTGCTGTGCGTTTTGATAATTTTGAAAAGCAGTTTTCACGCTTTCTGCGGTTTTCAGGCTGCCTGAAAACGAATCCAAAATATGCCGCTGTTCGTTTTCATTCATCAAAGAATAATGGGCGTGCTGACCGTGAATATCAATCAACATTTCGCCGATTTGTTTCAGTTGTGCCAGCGTTGCCGCCTGTCCGTTGATAAAATTACGACTTCGCCCATTTGCCGAAATGGTGCGGCTGATGACCATTTCATCACATAATTCTTCGCTAAATCCTTGTTCTATTAAAATATTTTGCACATTAGGCAAGTTATCAATCGCAAACAAAGCCGATAATTTGGCTTCCGTTTCGCCGTACCGAATTTGCGAAAAATCCGCCTTATCGCCCAACAAAAGCCCGATTGCGTCCAAAATAATCGACTTCCCTGCCCCTGTTTCGCCTGTGAGCACGGTAAAACCGCCGTCAAACGATAGTTGCAATTCATCAACAATCACAAAGTTTTTGAGCGTCAGATTAAGTAGCATATTGGTTTCTTTCTTATCTTTCAGGCAGCCTGAAAAGGTTGAATTGTATCAAAATATAGTCGCTAAACTTCAAAACAATAACAGGTAGCGAGACGAAGACAGTATGAATAATACGGCAAGGCTCACTAACGCATTAGTGTTTTGAAGTTTAACGACTATAAACCGTTTTTCAGGCAGCCTGAATACAAAAAAATGCCGTCTTAAAAAGACGGCTAACCATTTTCATAGGAGAGAAATTATTGTTCGGCAACTGCTGTGTTGTTATCGTCTGCCACAGGTGTGGCGGGTTCAGCAGTTTCGCCTTGTTCCGCTTTTGCCGTTTGTAAAGAAGGGTGTTGTTGTGCGATGGCTTGTTCTTCGGCGGTAATTTCGCCTTTGAAACGATTGTTCAAATCAAAGCGTTTGCCGCCTTTGGCAAGAGCCTTAATGTAACGCGGACGGCGACAGTGGTTTGATAACACACGCAAAATCAGCGTTGAATCATATTGTGGCATAGCCTTGATTAAGTCTTGGTCTATGCCCACAGCCAACGGTTTAAAACGACTGAATACATCATACTTTTTGTAGATATATTCAGCAATCAATTCGGTTTGTTTTTTGCGGCTCAATGTGCCTACTGCGGCTTTTAACGCAATGCCCATTGAAGTTTCTTTTGCCATTGTGTTTCCCTTTGGAAATCGTTGTTTCAAAATAAGGGGCGATTTTCTCATAAATTTACAAGTTTCGACAAGTATTTATCGACACTTTTCAGGCAGCCTTTTCCACGCATTGGAAATAGTGGCACGATTAGGATACAACAAAAGTTGCGAACCGTTGTTCATCGGCACAATGTCGATATACAATCCACTTTTGCCTGTGGCAGGATTCACCAATAAAACCGTTGCCGCACCGTCATCGTAGCCTTGTGTGGCGTAAAAATCGTCAGGCAGGTTAAAATCGCTGGCAATGTGTTGCACCAAACACTGTGCCGCATGATACACATCGTGTTGCGAACGCACGGTGTTAATCGGCTGTTCATCTCGTTGCGGCAAATAATTTGCGGGTTTTGCCGACACATCAGTTTGCGGTGTGGAAGAAACTTTGTCATTGCTTTTATTTTTATTAAAAACATACGCTAAATCCGCACAAGCGGACAAAGCAAATGTGGCAAGCAATGCTATGGATAATGTTCTAAAATGTACAAACATTATGGTTTTATCTCCGATAATCACAACAATCAGGCATAAAAATAGACTACCCTATTTAAATTTGCCTTAAAAGGGGCTAATGATAATATGATTACGCAATCTAATCAATGCACGCAGAAAATCGCTCTGGCACTCACAGGAGCGTCTGGTATGCCTTATGCACGGCGACTTTTGGAGCGGTTCATTCAGCACAATATTCAAGTTTATTTACTCTATTCCGAAGCGGCACAAACAGTGGCACAACAAGAATGCGATTGGCTGTTGTCGGACGATTTATTAGATACCGAACAGCGTTTATCGGCAGAATTTCAAGCAAAATCAGGGCAGTTAAAGGTTTTGGGCAGACACGATTGGTTTTCGTGTTTGGCAAGCGGCTCGGCATTTGCCAACGCTATGGTTGTGTGTCCTGCGTCTATGGGAACGGTTGCCGCCATTGCCAACGGTTTGTCGGACAATCTAATTGAACGAGCCGCCGATGTGTGCTTAAAAGAAAAAAAACCGCTTATCATTGTGCCACGCGAAACGCCGTTTTCCCTTATTCATCTTCGCAATTTAACCGCATTGGCAGAAGCAGGGGCAACCATATTGCCCCCTGCCCCTGCGTTTTATCATCGTCCGCAAACGGTTGATGATATGATAAATTTTGTGGTTCATCGCATTTTGCAACATTTGCAGATTAACGAACCCAAAGCGTATCGCTGGGGTGATATAGTCGGTTCACAGCAAAAGCAGGCAAGGCAGTAAGCCGCAGGCAGTATAGATAATACGACAAGGCGAAACAATGCTGCATGATTTTGCTGTGAATCGACTATAAAACATAGTCGTTTCAATTCAAAAGAATAACAGGCGGCACGCCGCAGATAGTATAAACTGATACTAACGCATTATTATTTTGAAGTGAAACGACTATATTGACAAGGCTGCCTGAAAAGGTGTAACCTATCCAAACTATGAAAACACAAAACGCATGCTTCTTTTTTTCTTATTACTGGCACAGCCCACGGGCGGTGCGTTTTGTCGTTTCCGAAAGCAATGGTCGATATTGACGATTGAAAACAGATAAAACGAAGAACCGCCCCAAATGGGCGGTTTTTTTTATTGCCTGATTGAATAAATTTTAAGGAAAAAATGATGAATAACACAGTTTTAAAAACCATAGAGCAAACCACATTGCAAAGAAAATTATTGTTATTAGACGGCAATGCACACGCACCCATACCTGCCAAACCTATGGCAAATCATATGTTAAGCGAAGCGAGTTTGCCTGAAATTCGTATGATAGCCTGCTTAATCGCCGCACAACGCTGGGAAGACGACACGCATTCGCCCGATATTTTTACCGACACTGCCGACTGGTTTGCCGCACGCATATTGGTGTTAAACATACAACGCATAGAAATTGCCCCACACGATTTTAAAACAATCAAAACCGCCATACTGCGAGCCCAAGCCTTTGCCGCACAACACAAACGCCCGTTCAGGCAGCCTGAAATCCGCATTATTCTGCACGCAAAAGATAAGAGCATTTGCCCGATTTGGGTAGAAAACAATGGGCAATGAGCAATGAACAATTAGCAATGAGCAATGGGTTTTATGTCAAGCCTTATCAGGCTTGACGGATATATTTAAGATAACGCTGCGATTGTTTTTTAGGCAACCTGAAAAATAATTGAAACGCTATCTTAAAAACATTTCAGGCAGCCTAAAAAGTTTAATTAAAACACTATCTTAAAACATTTCAGGCTGCCTGAAAAGTTTAATCGAAGCGTTATCTAAATAAATAATCGTCAAGCCACAAGGCTTGACTTAATCACTGCTCACTGCTCACTGCTAACTGCTAACCGCTCACTGCTAATTGCTCACTGCTCATTGCTCACTGCCAACTGCTCACCGCTAATTCCCCCCTGTTTTCAACCAATTTCAGATAAAATAGCACCTTTTACGCCAATTAAATCAGGAGAACAAACAATGCAAGAAAAACGCGTGGTGATTACGGGTGTGGGCGTGATTAGTGCCTTTGGACGCTCGTGGGCTGATGTGAGAACGCATTTTCAGGCAAAAAAAAATGCGGTACGCGTTTTTGACGACTGGAACCGTTTTGCTGATTTAGAAAGCAAACTCGCCGCTCCTGTGGTCGGCTATCAACCGCCCAAACACTGGACTCGCAAACAGTTGCGTTCTATGGGAACGGTTGCTCAATATGCGGTTGATGCGGCAGAACAAGCCTTAACGGACGCAGGGCTTATCAACGACCCGATGATTAAAACAGGTTTAATGGGCACAGCGTGCGGCTCGTCTGTGGGTTCAACCCAAGATGTTTTGGACAGTGGCTTACTTTTGGCAGGTTATGAAAGCAACTTCAACGCCAATACTTATGTACGCATGATGCCACACTCATCGGTTGCCAATGTGGCGATTTTCTTTGGGCTAACGGGCAGAATTATCCCCACTTCGTCCGCCTGCACATCAGGCAGCCAAGCCATAGGTTATTCGTATGAAGCGATTAAATACGGCAAAATTCCGATGATGTTAGCAGGCGGCACAGAACAACTTTGTCCCAGTGAAGTATTTGTTTTTGATAGCCTTTATGCCGCTTCACGCAAAAATGACGCACCACAAACGACTCCCCGTCCGTATGATAAAGACCGCGATGGTTTGGTCATCGGCGAAGGGGCGTGTATGATGGTTTTGGAAGAATTAGAACACGCCAAGGCACGCGGAGCAAACATTTTGGCAGAAATTGTGGGCTACGGTGCCAACAGCGATGGCACGCACATTACTCGCCCCAATCAAGAAACCATGCAACGCTGTATGGCGTTGGCATTAGAAGACGCCAATCTGCCGCCCACAGCCATCGGCTATATTGACGGACACGGCACCGCAACCGAACACGGCGATATTGCCGAAACGCAAGCCGCCGCCAATCTGTTTGGTTTCAAACCGATTTCTACGCAAAAAAATTATTTGGGACACACTTTGGGGGCGTGCGGTGCAATGGAATCGTGGTTTGCCATTCAAATGATGAACGATAAATCGTTTGTGCCGAATATCAATTTGGATAATGTCGATGAACGCTGTGGCGACTTGGACTACATTACAGGCGACTTTCGCACGATTGATTGCGAATTTGTGATGAACAACAACTTTGCTTTCGGCGGGGTGAATACTTCGTTGATTTTTAGAAAGTGGCGGTAAGTCAGTGAGCAGTTAGTAGTGAGTAGTGAGCAGTTGTTTTGTTTTGCCTTATCAGGCAAAACGGATTGTATTTAGATAACGCTTCGATTATTTTTATAGTCGTTTCATAGCAAAATCATGCAGCGTTACTTCGCCTTGCCGTATTATTTATACTGTCTTCGGCTCGTTGCCTTGCCTGCTTTTGCTCTGAAACGACTATAACTTCACGCACGACTCGCCCACTTCGTTTCAGGCTGCCTGAAATAATTTAACACAATGTTTTAATTAAACTTTTCAGGCTGCCTGAAATATTTTAAGATACCGTTTTAATCACTCTTTCAGGCTGCCTGAAAAGTTTAATCGAAGCGTTATCTAAAAATAATCTGTTTTGCCGTCAGGCAAAACATAAAATCCATTGCTCATTGCTAATTGCTAATTGCTCATTGAATTACCGTCTCACCCTTCTTCTTGCCGCTGCTGGAATACCTGCGGCTTCGCGGTATTTGGCAACGGTTCTTCTGGCAATATTGATGCCCACAGACGCTAATTTTTCTCGCAATGCGTCATCAGACAAGGGTTTGGCTTTGTTTTCGCCTGCAATCCATTCTGCCAAGTGGGTTTTAATGGCGGTGTTGGTCATGCCTTCGTCATTGTCGTCTGTGTGTCCTACTTTGGCTTGGAAAAAGTGCCGCAGTTCATACACGCCGTGCGGGCAGGATAGGTATTTTTGATTGACACTTCTCGATACGGTGCTGGCGTGAATATCTAATTTATCGGCAACCGATTGCATATCCAAAGGCTCTAACGCCGCATCGCCAAATTCAAAAAACGCTTGTTGGTGTTCGACAATCAGTTTGGCAACCGAAAAAATGGTGTTTTCTCGCCATTCTAAATTTTTAACGAAATTGCGTGCGTCGTGCAGCATTTTTTTCCAGTCGCTGCTGACATTGCGTTCCAAAAGCAAGGCGTTTTGTTCGTAATGTTTATTGACTGCCACTTGTGGGCGTAAATGCGGTTCAGCCAACGCAATCCACACGCCGTCTTTTTTATACACACGCACATCGGGGCGAATATAGGTGTTGTGTTCGCCGTCTGACGCTCCCATATCGGGATAAGGATTAAGCGATTTAATCAGGGCAACGGCGGCTTTGATATTGCTAACGGCGTTTTCTCGCATTTCGGCACTGATACGCAGATTGGGCTTTTTGGCTTTGGCAGCACGGCGAAATTCGGTAATCAACAGGCTTTCTACATTTGCCATAGACAGTAAATCGAAATATTTGTTAATAATTTCAATCGCATAACGGGTTATTTCGCTTTCAGGCAGCCTGTTAATTTGCAATATTAACGATTCTTGCAAATTGCTTGCCCCCACGCCTGCGGGATCGAATTGTTGCAGCAGTTTTAGGGCTTCCGCTAATTCGTCTTCTTCTAACAGCCATTCCAAAGGGGAATTTTCGACAATATATTCAAGAGTATCCGTAAGATAACCGTGTTCGTCCAAGTATTCAATCAATAGGTGCAACAGTTGCGATTGGCGTTCGTTTTGGGCTAATTCGCACACTTGGGCGTGCAGGGTTTCGTAGAAATCAGGTTCATCAACGATATTAGCAAGGGTGTCGTCCATATCATCGCTGTCATTCTGACGGCGAGCGGTTTTGGATATGGCGGCTGTGGGTTCGGGTGCGTCAAACTCCGCAGGCGTTTCCGTGCGTTCGAGCATGGGATTTTTTTGCAATTCGTCTTCGATTGCGGTTTCTAAATCCAGCGTTGATAATTGCAACAAATTCATCGTCTGCCGCAGTTGCGGCGTCAGTTTCAGCGTTTGTTTCAACGCCTGCTGCTGGGTGAGTTTGTTGGTGTCCATAAATCGTGGGTTTCCTGTGTTTTAAAGGTTTCAGGCTGCCTGAAACGGTGTTGGCATTTGTTTTTCCCAAGACAATGTGTTTTTTTATCAATTACCGTCATTGCGAGCCTAACGAAGTTAGGCGTGGCAATCTCCTTATTCGGAGAACGGATTTTTATTTTTCAGGCTGCCTGAAAGCCTTTATTATAATCTACTCAATGGTAAGGGGATTGCCACGCCGTGATTTTATCACGGCTCGCAATGACATATCCGTAAGCAATAAATTGCTAACGGCTATGTCATTTTATTACAAATTAAAATGTTCCCCCAAATAAGCCTTGCGTACTTCTTCGTTTTCAACCAAATCTTTTGGCAAGCCTGACGCTAAAACTGTGCCATCACTGATAATGCAGGCTCTGTCGCAAATGCGGAGCGTTTCTCGCACATTGTGGTCAGTGATTAACACGCCAATGCCGCGTTCTTTCAAAAATAAAATGATTTTTTGAATATCAATCACGGCAATCGGATCCACGCCTGCAAAGGGTTCGTCTAATAAAATAAATTTGGGTTTCATTGCTAATGTGCGGGCAATTTCCACACGGCGGCGCTCACCCCCTGATAAAGCAGTTGCAGGGCTATCGGCAATGTGTTCAATACGAAGTTCGGATAACAAAGACTGCAAACCCTTTTCCACTTCGTTTTTATCATGTGTATAAAGTTGCAAAATCGCACGGATATTGTCTGCTACCGTCATACCGCGAAAAATAGAGGCTTCTTGCGGCAAATAACCCAAACCCATTTTCGCCCTTTGGTGAATGGCGTGCCGTGTTATGTCGTGCTGGTTAATGGTAATCGTGCCAGAATCGGCAGGAATTAGCCCCACAATCATATAAAAACAAGTGGTTTTGCCTGCACCATTCGGACCCAATAAGCCCAAAACTTCACCTGTGGTTAATTCCAAAGACACATCTTTGACCACTTCGCGTTTGCCAAAGCGTTTGCGTAAGTGTTGTGCGGATAAGGTTTCTTTTTCTGCCATTATTTACCGCCTACGGTTGATGGTTGTAACACCACGCTCACTCTGCCCGAACCTTTGCCGCCTTTAACGGTATAAACCGAAGTTTTGGTGTTATACGAAATCGTGCTGCCTGAAACGGTGTCGCCTTCACGGTCAATCATCGCATTGCCACTTAACATAACCGTGCTTTTAGCATGGTCAAATGTAATTTTATTGGCGTGCCCTTTAACTAATTGCGGCGTGCCGTCTTTGCGTTTTTCGTCCAAATTTTGCTGAAAACGCACGGGAGCACCTGTGGCGGTGATAAATTGTTCATCTTTGTCATTGCGTTCGGCAATCACATTGGCGGCGGTGATTTTCAGGCTGCCTTGTGTTACCAATACATTGCCGCTAAATTCGGTGCGTTTATTCTCCTGCACAAAAGACGCAGAATCGGCTTCAATTTCCACAGGCTGTTTGCGGTCGGCTTCCGCCGCCATAAGGCTGCCTGAAAACAAAGTGAATAGTAAAAATAACTTAATGTGTTTTAATGTTTTCAACATCATAAATCACCGTTTTAATGCGTTGTGTGGGTGCGGTGTTATCCAATTTTGGCAGTTGCGTATTGGCACCGATATTATCAATATGCAGTGTGGGCGAAGTCATCTGCCCTGTTATACCGCCGTTTGCGTCAAAATGCGTAATCAGAACGCTGCCTGAAAAATCTGCCCATTTTTCTTTTGTATGATACACGCCGTTATCCGAAACCAAATTGTACAACGGTTTGCCGTTTTCTCGCACGGTTGCAACAGGTTTTTGAAACAAAATCTCATCGCTTTTGGGATACATTTGTGCCGTTTGGGCGGTGAGATTGTCTTTCAGCATGCCTTTTTCATCAAATCGTGCCGCAGAAATATCCGACAGAACATACTGCGGCTCATTGGGATTAAGTTCAATATCTTCAATTTTAATATCCGTAGCACGATTGAGCCAAAACCCTGTCCCCCCTAACAATAAAGATAGGGTCAGCGGAAATAATAAAGACGAAGAAGACAGGCGTTTCATCAATTTATACCTATTAAAACTTTCAGGCAGGCTGAAAGACATTTTCTTTTATTACAAAAAACTCCGTGTTCTTTGTGAGAGATATATTTTTCAGGCAGCCTGAAAGATATTTTCTTTTATTACAAAAACTCCGTGTTCTCCGTGTTCTTTGTGAGAGATATGTTTTTCAGGCAGCCTGAAATGCCATTATTTTTATTGTCCGTTAAAATCTTTACACCTACCTGAAAAGATATGACTTTATTCTCTCACAAATTTTTTTATTATCTCTCACAAAGGCACGGAGAACACGGAGAGTAAGATTAAGTACTTATACTATAAACATTTTTTCATATTCTCCGTGTCTTTGTGAGAAATTTTATTGCTTACGCCAAAAACTCTTCACCCTGTGCGTTTTGTGCGGACAGAATAAAATCGCAGATTTCACGCACTGCTCCTTCGCCGCCGCCTTTGCGGGTGATAAAGTGTGCCGAATGCAGCACCGCTTCACACGCATTGGGCGGTGCGGCACAAAAGCCCACTTCGTTCATAATCGGTAAATCGGGCAGGTCATCGCCCATATACGCACATTCTTCGGGCTGAATATTGGTTTTTTTCAATAAATCACGAAAAGACGCAATTTTATTAGAAACCCCCGCATAATAATGCGTAATGCCTAACTGCCGCATGCGGTGTTCAGACGCTTTGGACGAACGCCCAGAAATCACCGCAATTTCCACGCCTGCCCTTTGCAACATTTTTAAGCCGTGTCCGTCCAAAGTGTTGAACACTTTCACTTCTTCGCCGTCAGGCAAAATGTAAATGCGTCCGTCCGTTAAAACACCGTCAATATCCAAAATCAACATTTTGATGTTTTTCAAACGGTTTTCGGTGATGAATGTCGTGGTCATAATTATGTCAATCCTTCCTGTTGAATATCGTTCATTGTGATTGCACCAACCAAGCAACCTGTATCTTTATCCAACACCGCCAAAGAACTGATACCATTACTAATCATAGCGGACAGAGCGTCCGTTGCTAATACATCGGAGAAAATGGTTTTGGGATTGGTCGTCATCACATCGGTTAATGAAATTTTTTTAACATCTTCATATTTTTCAAACACTCGCCGCAAGTCGCCGTCTGTAAAAATGCCCAATAAGTGTTGGTTTTCATCGGCAATTAACACCATACCCATTTCTTTTTTGCTCATACACAAAATGGCTTGTCGCATAGGTGTATTAACAGGCAGAACAGGCAAATCATCACCTGAACGCATAATATCGGATACGGTGGTGAGCAAGCGTTTGCCCAATTTACCTGCTGGGTGTGAATAAGCAAAATCATCTTTGGTAAAGCCTTTGGCTTGTGATAACACCACCGCCAATGCGTCGCCCATCGCCAATGCGGCTGTGGTGGAAGTAGTGGGTGCTAAATTTAGCGGACAGGCTTCATACGCCACTTTGGTGTACAGCACTATATCGGCTTTTTTCGCCAAAGTAGATTGTGTATCGCCCGTAATCGCAATAATTTTGCTGCCTTTGTGTTTAATGGCATTAAGAATGGTGGTGATTTCGCTGCTTTCACCTGAATGGGATAACGCCAAAACCACATCTTCTGGCTGAATCATACCCAAATCGCCGTGTGCGGCTTCGCCAGGGTGAACGAAGAAAGACGGTGTACCTAAAGAAGCCAAAGAAGCGGCGATTTTTTTGGCAATATGTCCGGATTTGCCCATACCAATCACCACCGCTCTGCCTTTCATCGACAACAGGGTTTCAATGGCAAGCGAGAATGTAGCATCGTCTAATTCTTTTTCCAATGACAGTAAAACTTCGGATTCAATTTTCAAAACTTTGTGTGCTCTTTCGGCATGAATGTCGGTACTCATAATGTTTCCCTACAATAATGAACAAATTGTTGATGTATAACAACCCAACATGATTGCTCTCTTAATTGCTATGCGTAAATGCGTTGTGGCTATGCCCACTAATTGCGTAGCAATTAAGTCTTTCACTGGTGTAACCAGTGAAAGGTTTTTGATTTTGCTTGCAAAATCAAAAACCGTTTTGAACAAATTTCAGGTTGCCTGAACAAATTTCAGGTTGCCTGAACAAATTTCAGGTTGCCTGAACAAATTTCAGGTTGCCTGAACAAATTTCAGGTTGCCTGAACAAATTTCAGGTTGC
>JAFTFY010000030.1 GCA_017458185.1 Neisseriaceae bacterium
AGGTTGCCTGAACAAATTTCAGGTTGCCTGAACAAATTTCAGGTTGCCTGAACAAATTTCAGGTTGCCTGAACAAATTTCAGGTTGCCTGAACAAATTTCAGGTTGCCTGAAACCCTGTAAATTTTACCCTTATCGGCAAATAAGGCAAATGTTTTTTCAGTATTTTGACAAAATACAACGAATGGCATTTTGTGTGGTTTGTTGCGTTATTTGTGTTATGGATTTTTTGCTTAATTGTGCCGCTGTCTGATGAATTTCAAGCAAAACCGCAGGCGTATTTTCAGGCAGCATAAAGGGCGAATCGCTTTCCATTACCCAAGCGTTATTGGGTAATTGCGGTAAAACCGTACGCAAGCGGCTGTTGTGTTTTAATAAAACCGTGCCAATGCCGATTTTAAATCCCAATTTAATCCAATCGTTTGCCTGTTGCAGGCTGCCTGAAAAACCATGAATAAATCCGCCAAGGGTAAATTTTTGTTTTTTAATCAAAGCAATACATTCATTATGGGCTTTAACGCAGTGAATCGACACAGGGCGACAAAACGCTTGGGCAATGGCTAATTGTTGCGAAAATAAGTCGATTTGTTGTTGTTTTTCGCACGCATTAGGCGAGTGATAAAAGTCCAAACCAATTTCACCCACTATGGCTTGTGGCAACGCTTTCAGGCAGGTGCAAAGTATATCTAACCAATCATTTGGCAAATTTTTTTGAAATAAAGGGTGAATGCCAAAAGTAGGAATCACTTGCGGATAACGCTTGGCTATTTCTTGATTTTTCTGCCAATCATCAAAAGAAGCAGAAACGCTAATCAACCGCCGCACACCGCATTGCTCGGCTTTTGCCAATATTTCAGGCAGCACAAAAGGGGGAAATTCAGTTAAATGGCAGTGGGTGTCTATCATTTTTTAATATGCTTGAATATATAAGTAACGCCGTAGGGTGGGCTTCCCAGCCCACCAACAACGCCGCAGGCGTTGCTTTTCATCTTTTCAGGTTGCCTAAAAAATTTTCTTTAATCATTTCACACCGCCCTATCGGGCGGTTTGGTGGGCTATGAAGCCCACCCTACGGCGTTTCTTTTTTGTTTCAGGCAGCCTGAAATGTAGTTCAACGAATACAGTGAAGTTAAAATTAAACCAACTGCTCGCTCCAATGCAGTTTATGTCGCAAAGTGGCGAAGTATTTATAATCCGCAGGTTGCAGCATACGCACGCTGTTGCGGTAGCGGCGGATAATCACGCGGTCGAATTTTTGTAAATCGCAGAATGTTTGCCCGTCAAAATAAACCCGTGCGTTGCCGTGTGTTAAAAGCACTTCAATTTCGCCTGTGTCAGCCACCGCAATCGGGCGATTGTTCATCGACTGTGGGCAAATCGGCACAAGGGTGAATGCTCGCAAAGTAGGCTGTAAAATCGCACCGCCTGCCGCCAAAGAATAAGCGGTAGAGCCTGTCGGCGTGGCGACAATCAAGCCATCGCTGCGTTGGCGATAGACAAATTCTTTATTGATAAATACTTCAAATTCAATCATTTGCCCTGTGCCGCCACGATTAAACGCCGCATCATTTAACGCCAAAGCGTGTTCGATTTCTTCTTCATCTCGCTCAACGGAAATTTCCAGCATAATGCGTTCTTCAACCGTGTATTTGCCTGTGAGCATGGCGGCAACTTGATGAACTGCGTCCGATGACGGCACTTGCGTTAAAAAGCCTAATGTACCACGATGAACGCCAATTAACGGCACGCGATACGGTGCAACACGGCGGGCAATCGACAAAAGCGTTCCATCGCCGCCGATGGAAATCACCAAATCGCATTTTCTGCCCATTTTCTTTTTATCTAATAAATGGCATTGCGAAAAAATAGCCAAATGCGACAACTCGTCTTGCGTGGCTTCGTCCAAACTGACTTCAATGCCATTTTCTAACAAAAACCCAGCCAAAACCCCCACTAACTCCGCCAAATGCGGCGTTTGCGGACGAATAACAATGCCGATATGTTGAAATTGACTGTTGATTTTCATTGCAAAACTTTCATTTCAGGCTGCCTGAAAGGGTTTAGCCATACACCGCCAAAGCGTCATTGACAATAGCACTTAAACTTTTGTGTTTTTGTTGTGCTATTCTTGCGGCTTTTTCATGCAGAACTGGGTCAATGCGTACGCTTAATTTGCCCGAATAATGCTTGCGTTTTGGGCTAATTCCTTTTTTCTCACACATAAGCAAATACTCATTTAACGAGATTTGTCCTTCTCTTTTTAATCCGTCAATATCGTTAGCGTAAAAATCTGCTCCGCCGTTTAAGTTAAGAAATTCACCACGAAATTGCCCGATTTCTGCGTCATACGACACGGCGGCAGAGTATTCACCAAAAGACATAATGTTATTCATACAGTAACTCCATTTCTTTTGAGCCAGTCTCGAACAGCGGCAACCGCTCCTTTATCCGTATTTGGTGTGGGGTGTGGGCGATGAAAAACATACATTTCATCAAACAAAAACACAGCAACACGAGAACCTGCTCGTTCTTCAATTTCTGCACCTAATGACAGCAACAAGGCTTCAATATCGCTCCATTTTATATTACCGCTTATGGGGTGTGCAAATAAACTGCGTAAAGTTTTTATATGTTTATTTTTCATTGCAAAACTTTCGTTTTAGTGTATTTTCAGGCTGCCTGAAACGCTTATTTTACTGTAATTCAAATATAATGCGACACAATTATCCACAAATTCACCGTTTTTTGTGCTAAATCACATTAAACTGTATCAAAAAATGGTAGCATTGCATTTGTATTTTGAAAAACTGATGGCAAGGACGGCTTTTATGGACGGCAAAATTTTAGACAATGGGGCAATTAACGGCAATGACGGCAAACGCCTAACAATGGTAAAAACCTTTGCTTTTATCAGTATTGCCTTACTTGTATTCTCAAATATTACCCTTAGTATTAGTAGTTTTTCCGATTTTCTATACATCGCATCTCTGGCTGTGTTTATTTGGGCTGCATATCTCATTAAAAAAATGGCACATTCAAACACCATTTTAATCAGTGCGGTTGTAACAGCAATTTGTCAGCTTTTAGCGACACTCATTTTTATAGGCGAATACAATACACTGGTGATTATATTTCTTCTAATATACCTTGAATTTACAAGAAGATATTACAATGAATTAGCATTGCTGACTTCGCAATGGCTATTTAAACTTATCGTTTATATCCGTGCTGCTTGGGCTTTGGCTTATATTGTTGATAATATTATTTTCGATACACCGACAGCAATACTCACTGAATGTAACAGGTGTACAATACACACGAGCACAGCCGTACTGATTATTGCGTGGATACAAACTCAAAAAATAGCCAAGAAAACGAATGTATAATTGATAAACAGTCGCAGAATTATGGTTTGTTCTGCGACTGTTTGATTGAATAAAAACACACCGTTCAGGCTGCCTGAAAAAGCCAGTGTCATTGCGAGACGACAGTTAGCCGTTAGCGGTTTACTGCTTACGGATATGTCGCCCCGAGCCGTAAGGCGTGGGGGTCTCGAAGTCAAATCGTGGCAATCCAGCCGTAGGCGTTGATTATTTCTTGATTATTTCTTGATATTAAAAAAATTCCGCCCTATCGGGCTAATTTTTTGCATACAATAAATACAACTGTTATAGGGTGGGCATTCCTGCCCACCATTTGCCCGCAGGGCAAAATATTCTTAAAAAACAACGAGCAATCAACGCCTATCGGCGTTGTGGTGGGCAGGAATGCCCACCCTATAACATTCACATTTATTATATGTAAAAATAGGTTTTACAAAGGTTTCAGGCTGCCTGAAAAATATTTTGTTTTTACAATTCAATATAATGCGGAATAATATCCACAAATTCGCCGTTATTCAAACGAAAGCCGTTTTTAATCACGCCCAACTGTGTAAAACCTAATTTTTGGTACAAACGCAAAGCGGTTTCATTGCTGGCGACCACGGCATTAAACTGCATTATTTTAAAGCCTAATTCACGGGCTTTTTGTAAAGAATGCTGCACTAATTTTTCGCCGATTTTCTGCCCACGATAACCGTTATCAACGGCGTATGACGCATTTGCAATATGAGCACAACGCCCAACATTATTCGGGTGCAGAATATACAAACCCACTACCTGCCCTTGCGGGTTTTTGCCCACGCCCGTAAAAGACTGTTCGCCAAAAAACGCCGCCGCTTGATTTTCGGTTAAGGGCGTATCCTGCGGAAACGCCACACCGTCTGCCACAATCGCATTCCATAAAGCGGTGATTTGCGGTATGTCGTCTGGACAAAATTCTTGAATAATCAAAGACATAATTACTCCTATCGCGAACGCACAATTTCAATGCCCACTGCCCCCACTTTGGGCAAAATGCCTTGTTTGGTGAGCCGCAAATGCACTTTTTCTACGGCATATTCTTGCAAGATAAACCCTGCCAAATCTTCTGCCAACGCTTCAATCAAACGCCGCTCGCTCTTTTCTGCAAAGGCACGCAAGCGTTCCACTAAATCGGCATAATTAACCGCGTTTGCCAAATCGTCCGTTAAACCTGCTTGCTTATTTGGCAAGGTTAAATCCAAATCCAACAACAACGATTGCGGCTGCAATCGTTCCCAGTCATAAACCCCGATAATCGCTTGCAGTTGAATATCGCGTAAAAATAAAGTGTTCATTTGATTATCCTAATTCAGGCTGCCTGAAACATTTGTTTTTTTATATCGCCACACGGATTCGGAAAATCTAACGATTTTCCTGACAAATGCTTATTGAGTTATTTAAAAATTTTGCGTAAGCAAAATCGAATCCGTGTGGCATTCAACCTTTCAGGCTGCCTGAAAATATTTTTTTATATAAAATCAAGGCATTAACATACCGCCGTTAATGTGCAGGGTTTGACCTGTTACATAATCCGCACCGTCTGACGCTAAAAACAGCACTGCGTCAGCAATATTTTGCGGCGTGCCTAATTTGCCTAATGCTATGTTTTTAATTAAGTTTTCTTTCACTTCATCAGGCAATGCGTCCGTCATATCGGTCGCAATAAAACCAGGTGCGACACAATTTACGGTAATGCCACGAGAGCCCACTTCGCGAGCCAAAGATTTGGAAAAGCCCGTCATGGCGGCTTTGGCGGCGGCGTAGTTTGTTTGCCCTGCGTTGCCCATTGTGCCGACTACGGACGAAATATTGATAATTCTGCCAAATCTTGCTTTCATCATCGAACGCAACACCGCTTTACTTGCACGATAAACCGACTTTAAATTCACCTGCATAATGTCGTCCCATTCATCGTCTTTCATACGCATAAGCAAGTTATCCCGCGTTATGCCTGCGTTATTCACCAACACAGCGATAGTGCCAAATTCTTGTTCAATATCGGCAATTAAGTTTTCAATCGCATTGTCGTCAGCAACATTTAACACGCGTCCCACACCGCCAAAAGCGGCAAGTTGGGCAGAAATAGCGTCCGCCCCATTTTGCGTGGTCGCTGTGCCAATCACTTTTGCTCCATTTTTCGCCAGCGTTTCTGCCACAGCCGCCCCAATTCCACGAGACGCCCCCGTTACCAAAGCAATTTTGCCGTCTAAATTGATATTCATTGTTAATAATCCTTAAATCGTTGTAATGCTTGTTTGATTTTATCACTTTCAAAATATACTTCATCAGTAAAGGAACGGATAATATCAAACGCCACACTAAATTCAGGCAATATCACATTGCCCACGATATTTTCGTAAGCCACGAGATATTGCCACGCAATAGCGTCATTGATAATTTTATGGGTCAATGACAACAACACTTTAACCGAATAAGGACTGCTGTATTTACCGACAGCAAACACAAACGAAGCCACTTCATCGGACGAATGGTAATCAATCAGAGAAGACAGTTTTGCCAAAACGGTGTCTTTTCTTGACAAAGGAATATCATCATTTTCAAAAGCAAAAATAATTTGCGTTAAGGCGTTCTGTCTGTCGCCATTTTTGCCCCAAAAAGAATGGTCTAAAAATTGTTCCATTGTTTATGCTATTCGATTAAAGAATGTGAATTATCGCATATTCTGATTATGCTTTCAGGCTGCCTGAAAAATCGGTAAAATAACTGCCTGATTGCTTTTTCAGGCTGCCTGAAAATAAAAGGGATTATAAAAAAATGAAAACATTCAATGAATTAGGATTATCTAACGAAATTATTAACGCCCTAAACGACTGTGGTTATACCAGCCCTACCGATATTCAAGCGGCGGCGATTCCTGTCGCGATGGCGGGAAACGATATGTTAGCCGCCGCTCAAACGGGCACGGGCAAAACGGCGGCGTTTATGTTGCCGTCTATTGAACGCCTAAAACACCACGCCAACACCAGCGTTTCGCCTGCCATGCACCCTGTTAGAATGTTGGTTTTAACCCCCACACGAGAACTGGCTGACCAAATTTATGCTAATAATAACAATTACTTAAAAAACATTCCCTTGCGGCATACGGTGATTTTTGGCGGCACAAATATTGAACCGCAAAAAGCCGCCTTGCAACAAGGTTGTGAAATTGTGGTTGCCACAGTGGGGCGATTGTTAGACCATGTATCGCAAAAAAGTATCTCTTTGAATAAAGTAGAAATTTTGGTGTTAGACGAAGCCGATAGAATGTTGGATATGGGCTTTATTGATGATGTGCGAAAAATCATCAAAATGCTCCCTGAAAACAGGCAAATTCTTTTATTTTCAGCCACTTTTGCTCCTGAAATTCGCAAATTAGCCGCAGATTTTATGAATCATCCGCAAATCATTGAAACCGCACCGCAAAATTCAACGGCACAAAATGTGGAACAGCATTTGATTGCGGTTGATAACGGGCGAAAAAAAGATTTATTAGAAGACTTAATTCACGGCTTAAATATTCCGCAAGCGATTGTTTTTTGTAATAAAAAAATTACAGTCAGCCAAGTTACACGCGAATTACTCAAACGCAAAATTGCCGCCGCAAGCCTGCACGGCGATAAATCGCAGTCGGAACGCTTGCAAACGCTGGCAGATTTTAAAGCAGAAAGCGTGCGTATTTTGGTTGCCACAGATGTGGCTGCACGCGGCTTGGATATTAGCGAATTGCCGTTTGTGATTAACTATGAGTTGCCTTTGCAAGCGGAAGATTATGTGCATCGCATTGGCAGAACGGGGCGTGCAGGGACAAACGGCGTGGCGTTGTCTTTGGTTGAAGAAAACGAGCAGAAATTGTTGGACGCAATTTTGCACTTAACTTCGCAAGATTTGAAATTAGAACAAATCGAAGGTTATAAGCCGTCTTGGTTAGATAACCCTTTGAATAATAAGCCAAAACAATACAATAAAAACAACAGTTTCAAAAAAATTGCCGACAAAAATGACCCTGCGGCAAAATGCGAAAAAATACCTGGACGACAACGCTTATTGCGTGGCAGAAAAAAAGAAGTGTGTGCCTTGCTGTTGCCGAATTATGGTATTCAATGAACAATTAGGAATGAGCAATGTTTTCAGGCAGCCTGAAACACCCTTTACTCATTGCTCATTGTATTAAACATTTTCCCCAATAAACTTCGGCGTTTATTTTGGCGTAAAATGGCGTTTTGTAACGATAAATCATCGCCAATATAACAAAATGTTTTTTTACTTCGTGTAACCGCCGTATAAAGTAAAGAACGGTCAAAAATTTTTTCGCTGTTTTGTTCTTCGTCTTCAATATATTTTTTAGGTGTAATTAAAAATATATGGTTATATTCTGAACCTTGACTTTTATGCACGGTAATGGCAAAAGCGTCTTCAAAATTGTTGATGCGTGGTATCTCAATACCGTTTTGATGATTGGGAAAATATACTTTATTATTCAATACAATACCAATATCGCCATTGTAAATATCTAATGTTACATTATTTTCTGTAATCATAATGGCTTTGCCGTTAAAAAATCCTTTACCGTGTCCTTTGTGCATTAAAAAATCTAAAAATTGCCGATTAAAGCGTTGTGCGTCATATCGCAATACGCATAAAACCATTGTATGGTAAAAACAATCAAAGGCTTTTTTAATGTTATTTTCGCTAATCGCTTGCCAATAATCTTTTTGCAAATCATAGTATTCTTCGCATAATTGTTGGCTATCGTTTTTTTGTATGATTTCATTTGAAAATTGTTGAAAACAATTTAATGCTTTTTCAGGATTATTGTTAATAATTGCAGACGCTAAAACACCAATACCGCTTTTTTCATCAAAACGGCGGGAGATGGTTAAATGAGAAACGCAATCAGACAAAACACTTTTTTCATCAATTTGGCTGATTTGCTCTAAAACTGCCCCTGCTCCCACACTCGGTAATTGGTTTTTATCGCCCAATAAAATTAAGCGTGTATTTTTACCAATCGCATTAAATAGTTGATAAGCAATATTCAATTCTATCATTGATGATTCATCAACAATAACAATATCATAAGGCAATGGATTTTGTTGATTGTATTCGGATTTATTCAAAGGCGGACGAATATTTAATAAACGGTGTAAGGTTTTTCCTTGTAATTGCGATAAATGTTGTTTTATTTCAGGCTGCCTGAAAGAAAGTTTTTCTAAACCGTTGATTAACGACTGCTGCAAATGTGCCGCCGCCTTGCCAGTGGGTGCCGTTAAGGCAATATTGGTCAGTGTTGGTTGTTGATGACACAACAGGGCTAACAATTTTGCCACAGTCGTGGTTTTGCCCGTGCCAGGCCCGCCGCTAATTAGCGAAAAACGACAACGCAAAGCCTTTTCAACGGCGGCTTTTTGTTGCAAATTACTCTCTAAAAACAAAGGGGTATCTTCTTGAAAATAAGTTTGCAATAAATCATTGTACGCGTAAATAGCAGGGGGCGTTGTGCATAAATCGTGCAAACAGCGTGCTACGCTGTATTCTAAATGATAAATTTTATGTAAAAACAAATAGTTATCTTGCAAAATTAAAGGAGCGGTATCATCGGGGGCAAAAGCAATTAAAGGCGAACACTGGCGTGCAACTTGTTGTTGTTGTTCATTTAATTCAATAAACGAATGTCCGTTTTCCCAAGCGTCTAAAACAGCGTTCAAAAAAGGCGTGGCTAATTCGGCATTTTTGGGGCTAATGCGTTGAAAAAATAGATAAAATGGGTTAATTGTATTGTTTGCCTTTGCCACTTTAAACACCTATTTGAAAACGAATATTCATCATTGCTAAATGACGCTTAAAATTGTGGATAACTTTGTGGATAACTTTTTTACAACAAAAAATTTCCTTTGAAATCAAGACCCCGATTTTTTGTACTTGCTTTTTTTGCTTTTCTATATTCTCTATATAAATCAAGTTATTACAAAATTTCATTAGGCTTGGCTTGGGTTTTTTATGTGCTTTTGGGTTGAACTTTTTTTCGCTTTTTTGCTGTGTGTATAACCTTTTTGCGGTGTGCTTTGAATTTATTATAAATTATTCTTTTTCAGGCAGCCTGAAAATCCTGATAGGCTTTCATCACCAATAAAGCGTCTCGCGTGGCTTTGACATGATGCACGCGAATCACATTCGCACCAAGCCTAACACTTTCCATAGCGGCGGCAATGCTTGCCACTTCTCGTTTTTGCGGGTCGGTTTCGGCAATAATTGCCCCCAAAACGCTTTTACGCGAAACGCCAATTAAATACGGCAGATTTTCAGGCAGCCATTTTGCTGGATTAGCAAGCAAAGATAGATTGTGTTCAACCGTTTTACCAAAGCCAATACCAGGGTCCAACAGCAGGCGGTTTTTGCTAATGCCTGCGGCAACACAAGCGTTAATGCGTTGTTGTAAAAAGGATTTTACTTCATCACACACACTGTGATATTGCGGATTGTGCTGCATATTTTCAGGCAGCCCCTGCATATGCATTAGGCAAATGCCAATCTTTGGATATTGCGACAACAGGGCAACCGCCCCTGTATCGGTTAAGGCGGCAATATCATTGATTATATCTACTACATTGTTTTCTAATGATTTTTTCATCACACCTGTGTGGCGAGTATCCAAAGAAATCGGCACTTGCCATGTGGCAATTTCTTGCAAAACTTCGCTTACCCTTTGCCATTCTTCGTCAGATGACAAAGGCAGGGCATTCGGACGCGTGGATTCGCCGCCAATATCCAAAATATCCGCACCGTCTTTCACCAGTTGTTCGGCGTGTTGCAAAGCCGCCTTAACGCTGTGCGAATACACGCCGCCGTCCGAAAACGAATCAGGCGTTAAATTCACAATGCCCATAATTTTGGGGCTGTTGCAATCAATAGAAAATCGCCCGCATTGCCATTGCATTGGTTTGTCCTTTTATGTTTCTGTATCGCCGTAGGGTGGGATTGCTATCCCACCGCAACGCCGATAGGCGTTGTTTTAATCATCATACAAGTGAATACTTAAATCATCAACCGTATTACCCCAATCGATTGAATAAAAACCTTGTTTGACATCTCGATGAAATGATGAATATTTCCAATCTCGTACTCGTTTTACATATTTGTGTTTTACAGGATTAAAATAAATATAATTGATGTGCCGTTCTAAATCTAATTCATCACGAATTAAATGTTCCCAATAGCGGCGTTGCCAAATACCTGTTTCGCCTTTATCTAATTTACTTTGATTAGGATTTCTATATTTTTCAGGTATCCTAATTGAAAAATTATATTTTATTGAGTTAATTATTTTAGAATAATTTTTTTCTTGTTCAGGTAATTGCATAATAAAATGAAAATGGTCAGGTAAAATACAAATAGCAATCGTCTTAAATGAATAAAAAGACAATGTTTCGGCGTATGCTTGACGAAATTCTTCAATATATTTATATAATAATTTAAGTTTTCTATTTTCCAAAACAACAGTAAAAAAATAAATACCGCCGTATGTAAAATTTCTTCGGTAATTAGACATAAAAATCCTTAAATTATTTAATTAAATACACAGATTTTAATATTTTATTTCAGGCAGCCTGAAACCTTTAATCAACGCCTTGCGGCGTTGTGGTGGGTTAGCAAACCCACCCTACGCAGGTCTTAACATTTTAGTGTTATTATTTCTTCGCCAAAAAATCCTGTGCAAAGCGTTGCAATACGCCGCCTGCTTTGTAAATGGACACTTCTTCGGCGGTGTCTAATCGGCATTGCATTTTAACTTCTGTGCAACTACCGTCTTGGCGTTGAATGTGTAAAACCATTTCGCCGCGTGCTTTGAGATCGCCTGAAACGCTGTATATTTCTGTGCCGTCTAATTTTAGGCTGTGGCGGTTGTTGTCGTTGATAAATTGCAGCGGCAGAACGCCCATGCCGATTAAGTTGGTGCGGTGTATGCGTTCAAAGCCTTCGGCGGCAACCACTTCTACGCCTGCTAACCGCACGCCTTTGGCTGCCCAGTCGCGGCTGGAACCTTGTCCGTAGTCCGCTCCTGCGATGATAATCAGCGGTTGTTCGCGTTGCATATAGGTTTCAATCGCTTCCCACATTCTGACGACTTCGCCGTCTGGTTCGATTCTGGCGTATGAGCCTTGCTCACCGACCATTTCGTTGAATAATTTTGGATTAGCAAAAGTCGCTCTTTGGGCGGTTAAGTGGTCGCCCCTGTGGGTTGCGTAGGAATTAAAATCTTCTTCTGGCAGACCCATTTTTGCCAAGTATTCACCTGCCGCAGAATCAGGCAAAATGGCGTTAGACGGCGAAATGTGGTCGGTGGTAATGTTGTCGGGCAAAATGGCTAATGGACGCAGGTTTTGCAATTTGCGTTCTTTTGCCAAAGCCCCTTCCCAGTAAGGCGGACGGCGGATATAAGTGGATTTTTCTCGCCATTCATACAGGGGACTGTTTGATTTTTCTGCGGTTTTTTGCTCAAACATTGGCAGATAAATCTTGCGGAATTGTTCGGGTTTGACAAACTTGGCAACCGTATCGTCAATTTCTTCATCATCTGCCCAAATGTCGTTTAAGCGAATGTCGCGTCCGTTATATTCGCCCAAAACGCCGTTTTGAATATCAAAATGAATAGAACCTGCAATGGCATACGCCACAACCAAAGGCGGAGACGCAATAAACGCTTGTTTGGCATAAGGGTGAATGCGTCCGTCAAAGTTGCGATTGCCTGATAAAACAGCGGTTGTGTATAAGTCTCGCTCGATAATTTGTTGCTGAATGGCAGGGTCTAATGCACCGCTCATACCGTTGCAAGTGGTGCAGGCAAAAGCGACTATACCAAAGCCTAATTTTTCTAATTCAGGCAGTAGTCTCGCTTCTTGTAAATACAATTCAGCCACTTTGGAACCTGGTGCAAAAGACGATTTCACCCATTCTTTTCGCATTAAACCGTAGCGGTTGGCGTTGCGTGCCAAAAGTGCGGCAGAAATTACATTTCTTGGGTTGGAAGTGTTGGTGCAACTGGTGATGGCGGCAATGATGACTGCTCCGTCAGGCATTAAATTGGTTTCAGGCTGCCTGAAATCTGTTTTGGCAATGCCTTTTTCGCTTAATTCCGATACCGACACTCTCGCATGTGGGCGTGAAGGTCCTGCAATGCTGCGAACCACATTCGACAAATCAAAACGCAAAACGCGTGGATAGACCACTTCGATTAAATCATCAGCCCACAAGCCTGCGGTTTTGGCGTAATTCTCAACCAAATCCTCATTATCGCGTCCAGTTAATTTAAGATAATCAATAGTTTGTTTATCAATCGCAAACAAGGCGGCGGTTGCACCGTATTCGGGTGTCATATTGCTAATTGTGGCTCTATCGCCCACCGACAAATCCGCCACACCTTGTCCAAAAAATTCCACAAACGCCCCCACAACCTTTTCACGGCGTAAAAATTCGGTTAAATGTAGCACTATATCCGTTGCTGTAATACCTGCCGCTCGTTTGCCGACAATTTCCACGCCAACAATTTCAGGCAGCCGCATCATAGACGCTCGCCCCAACATCACGCTTTCCGCTTCCAAACCGCCCACGCCGACTGAAATTACGCCCAAAGCGTCTGTATGCGGCGTGTGGCTATCCGTGCCAACACAACAATCAGGAAACGCCACGCCGTTTTCCACCGCAATCACAGGGGAAAGTTTTTCCAAGTTAATTTGGTGCATAATTCCATTGCCAGCTGGCACAACATCGATATTTTCAAACGCCGTTTTTGTCCAGTTGATAAAATGAAAACGATCCGCATTACGGCGTTCTTCCACCGCACGATTTTTAGCGAACGCGTCTTGATCAAAACCGCCAAACTCCACCGCCAAGGAGTGATCGACAATCAACTGCGTTTTCACCACAGGATTGACTTCATGCGGATTACCACCAGCGGCAGCAATGGCATCACGCAAACCTGCCAAATCCACCAAAGCCGTCTGCCCCAAAATATCGTGGCACACCACCCGCACAGGATACCAAGCAAAATCTTCCGTATTTTCCTGCAAGGCTAACTGCGTCAAACCCGTTTGCACCATTTGTGGATTGTCGATTTTTTCGGCATTTCGCAGTAAATTTTCCGCAAAAATGCGTAAGCAATACGGCATTTTTTCATACGCATGCGGCAAAATTTCGTTAATCGCCGCCTTTGCGTCAAAGTATTCTAAATTTGTGTTGGGTAACGGTTTGCGGTAGGTGTTCATTTGTGTTTCCTTGTTATATACAAAAGGTTTAGCTTACGCCGTAGGCTCGCAGAAACTTCGGCTTGATGACTTCGTAATCCCTTATTGACTTCGTCAATAAAGATTTTGACTTCATCAAAATAAACCTTGTTTTAGGCTGCCTGAAAGACTTGAAAGGGGTTATTTTACTCTGTTTTAAGGGGTTCTAAAAATGAAAAAAATATTTGACATGACACAAAAAGCATTTTTTGATAAGGTTTTCAGGCTGCCTGAAAAAATATTCAAAGTTTGAGTTTTTTGAAATATCAAAAACGCCAACCTTGTTCATTCATAAATGTTTCCAAATCAATACAACGAATACCAAAATGCTGGCAAACATTTGGAATTTTGGCAGCTTTAGGTTTGGGTTCAAGCTCATCTTTATCATGATCCCATCCCTCTTCCGTAACAACCGTTGCGTTATACTGTTTAGCACAAGCGACAACAAAAGGATCTGCAACAGGTTGTCCTTTGAGTTGTTGTTTTTTACCAATCAAACCAGCAAAATTTTGGGTTCGTAATATTTCACTGACAAACTCGGTTTCTTCTGCTGTTGGTTTTTTGAAAATTGATTTTTTATTTTTCACCCATTCTTGAAGTTCTTTACTAATATCTTGCCTTTTAAGTTCGTTGAAAACTTCTTTGGTTGAAATCATTTCTTCATGCTCAACTAATTCATCAATCTTTTGCCATATTGATCCAAAAATTGCAGGATAAAAATGTTGCAGGGCACGAATAGAGCAAGTATCGAAAACATATTTCATACGCTTGCTCCTTGTAAAAATGTTTCCTCAAATTTGGCATAATTTTTGGGTTTTAGTCCCAACAATTCCGCGGCTTGTTCTAAACTAATTTGTTGCCGATAATGACGACCAATCACTTCACCTGCAAAACGCTCACTGATATAAGTTTTTTGACTCCGATACCAATCGCCGCCGCTACCCGTTTTTTTAAGTTGTGCTGTCCAAATTCTTGATTTTTCATTATAAAACGAACGACTGACATAACCTTTATCAAGCAATCTTCGTAAAACCGCTTCTCTACTTACACCATAGCGTTTAGCAAGTGTAGCAAACTGTTCTTCTGTTGCTTGTTCAACATTTGAAGGTAAGCGTTTTACCTGTTCTCTAAAATCTTGTTCAGGTATCAATATTTCTGCCGCAATAGCATTGCAAAATTGTTCTATTTTTTGATGAATACTCGATAATTGATTGATATAAGAAGAATCAAATTTACTGATTCCGTTCATATCCAACAACAAATGAGCCAATTCGTGCATCAAACTAAATATTTGCCGTGTCTTGGTTGTACTGTTGTTAATCAATATAATCGGAAAATTTTCATCAATTAAACAAAAACCTGAAATATCTTTTTGTTTAAATGTGTCCTTAAACACAAATATGCCACACTCTTCTATGGCTTGTCGCCACGCTTTTAAAGCCTGTTCATCAGATTTCCAATCAATTTGTTTTTGTAAAGTAATACCCAATTTTTCTCGTACTAATTGTGCTTGGGTAGCAACATGATCCGAAAAAGAAAGTAAAACTTCTTTCCATATTTTTTGATTTGCAGGATTTTTGCCACTAAAAATATCAAATAAAGAAAGTTGATATGCATGGGCTTTACGGATTTTAAGACAAGTATCTTTTTCAAGTGTTTCCATATCCGCAAGCGGTAATGTGCGAAACTCACTTTTAGGTAATTTTTCTTCAGGTACAACAGGAAGAAAAAAAGTTGCTAACGGTCGTTTATAAACTTCGTATGCCAATTTTTCTAACTGGGAATAAGTCGGTGCGGAAGTCCCATTTTCCCATGCTTCAATCTCTTCTGATTTTCGTTTAAGCGTCGTCGCCACTTGAGAAAGAGTCATATTTACCGTTGTTCTCGCCCAACGGAGTATCTGTGGATTCACCCCTGTAACAGATTTGCTCGGCATAATATGTTCCTTGCTACTTATCTTGCGACATTCGCTATTTTTCTAAAACTGAATAATGATAAACCATAATTCAATATATTTAAAACTTAAATTCTTGCTACATTTAAGCACTTTCAGGCAGCCTGAAACCCCAAAACTGCCTGACTTTTTCTTTATCTCTGGTCTTTATCAATCGACTGTAATACCAAAATAGACAAAGCCAGAAAAATGACGGTAAATAAAAGCAACACGCCCCAGCAGGAAAGTAAATTCGGGTTTTCTTTGGGAAAGGCAATCGCCATCATGGCGTTTGTTCCCCACTTGCTTAAAGTGAGATTGCTCACCCAAGTCATTATTTTGGGTAACTGCAACACAATGCCCGCAAAGGCAATTTGTAAAATCATCACAAACGGCATGGCTTTCATGGCGTCAAAGGTGTTTTTTAAGAAAGACGAAACAAACAGCCCCATTGCGTCTGCCGCAACGGTGATGATAATCATGGTGAGTAAATAAGCAGGAAGCCGCATAAACGAATGCGAATACGCACCGTCTTCGCCCGCACCCATAATGGCAGAAAAATACCACGCCGTAATAATGCCCCAAGTAACGAATGCGTGAAGCAAACAAATAAAGAAATCAAACGCGGCATAGCCTAAAATATAAGAAGAAATGTGCATGCCACTGCGGTGTTCGTGCTTGATAATTTCGCGTTCCGCACACACTAATCGCACCGAGTTAAACACGCCGTAAAAAATGCAAATCGTGGCCAATATAAAAAAACCTGATTTGGACATTTGCTCTTCTTTAAACATTTGCTCGCCCAAAACCAAAGCCAGCAAAAAGCCGATGACGAGCGTGTAAATAATTGTTCGAGACAGCCCTTTGCCGTTTAAGTATTCTCGTTTGCGTTTGCCAAAATAAATTTGAATTTGTTTGATACGAGACGAATATTCCATCATGACAATCTTTTCCCTAATTACGCCACACCACTTTGTTTATCCAAAACCGAAACAATTTCTTCTAATGTTTGGGTTTGATAATGAGCCAAAGCGTCTGCCACGCTGCCAAAAAACGACAAAGTCCCCACGCCCGAACGCTTATCTTTGGCTAACACAATCACTTTATCGAATAAATGCAGCACGCGGTCAGGCACATGCGAAATCAACATCACAATTTTGCCTGTATCGGCAATGCGTCTTAAATTTTCCATTAAAATTCTCGCTTGACTGCCGTCTAACCCTGAATCAGGCTCGTCCAAAAAGAATAAGTGCGGTTTCGTAATGTATTCAACCGCAATATTCAGCCGTTTTTTCTGACCGCCACTTAATTTTCGCACCAAGTTTTCTGATTCTTCCGTAAGCGACACGGTTTCTAAAACCATTTGAATGCGTTGATTTAACTGTTCTTTGTCTTCCACAATTTGTCGCGGCAGTTTTAACTGTGCGGCACTGTGCAGCGTCATATAAACCGTGTCGTCCATTCGCAACGGATCCATTTGGGCGACATAACCGATAAAATGTTTCAGTCGATCATAACTTTCGTATAAATCAATACCGCCGTAGGTAACTTTGGCATTCGCTCGCTCGCTGCCCATCACCGCATTTAAGAAAGTGGTTTTGCCCGCACCCGAACCGCCTAAAATTAAGCACATTTCACCATCGGCAACTTTCAGATGAATATCTTGCAATAAAACCCGTTCCTTGCCATTTTGTTTGACCGTGCGGTCGGTAATATCAACAATGAGTTCTTTTTTTTCATCTGTGCCTAAATCTATGGGTTCAACAATCTCGCCTTCAAACAGAATTTTGGAAACAGAATCTTTAATGCCCTTAAAAGGCAAAACCCTTTCTTTATTGTTTGGTTTTTCGGTTTTATCAGGAATATCAACGGGTAATGCTTTGGTTTCACTGTTTGCATGCTCGGCGGCATTTTCGTCTTCAAACAGCATTTTAGAAACAGAATTTTTAATTTCTTTCAGCGTTGTACTGGTTGCAAAAAAAGCAACTTCTTCTTGGTATATTTCTTTTAATTTTGCTTCCCCCCACTCGGTTTTGACCACGGGAAAAGAAAGTGCCATTTTATACTGCCCATTTTGGCTAACATCACAGCCACAACGCGTGCAATACTGCCAGTTGTGGAGTATCACCGCAAAGCAATGCGAACATTTTTTCAAAATCGAATTATTCATCAACAGCACTCTCTTTGCATGATGCACCGCAGTATGGGCAGAATAGGCTGTCATCAGGCACTTCTTTACTACACTGATTGCACCGCTTTTGTACCAACAAAGTTTTGCTTTCCACAAGTGTGGTTAATTGATTTGACTTATTGTCAATTTCGTCTATGAGATTTTTGGATTTGACGCTGAAATTATCACGAACAGCAGGGTCATCTGTTTTCATTTTTTCATAATAAGCAAAGCCAAGAATACGGTATGCGTCCGTAATCTCGTTTTGCAATTCCCTGATTTGTGCGTCAATTTTCCAGTTTCCTGTTGTTTTTAACGCAGAATCTTTGAATTTTTCCCCAAATTTGGTAACACGCACGCCTAATTTATTGATATTCACGCAACACCCCACAATTTAAAATTGACATCACACCACGCAATAACACGCAAGGGGATTAGAAAATAAGCAAAATTATAACAGATTTTTAGGGGATACAATTTTTCAGGCAGCCTGAAAGCCCCCTATTCTGCCGCCTGTTCATACGCATCAACAATTTTCTGCACCAAAGGGTGTCGCACCACATCGGCGGAAGTGAATGTGTGAAAATAAATGCCGTCTATACCGTCTAATTTTTCGCGTGCGTCTTTTAAGCCGCTTTTGATGTGGCGGGGCAAGTCGATTTGGCTGATGTCGCCTGTAATCGCCGCTTTCGCACCAAAGCCTATGCGGGTGAGAAACATTTTCATCTGTTCGGGCGTGGTGTTTTGGGCTTCGTCCAAAATAATGTAGGCGTTATTCAGCGTTCGCCCACGCATATACGCCAACGGTGCGATTTCGATTAAGCCTTTTTCGATAAGTTTAGTCGTCTTATCAAAGCCCATTAAATCAAACAATGCGTCATACAAAGGGCGTAGATAAGGATCGACTTTTTGGCTTAAATCACCAGGCAAAAAGCCTAATTTTTCGCCTGCTTCCACCGCAGGACGCACCAAAACAATGCGTTCGACTAAATGCCGTTCAATCGCATCAACCGCAGCGGCAACCGCCAAGTAAGTTTTGCCCGTGCCAGCAGGGCCTAATCCAAACACAATATCGTGGTTGAGTAATGCTTTAATATAACCGTCCTGCCGTGGCGTTCTGCCGTTTAATTGCCCACGCCGTGTTTTGAAACCTTTGGCAGATGAATGTGTTGCGGTTTCGTTATGCGAAGTGCGTGCAGCCACAGCAGCCAGTTGAATATCGTCAGGCGTAATGTCTCGCTGTTGGGCAATTTCGGACAGTTGTTGCAAGGCGGAAATGGTTTGTTCAGCAAGGCTGCCTGAAACCGAAAACGAATGATGACGGCGAATAATTTGCACTTCTAATGTGCGTCCCAAAAGTTGCAAATTTTCGTCCAACGCACCGCATAGGCGTTGCAAGGCAGGCGTGTCTAAATCGGGTAAATTCAAATGCTGTTCAATCGACATATTTATTTGCGTTTGGATTAAATTAAATAGTTTGATTGTATGCGATTTTTTAGCGTGTTATCAGAAAATTTTACGGTTTTTCAGGCAGCCTGAAACCCATGCCGCAGATTGTTTTTTATTTTGTCTTCCAGTGTTTGCTTATAGAGTACTCTATAAGGGAGTGCTTGACAAAGCACGCCACAGTCGCCGCAAAGCAACATTTAAATAAGGAGAATATCCATATGTTTATGTTTATTTTAGGTTTAATTTTAATGGCTTTACATGCATTAATTAGTCATCGTATGAAAACAATGAATGTAGGGCCAATGGGAGAGTTTTTAGCACCATTCTTATTTTTAGGTGGGCTTATTTGCATTATTGTTGGATTGTTTTTTTAAGCGAAAAAATAAAATATTATGGGCATTTATCTTGGATTATCTGTTATCATTTTTGTTATTGTATTTTTCAATATCTTACCTAAAAGAGGTTTTGTTAATGCCTTTTTATCTGGCATTATAACAGCGATACTTTATCCATTTTTTATTGTTGGTATTATTCTCTATGGAATATTTCATAATAAAAAATAGATAGTTTCCCAAAAAAACCGCCCTAAATAGAGCGGTTTTTATTTTTCAGGCAGCCCCCTAATTCACCGTATCGCATTTCATTGTCGCACTGTGGCATTTTGTGGCATTCCAGTCGGCGGTGCAATTTTCAATCGCACGGCTTTGGGCAATGTCGATAAAGCCTGCCACGCCGATATATTTATGTAAGCCATTGATGGTAATGCGACATTCAAACGCATTGCCACTGCCATAACCGTCTGCAACCACTTCGGTGCGGTCGATAATGCGAGCGTTGGCAACGCCATCGCCATAGCCCACGACATAGCCGTCTCGATACACCGAATAATTTGGATAGGTTGGATAATACACGCGGTTATCAAAGCCGATATTCACGCCAACAGACGAATGCCCTGTATTCTTACCGATATGCACGCTACCGCCCACGCCAGACGAGCCATAATAAGGATAATCGCCATAATACGGCACAGGACGCGGCGGCGGCGGACGATGATGACGCGGTGGCGGCGGACGATGAGCCTGCACGCGTTCTTCCACAAACACGGTATTACTCATCACCCGCTCTTGCGGTGCAGATTGAGCCACAGCCACAACCGCAGATAACAACACAAACAATAATGCGTGTTTCATTTTTCTCTCCTTATTTAAGTTTCAGGCTGCCTGAAATAATGTACAAGTATATTATCTTTCAGGCTGCCTGAAAAATAAATTAACTTTTTAATGATTATCGTCCGCTAAAACCTTTACACCTGCCTGAAAAACATGATTTTGTTGCTCATCAATTTTTTTATCTCTCACGGAGACACGGAGAATACGGAGAATGTGAAAAAATGTTCATCAATAGGCACTTAATCTCACTCTCCGTGTTCTCCGTGCCTCCGTGAGAAATCAAAAATTCAGTAAGTTGATAAAAAAGTTTTAGCAGACAACAATAAAATACAACAGTCTTTCAGGCTACCTGAAAAAATAAAACCCGTCATTGCGAGCCGTGCATAGCACGGCGTGGCAATCCCCCGTATGTTTAGGTAAATTAAATCTTTATCTAACTGAAACCATTTTTGCATAACCGTTCTTCGTAGTTAGGGGATTGCCACGACTTGCCTTACGGCAAATCTCGCAATGACAGTAGAAGTTTCAGGCTGCCTGAAAACCATTTCTACAATCACCTTACCGTTTAGCAATCACAATCAACTCATCTTGTTCGCTAAACACTTCTTCTTGTTTAATCGGCGGATTGACTTCAATCGTAAAACGATTGTCGGTAAATTTTTTATAGCCAATCGCAATTTCGCCGTATCGAGCCGCAGATGCACGCAGGGTGTAATAATTGAGCGGTTTATCCGTTTTCACATAACGGGTAATCGGTTTCATATAAATGCTGGCACCGTCATCGGACAAAAGGCAATCGAAAATGGCTTTATTGTGGCGTTGTTCAGCAATTTGCACCATCATTTTTGCCGTAACGCGACTGCTCACCACAAAATCTGTGGCACGCATCATTTGCGATAATCGCTGATTGCGTGTGCTGTTCATTTCAATCGTCAGCGGAATATCCGTGCCGATTTCGGCAGCAATATCGTTCAAATGTAGTTGCAACATTAAAGTGCGTGCATCGGCTTCTTCATCGTGAATTTCCACATCAGAAACCAGCATAATGCTGGACGGCTGTTCGGCTAACAACTGCTCCAAAACACGGCGTTTGTATATGCCACATTCGTGAATATCCACTTGAATATTCGACAATTCTTTTTCTGTGGGCAGGGCTTCTGCGTTAATTTTGCCAAATTCTGCCGCAATCATCACTTTGGAATTTGGGGCAGCATAGGCATTTTCTTCAATCAAAATTTGTTTGAGCATATCGGTATAGCCTAATATCAACAGCGTATGCGGCTCTTGACGAACATTCGGTTCTTGTTCAAACACCGTCTCATCAATGCTTGCCCGCTCTCGCAAACGACCATAACCGTCATCAGGGGCAATGAGAATTAACTTATCGCCTGTTTCAAACACCGTATTTGTGTCGCCATTTAAAATCGGTGTATCGTTGCGAACAATGCCTATCGCTGTGGAATGAGCCAGACGCAAGTTAATTTCCCCCAAACTTAACCCCACCGCATTTGGATTGTCTTCCACATAAATTTCATTGCCTTGAAAACTTAATAATTCAGCCAAAATTTCCGACATACCTGGGTGTCGTTCCGACTGCACCATTAAGCGAGCAATGGTTTTTTGAAAATTAAGAATTTCCACGCGTTCGCCGCCTGCAATTTTCGCAGGGTGAATCACTTCGGGGTCGCGAACCGTAGCAATAATGCACGCATCTTGATTGCCGCACTCGTCCAACAACGCTTTGCACAACAAAATGGCTTTGACCGTCATAAAATCATCGTTGATATTCACAATCACCGATTTACAAGTATCTAATGAACAAATCAGCAAATCACTGCGATTATCAGGCTTACCGCTGCGGCACACCACACGCAAATTGCCCATATCTGCCACACGGTCGCTGATGATATTTTCCATTTCCACCTTATCTTCATCAGCCATAATCACCACCACCGCATCACGGCGATTGCTGTTGGCATACACCAACTCTTCAATCATACTGGTGATATTTTCATCAAAACCAATAATCACAATATGATTTTTTTCAATCACTCGTGATTTACCGCGTTGCAGATTAGTAACTTTTTCCTTAATCGCATTAGAAATCGTACCGATTAAAAAACTGGTGATGAAAATGCCCACCAAAGTAACCACCGTCATCACCGCCAGATACGCCACCGTGCCTTCTTCTTTGGCAAGCACGCCTGTGTTAATGGCGTGCATTAAAGTGAACCAAATGGTATGCCACAACGGCTCTTCGCCCTTACCGTCCGCACCACCCAAAATCACTGCAAGAAATCCGCCTACGAACACCACAGCCGCAGTAATCGCCGCCAGCAGCAGCAACAAAGAAACACTGCCTTTGGACATTAAATTGTCAAACCAGTAACGAATCCGCTGGCGTATCGTAACTTTTTTCATTGCGTTTCCCTTTATCTTAAAAAGGCATATTGTATTTCAGGCAGCCTGAAAAATAGATTAAGTTTTTAATAAAAAAGACAGCCTTTTCAGGCTGCCTGAAAAATATGATTTTGTTGCTCATAAATTTTTTTATTATCTCTCACCAAGACACGGAGAACACGGAGATACGGAAAATGTGAAAAAATGTTTATAAATAAGCACTTAATTTCACTCTCCGTGTTCTCCGTGCCTCCGTGAGAAATTAAAAAAACAAATATCTCATCAGTGAGCAAATTAAACATTCAGCAAATTGATAAAAAAGTTTTAGCAGACAACAATAAAATACAACAATCTTTCAGGCAGCCTGAAAACTTAAATCTGAAACGAAATCCTTTTTCCAGTTGGCAGTTGCACGGATAAATTTAACTTACCGCCCATTGCTTCAATATAGCGTTTTAAGGACGACAATTTAATATCTTTACCGCGTTTTTCCATTGTTGCCACAGACGGTTGAGCCACGCCCAAAGCGTCTGCCAACTCTTTTTGCGTGATTTCCAACGCTTCACGAATGCTTTGAATACGCCAGTCTAAATACATTTCATACGCCATTTTGTCGATTTCTTCTTGCTCATCGACAGGCAGACTGGCTAAAACATCATTAAAATGCGTGATTTTCATTTTTGTATCCTTTCTAATTCCTGTAAATATTGTTCGTAAATGCTTTCTGCATGTGCAATCAATTCTTTGTAAAAACGCTTTTCATTCACCCCTTGCTTATCGCCGCCGCACAACAAAACCGCATTGCGTTTAGGGTCAAAAATAAAGCATATTCGGAAAACAGAACGAGCAAATGGCACACGCAATTCTTTCAAATTAGCATACTTTGAACCTTGAAGCGTATCTGCGTATGGACGGCTTAATTGATTGCCTTCCTGTGCCAACAAAGCAATTGCTGCATAAATTTTCTTTTGTGCAGCGTACTCTAATGTGGATAACCATTGCGAAAAAGGTTCAAGCCAAACAACATGGTAATTGCGTTGCATTAAACTCAAAATATATTCCTTTTTGTTAATATATTTGACGCATTATATAACATATAGGCTATATAATCTATATGTTATATTTTCAGGCTGCCTGAAAAATTAAAATAAAGATTTTCGCTGTGGCAAATACATTTCATCGCTGTAATCATGCAATAATTGCGGGGCAAAGGCAATCAGCACTGCACATGCCAAGCCCGTTAAAAACGCTTCGCCCCAAGAGAGCAAAAACAGCACAGGAAACGAACGGCTCCACAACAATTCCGAAGAATACGCCCCAGCCATATCCAACAGCCACAAAGACAGCGTACCCGCCAGCAGCATACACAGCAAAGCCGTCAAAAAACCATTAAAAAAGATAAAGATAAACAAATGGTGTGGCAAAATTTTCTGTGCCACAAACAACATAGTTTTGCCTAATAACAAAGCAGGAAAAATCACCGTAATCACATACAACGCCACCGCTGCAATATCATAATAATGCTGAAACAAGAGTGCATATCCCGCCGCCGTTGCCGTTAAAAGAAACAAAGCCGCAGGCAAGCCCACAATCAACAAAATCAGCGTAACGCCCAATAAATGATAATGCAAACCCGCCAACTCGCCCGCATTTAACTGCCCATGCAAACACCACACAAACACCGCCACCATGCCCGCCGCAAGCCAATTATCACGCGGCAAGTTTTCTTGTTTCAATAAATACCCCCCCACAGAAGCCAAAGCCGCCCACATAAACCAAGCCAAAGCCACTGCGGTTACAGGAAATTGAGAAAGTTGAAAGTTCATTATGCTGTTTGCCGTATTTTAGAGAAAACTAAATTATACAAAAATAACATTCAGGCTGCCTGAAATCACGCTTTTACCGCATATTTTGCCACAAACACCAAATACACCGTTAATAAAACAGACGCGGCAGAAAGAGCAATCAATAAAGCATACCAAAAGCCGTGCAGTTGCCAACCTACGCCAAAGCACAGATACGCCCCGAGCCCCAAGCCCAATAGCCAAAAGGCGGCAAAGTGTATCATCATCGGCACTTTGGTTGCTTTATAGCCCCGCAATGCCCCTGCGGCAATGGTTTGCACCGCATCAACCACTTGATAGGCGGCGGCAATCAGTAAAATATCGCGTCCCAAATGCAATACCGCCGTGTCGTTGGAAAATAAATGCACAATAGGCTGCCTGAAAACGGCTAATGCCACGCCCACAAACAACGCCCCGACTGCTCCTGACACAATACACACCAAAGCAATGTGGGCGGCTCGGCGTGGTGTGTTGGCACCCAACGCCTGCCCGATGCGTGCGGCAACCGCCGCCCCTAACGATTGCGGCAACATATACAAAATGCTGGAAATGGTCATCGCCACTTGCTGCACGGCAACAAAATGTTCGCCCGAGCGGGCAATAAAAATGGCAATAAATGAAAATAGGCTGACTTCAATAAAAAACGAAAAACAAATCGGCACGCCTAATTTGATGATAGGCTTGAATGCCGCCATTTCAGGCAGCCTAAATGATTGATTAAAAGTGAATTTTTTGAAATAAGCGTGATACGACACAACAAGCCATAAGCCGATAAAATGAAACCAAAAAACCACAGCAGTGGCAAAGCCGCAACCTGCACCGCCTAATTTAGGCAAACCGAACACGCCATAAATCAGTATATAATTCAAAGGGATATTCAATATTAAACCGCCTATGCCTATCCACATCACTTCCTGCGTGCGAGAAACGGCGGCAGCAAATGACTGCAAAGCACGAGAAGCAACCGCCGCAGGCAAACCAAACGCCACACCGTATAAATAAAGTTGCGTGGTGCGAACGGTTGTGTGTTCCCAGTTTAAGAAATTCGGCAAAAAAATGCCTGATAAAACAACGAGTAACGCTCCGATTAAGCCCACAATAAAGCACAGCCACACACCTTGCTGTGCGGTGTAGCGAAGTTCGTCCCATTTTTTCGCCCCAAAAGCGTGTGATAACAAAGGGTTAAGAGCAGTGGGAAAGGCTAACAGCGTAATATAAATGGTCGCAAATACGCTGGAACCCAAGCCCACAGTGGCTAAATCGCCACGCGAAACACGAGATGCCATCAGCGTATCCACAAAGCCCGTGCCAACCTGTGCCACTTGGGCAATCATCATCGGCAAGGCAATCGCTAAAAGTAAATACAATTCGTGAAAAAAGCGTTTTTTGGTGTGCATGGTGTCAATCAGTGAGCGGTTAGCAGTGAAAAGTGAGCAGTTATTATATTAAGCCTATGGCTTAACATAATATTTTTGATAATGCTACAATTATCTTTCAGGCTGCCTAAAATATTACATTTCTTTTAATTTATTTAAACACTCATTACAAATTTTATTTAATTCATTATAAAATTGTACCAGTTGTTCTTTTGTTTTTAATTGAATTTCAGGTTTATCTGCCTGATAACCGAAATAATTTCGCTCATATCCCCAAATTGAATTACATTTTTCTTTTATTTCATTTCCATATTCAACCAATTCAGGAAAAGATAGATATAATTTTTTAATAATCTGATTAGCAACTTTTTGGGTATCTTTATATTTTCTATCAATAATCAATTCATCAATTTTATAAACTTCATTCTCATCTTCATCAATAGCATGTGCTGTTAAATCATTTTCATCTATTATAGATAAAATAGCATTAATCAATTTAGCCTTATTCTGATAATTTCTATCATCATTAATTCTTTCCATTTCAAAATCATAATGTTCTTGTGCCTGAATTTTTATGGCTTGTATTTGTGTATCCAATACTTTTTTATTATGTTTATTCGCTAAATTTAGCGTAATAATACTAAATACTCCTGAAACCAATATACCCAAAACTGCGTCAGGAATTGCATGTCTAATTGCAGATATAATTTCAATCATAAAATACACTCATTTCTTCATAAAATTGTTTGTGTTGTTTCAACCTAATGACACAATAGGCAACCTGAAATCATTTTTGCGATATGCCGTTCTGTTGATTTACGCTACCCTAAAATTATTTTTAACTTCGCGTGCCGCTCATTTAAAAATAATTTTAGGAGATTGCCACGCCGTGCTTACGGCATGGCTCGCAATGACGAATTTCCCGCATAGGAAGTGCTTTCAGGCTACCTGAAACGAAATGGGGCGAGCAAAAGCGAAGTTAAAAGCAAAATCGAAGCATTATCTTAAAATATCTGTCAAGCCTGATAAGGCTTGACATAACAACTGCTCACTACTCATTGCTCACTGCTCATTGAATTTACGCCGTTAGCGTGCCTTTGGTTGATGGGGTTTGTCCTGCCATTCTTTCATCGTATGAAATTGCCATTCGCAACGCCCTACCAAACGCCTTAAACACAGTTTCCGCTTGATGATGTGCGTTTGTGCCACGCAAATTATCAATATGCACGGTTATCATGGCGTGATTGACCAAGCCGTGAAAAAATTCTTCTACCAAATCCACATCGAAGTTACCAATGCGAGAACGCGAAAAATCAACGCTATAAAACAGCCCTGCACGCCCTGATAAATCCAACACCACGCGGCTTAACGCTTCGTCCAAAGGCACAAAAGCGTGTCCGTAGCGACAAATGCCCGTTTTATCGCCCCAAGCCTGACGCAGAGCCTGACCCAAAGCAATACCAACATCTTCCACCGTGTGATGGTCGTCAATGTGGGTATCACCTTTTGCCGTGATTTCCAAATCAATCAAGCCGTGCCGTGCAATTTGGTCTAACATATGGTCTAAAAACGGCACGCTGGTATTTAATTTAGCCCGACCCGTGCCGTCTAAATTAAGTGCAACGGCAATTTGCGTTTCGTTGGTATTGCGTTGAATGTTGGCGGTTCTCATCGCTTTATTCCTAAATTCAAAAGGTTAATCATAACATAAAGATAAAGGTTTCAGGCAGCCTGAAAAGCAAAAAACCGTCTTATATAGACGGTTTTTCAGGTTGCCTGAAAAATATTTTATCAATCAAAATTTATTGCAATGGTGTCATACCCATAGTTTGCATTAAAAAGTTGGTAAATGCAGGATTATCGGGTTTGTTTTGCATAGTAGGCCATGAGTTTTGCCATACTTCCAAAGCGGTTTGGATTAACTGTTTGGACTGGGCGGACGAAATTTGTCCCGATTGACTGCCCACTGCACCACGCAGATAGACATCATACACATTGTCGTCAATCACATTGCTGCCCACTAACGCCAAGCGAAATTGATTGAGTTCTTGTGCGGCTTGCACTTTGGTGATATTGCCATTACCCACTTCGCGACTTAAACGCACGGCTTCGTTGCGAATGTCTTGTACATCTGCCCAGTGATTCGGTGCTAAACGGAATACCTGTGGCTGCTGTTGCACTGGCTCAATCGGTGCTGGTGCAGGTTGCACGGGCTGTGGTTGTTTTTTAATTGTCGGTGCGGACGGCAAGGTAATGGTCGTGCCACACGCCGACAGCAACAACGATACACCCAACAGTGCCAATAGTTTTTTGGTGTTCATTATCTTTCCCCATCAATGAAAATTAAGAACAAGGCGGTATTCTATCAAATATTGATGACACTCGTGCGTGTTTGTTTGATGTCTGAAATACCCCTTTCAGGCTGCCTGAATACACCAAAGGCAACCTGAAACACTGTTCAGGTTGCCTTTTTCGATAAAAACACTTACGCTTTTAACGCACTTAACACCGCATTTTTCACGGCTTCCACGCTTTGGGTGCCGTCAATTTTAATGTATTTGGGCTTACCACCTGCTGCTTGCGACAACTTGCCGTAAAAGTCAATCAGCACTTCGGTTTGCTCGTGATACACTTTCAAGCGTTTTTTCACGGTTTCTTCTTTATCGTCTTCGCGTTGAATTAAAGGCTCGCCTGAAATATCGTCAATGCCAGCCACTTTGGGCGGATTGTAGCGAATGTGGTAAGTTCTGCCTGACGCCACATGAATGCGTCTGCCTGACATTCTTTCGACAATGTTTTCATCAGGAACGCTGATTTCAACCACGGCATCCAATTCAATATCCGCGAATTTTAAGGCTTCGGCTTGGGCAAGCGTACGCGGAAAACCGTCAAACAAAAAGCCATTAGCACAGTCGGGCTGACGAATGCGGTCGCGAACCAAAGAAATGATAATGTCATCACGCACCAAGCCGCCTGCTTCCATAATTTTTTTGGCTTCTAATCCTAATGGCACTTGGGCTTCAATGGCGGCACGCAACATATCGCCTGTGGAAATTTGGGGAATACCGAATGCTTCGGTGATAAACTGTGCTTGTGTGCCTTTACCAGCACCAGGAGCACCTAAAAGTAAAATCTTCATAAGGGTTTCTCCGTCCTGAATGAAACGATTTTTTTATTGTATCATCTATGCTGTTGTGCCACAAAGCATTGCGGCAAAAAATTAAGCAAGACGGCAGGTTTTGTGCCAATCTTGCCTATTTTTTTGGATTAGAACAGCGACTACTGTTCATTCAAACCATGTTCTGCGAACAATTTTTCCACTTTTTCACGCACCAATTCATCTTTGCGTTGGGCTTCTAATCGCTCACGAACTTGCTCGAATGCGGGAACGCGGTTGCCCTTGCGGGTGTCGGTGATTTTTAGCAAATACAGCATATTCTGAAATTTCACCGCTGTATCGGTGATTTTGCCTTTATCCATATTGTCTAATGCAGTGGCAAATTCAGGCGGCAGCATTTGTGGGCTGATAAAATCAGGCGGAGACGCAGGTTGTTCAGGTAAAGACGCAATTAAGTCGCCAAAACTCATACCTTTACGCAATTTGTCTTGGGCTGAGGCGACTTCTTCTTCCGTTTTGAACGCCGCCATTTGCACTTTCACTTCGCGTCCCAAGCGTGCATAAATTTGACGCAATTCGTCTTCACTCACGGTAACGCTTTTTTTCAAATGCTCAAAATATTGAGCCGCATAAAATTGGGCTTCAAAGTTTTGGTGTGCTAACTGCACTTCGGGCTGTTTATCCAAACCCGCTTGCAGGGCGGCTTTTTTCAGCACTTCTGCGCGTTGCAATTCTTGCAAAACCTGTTTTTGCACTTCGGCTTTTTGTTCGGGGGTAACTTTGCCGCCTGTGGCTTCATACTGTTCAATCACCAAATTGACGCGTGCATCATCAATTTTGGGTGCGTCAGCGGCATAAGCGGCAAGTGCCGCAGCACTTGCCAAAACAAACAATAAGGGTTTGATTTTCATATTTTTAACTCAAAATTATTTAATTTGGGCTTGTTTTAACAAATTCGCAACGGCTTGATCCACCCTTTGACCTTCTAATTGGGCAGTTAAAGCCTCTTTCATTTGCTCAAATGTTGGCACTTTGGCATTTCGTTTGTCTTGCACAGAGAAAATCGCCCAAATGTTGTTTGTGCCTTGCATAGGCTGTTTGGTGTAATCGCCTTTTTTCAGGTCTTTAACCGCCGCATGTAAAGGCGGAGCACCCACTTCCATATCTTTCAGGTTAATGTAGCCTTGATGCATACCGCCATTTTTCTTACCGACTTCGTCAATCGTGTATTGTTTGGCAACATCAACAAATTTTTTGCCTTTTTTCAACTCTTCCAATACTTTTTGTGCGTCTGCTTCGCTTTTCGTTACGATTTCAGCAATTTGCACTTCTTGCGAACCTTTATAGAAGTCGTTGATTTGATTGTATTCTTTACGCACATCTTGTTCGGTTACAGGGTTTTTCTTCAAAACATCAACCGCAAACGCTTGTTCTAACAAGTTTTCTTTAAAGTCTTCAAAGTCTTGTTTGAATTCGGGTTTTTTGGATTCGCCGCGTTTATCGGCTTCTTCTTTGGTGCGTTTGATAATGTCTTTGTATTCAGCCGTTTCGTCTAATTTGCGTTTTTTGGCTTCTTGCACAATCACGGTATGCACAATCGCATTTTGTTTTAAGCGTTCGCGTAATTCAGGGCTGTCTTTAATTTGACCATTACTTTGTTTAGACAAATCAGAAACTTGGCGGTCAATAACCGCACTATCAATTTTAGTGCCATTAACCGTTACCACAGTTTTAGCAGAAACACCTGCCATACTTGCCATTAAAGCGATTGCCAATAAAGTTTTTTTCATCTTTATATCCTTTGTGTGAAAATTAAAATTCATTTCTACCTACGGCAGAAATACTCAATCAGTGTGTTTTCCCAAATGCGTAAAAAGGTGTTATGGTGCGGCGATTTAATCTATTTGTCAATCATTAATTTTAATAGACAGTGTGTCATTAGAAATTTCAGACAACCTGAAAAGTTTATCAAAGCGTTATCTAAAAACAAATCGTTTTAAACCAAATAACCGCTAATTACTCACTGCTCACTATTTTTAAGCCGCCGTTTGTTCTTCTTGGGCTTTTTCGTGTTTTTCCATATCGCTAATAATGCCTTGCATATATACCGCTTGGGCGATAAAGAATAAACCCATTAAACCCATAACGCCAAATACTTTGTAAGTAACCCAAGTGTCGGTAGAAAAATTCCACGCAACCCATAGGTTAGACGCACCTAACAGTGCGAAAAACACCGTCCAAACCCACATCATTTCATTCCAAATGTGGTCAGGCAGTTTGATTTCTTTGCCCATAATCGCTCGCAAAATATTTTTGTTGGTGAGTCTGCCAAACAACATTGCCAAAGACACCAACCAAAATAAAGCAGTGGGCTTAAATTTAATAAACCAGTCGTTTTGCAAAACAATGGTGAGTCCGCCAAAGATGATAATCAACGCTAAACTCACCGCCTGCATAATGTCCATTTTGCCTTTCATTAAGAAAGTGATGGACGCTTGAATAATGCCTGCAACGACCGCCAAAATGGTGGCAATAAAAATATCATGCGTCAAAATATACGCACCAAAAAACAGCAACAAGGCGAGAATATTTAATAACAATTTCATGATACTTACTCCTACAACATTTTGGCGGTTATAACAGCCTAATCTTAAAGCGGGCTTACAGGCATACCGAACATCGCACGGGCAGTATTCAGCATTTGGCAGGAAAAGCCCCATTCGTTGTCATACCACGCTAATACTTTCACCAAGTTGCCATTCGACACTTTGGTTAGGGTTGCATCAAAAATGCTGGCTGTGGCACAGTGGTTAAAGTCGCCTGAAACCAAAGGCATTTTGTTGTAACCTAAAACACCACGCAATGTGCCATTACTTGCGTCTAACATAATTTGATTAACTTCATCAACCGTGGTATCGCGTGCGGCTTCAAAAGTTAAATCAACCATAGATACATTGATGGTTGGCACACGCACCGCAAAGCCGTCTAATTTGCCTTTGAGTTCAGGCAGCACCAAGCCTACGGCTTTGGCAGCACCTGTTTTGGTTGGCACTAAATTTTGCACCGCACTTCTGGCACGGCGTAAATCTTTATGACGCACATCGGTTAAAACTTGGTCATTTGTGAAAGAATGCACAGTGGTCATTAAACCTTTGACAATGCCCAAATTTTCGTGCAAAGGCAATGCCACAGGAGCCAAACAGTTTGTGGTGCAGGACGCGTTGGATACCACGGTCATTTCAGGCGTTAAAACGCTGTGATTGACACCATACACCACAGTGGCATCAACATCTTCGCCGCCAGGTGCGGAAATCAACACTTTTTTCGCACCGCCTTGTAAATGAACAGACGCTTTTTCTTTGGAAGTAAAAGCCCCAGTGCATTCCATAACCAAATCCACGCCCAAATCTTTCCAAGGCAATTCGGCAGGATTGCGGGTGCAGAAAAACGGAATTTTGTCGCCGTTGATAATTAAATGCTGTGCATCGTGTTCCACAGTTGCATTAAAGCGACCATGCACGGTATCAAACTGCGTCAAATGGGCATTTGTCTCCAAACTACCAGAGGCATTGACTGCCACAATTTCAAACTGGTCTCGCAAATTGTATTCGTAAATAGCACGGACAACTTGTCGTCCGATACGGCCATAACCGTTAATGGCGATTTTAATCATGGTTAAATCCTGAAATATCAGTGAGTTACTAAAAATGTTCAGTGTTTCAGGCAGCCTGAAAAAAGCAATTTAGCCCGCCTAAAACTTGCCTATTTTACAATATTTGGTGAAAAATAGCGTCTTTTATATTAAACGAATATTTTTAAAGGATAAACGGTATTTCAAACGATGAGCAGTGGAGATAACACTTCTATTATCCTTTCAGGCTGCCTGAAAAAACAATCGAAGCGTTATCTAAAAACAATTCGTTTTGTCGCAAGGCAAAACTACATAATTGCTCATTGCTCATTACTCATTGCTAATTGATAAAATAAAGGAATAAAAAACAATGATTTACGGCACAGGCACAGACATAGTACAAATCAGCCGTATGGCAAAAAAATGGCAGCGTTCGGGCGATGATTTTGCTCGTGCCATTTTATCTACCCAAGAATGGGACGATTATTCAAAATGCAAAGATACACAAAAAGCGGCGTTTTTAGCCAAACGCTTTGCCGCCAAAGAAGCGTTAGCCAAAGCCTTGCGAACAGGTTTCAGGCAGCCTGTTTTTTTTAATAATATCAGCATATTACATAACGAACACAATGCCCCTTATTTTGCATTGACCGATGAATTACAACAATGGCTAAATAATAAAAATATCAAAAACTTACATTTGTCAATTAGCGATGAAAAAGAATACGCCATCGCTTTTGTGGTAGCAGAACAATGAAAGAAAAACAACAAATTCAAGTAGTTGCCGCGATTATTTTTAACAAAAACGGCGAAATACTGTTATCCAGCCGCCCCGATGACAAAATTTTCGCAGGCTTTTGGGAGTTTGCAGGCGGTAAAGTCGAAGCAGACGAAACTCCCTTTGCCGCCTTGCAACGCGAATTATTAGAAGAAACAGGTTTGCATATTAAAAAAGCACAATACTGGCAAACGCTGACAGTTGAACGCGAAAACGCCATTATTCAAGTGAATTTTTGGCGTGTCGCTTATGGAGAATGGCAGGGCGAGTTGCAAGCACGCGAAAATCAACAATTTGCATGGCAAAACCCCAAAAATATCACCGTTACCCCTATTCTGCCAAGCAATCAGCCGATTTTAGAAGCATTGGCAATTTGTGATTATCCATAATTTTCAGGCAGCCTGAAAGGTTTTATTTTCCTAATTTCGCCTTAATTTCCGCCGCATTTTGGCAAATCATTGCCCCTTTTTGTTGCATTTCTGCTAATGCCGCCGCAATGGTGTTGTCGCTAATGCCGCGACACGCTGCCAAGTTTAGATAAACCTGCCATTTGCCGTTATTAAGCAACTGCAACACCGTGTTTTTCACGCAATAATCGGTTGCCAAACCGCCGACAATCAAGGCTGTGGCTTGTTTGGCTTGCAGCCATTCAATCAGCCCAGTGCTAATCGTATTTGCCAAATCGTGAAAACACGCACCATACGGGTGCATATCTTTCTCCACGCCTTTATATACCAAAAAATCGTATTCAGTTGGGTGTGGCAGTTGTGGCAATAACTCAAAGCCGTCCGAGCCTACTTCGGCATGCCGCCGCCATGTTACATCCGCATTCGCATAATTTAAGGGCTGTAATGACGCTTCCGCATTATCCACAGCCCATACTGCATACGGGCTGTGTGCGTCTTTGGTCATCACACGCAAATCGGCTAACTGGGCTTGTTTATTTAACTCTTCAACAATTTCATCGCCCCCTGCCACAGGCAATTCGTTCGGACATAAGGGCGAAAATGTGCGTTGTGCATCAACATCAATCGCAATAATGGTCATGGTTTGTTCCTTTATATGGTTTTATGTTCAGGCTGCCTGAAACAAAATCATATTATAAAATAATACTATCAATAATAGACAATACCTTATTCAACCGTTACAATTTACGGCTTTATATTTCACTTTTTTCTAAAATAGACGAGATTGCCTTATGGAACTTAAAAACAACACATTTATCAAAGCCTTACTCAAACAAGATACAGAATATACCCCTGTGTGGCTCATGCGTCAGGCGGGGCGTTATTTGCCTGAATATCGACAAGTGCGGGCAAATGCGGGCGGTTTTATGGATTTGTGTCGCAATAGAGATTTTGCAACCGAAGTTACCCTGCAACCGATTGACCGCTTTAATTTGGACGCGGCAATTTTGTTTTCCGATATTCTCACCGTGCCAGACGCTATGGGCTTGGGGCTATCGTTTGTGGCAGGTGAAGGGCCGAAGTTTGCGTACCCTGTGCAAGATGAAAAAGCCGTGCAACAGTTAGCCGTGCCTGATATGGAAAAATTGTCCTATGTGTTTGATGCGGTAGCGTCTATTAAAAACGCTTTGAATGGACGCGTGCCACTCATCGGCTTTTCAGGCAGCCCTTTTACTTTGGCGTGCTATATGATTGAAGGTGGCGGTTCGCGTGATTTTCGCTTGGTTAAAGAAATGCTCTATCGCCGTCCTGATTTATTGCATACCATTTTGAATATTAACGCCAAAGCCGTAACCGCCTATTTAAACCAACAAATTGCCGCAGGAGCAAACGCCGTGCAGATTTTCGACACTTGGGGCGGCATATTGTCAGACGCGGCTTTTGGCGAATTTTCTTTACAATACATCACCCAAATCATCAACGGCTTAACCAAAACGGACGCAAACGGCAATCAAGTCCCTGTGATTGTGTTTGTTAAAGGCGGCGGCTTGTGGTTAGAACAAATGGCAAACAGCGGTACAGACGCTTTGGGCTTGGACTGGACGGTGAATATCAAAGACGCACTCCGCCGTGTGGGCGATAAAGTGGCTTTGCAAGGCAATTTCGACCCATTCGCCCTGTTTGGCACACAAGAATCCATTGAAGCCGAAGTCAAACGCATTTTGGCAGATTACGGCAAAGGCAACGGACATATTTTCAACTTGGGACACGGCATTCATCAACTCACTGACCCTGAACGGGTGAAAGATTTGGTGAATGCAGTGCATGAGTTGTCGAGAGCGTATCATTGACAATGAGCAATGAGAAATTAGCAATGAGCAATTAGGTTTTTCGTTTTGCCTTGTCAGGCAAAACGGATTATTTAAAGATAACGCTTCGATTTTTCTTTCAGGCAGCCTGAAACCTAAATCGTCATTGCGAGCCGTACGACAGCACGGCGTGGCAATCTCCGAAATGCGTAGCATTTCGGGTGGCTTATTAAATATAACGGCAATGCAGAACGGTTTTTATAGGCTGCCTGAAAGACTTTTTGCATTGTCGTTGTAATGGATAGGCTACCCGAATTGATTGCTCGTGCAATCAATTCGGAGATTGCCACGCCTGACTGCGTCAGGCTCGCAATGACGGCAAGCCTTTCAGGCTGCCTGAAAGTATCATCGAAGCATTACCTAAATTATCCGTCAAACCGCAGGTTTGACAAAACAACTGCTCACTACTCCGCGTGGGCAACAAGTTGCCCACGCTACGCTTGCTGAAATAGTTTTATAAGGATTTAATGATGATTTTAATTGCAATGTGTTTGTGTATTTTATGTTTTTTAGTTATTTGGTGGATTAGTATTAAATTCGGTGGATTTATTGGTAATTTATTAAATGATGAAAAAGGCAGAAAAATAGGTAGGGCTATTCCATTTTGGTTAGGTTTTGCTTTTATCATTTATATGATTGGAACGCCTATATTGTCTTATAGATATTTTTCATATTTATGTCATAAAAATGCAGGACAGAAAGTTTATAAAACAGTTGAACAATGGAAAGAAGAAAATCCTAATGTTTTTGAAACATTAAAACAGATACATAGCTTAAATGAATATGATAAAAATTTTATTGAAAATCATAAAGAAATAAAAATTGATAACAAAAAATATACATTATCTACTGGGGGTAATAATGTGGTGTTGCAATATTTTCATCGTGATGAATTTAATCTTGGCACAATAAACTATTATAGTTATATTATTTTTGACAGTATAACGAATAGTGTTATTGCACAAGATGATAGTTATGTTTATAGCATTTTACCTTTTACACATAAAGTGTGCGAAAAACAAAGGAAAGTGTCAATAGACGATTTCTCAAACCCAAAACTCAATGAACTGGAGTAATTAAATGAAAAACAATCAAACTGTTTCTCAATACACAATGCTGGCAGAAGCTTGCTATGCTGATTTCTTAAACGAAAATGGTAAATTGAAAAGCCGTAACGATATGGCGGAAGCATTGGTTAAATCTAAATTTGCCAAAAATCCAACAGACAAACAAAACTGCTAACTGCTCACTGATTTACGCAAGCACACTTTACATAAAACGGTTATAATCAGCCCTTTTATGACTAATGAAATAAGGAGCAACAAATGTTTCCCGAATATCGCGATTTAATCAGCCGTTTGAAAAACGAAGACGCTCATTTCGCTCGACTGTTTGAAGAACACAACGCATTGGACCACGAAATTATCCGCTTGGAAAGCGACCCTGTAACCGCAGGTTTGGATAAAATTGACGCTTTGAAAAGCCAAAAATTGCGTCTGAAAGACCAAATGTACGATATTTTGCGTGCCGCAGATAAAAAATAATCTTTAACTTGCCGCCGTTTTTTGCGGCGGTTTATTTTTTTCAGGCAGCCTTCAATGAACAACACCAACAAAAACACCGCCACTTTGCTGATTTCCGCTCCAGACCGTAAAGGTTTGGTTGCGGTAATTGCCAATTTTCTTTTGCAACACAATGCCAATATTTTGCACGCCGACCAGCACCAAGACAGTCAAGCAGGTTTATTCCTAATGCGTGTGGAATGGGATTTGAACGACTTTGCAACCAATGAGCATGACTTTCAGGCAGCATTTTCACCCCTTGCGTCAGAATACAATATGTCGTGGAAACTTTCGTTTTCGCAACAAAAACCGCAAATGGCGATTATGGTGTCGCAGTATGAACACTGCTTGGCAGACTTATTGCACCGCTATCGCATTGGCGAATTAGCGTGCGATATTCCGCTGATTGTGGGCAATCACGAAAACTGCCGTGCATTAGCAGAATTTAACGGCATACCGTTTTATCATATCCCAATGATAAAAGAGAAAAAAGCCGAAATTGAAGCCAAACAACTTGCCTTATTTGAGCAACACAAAATTGATTTCATCGTTATGGCTCGCTATATGCAGATTTTATCAGGCGATTTTATTGATAAATATCCGAATAAAATCATTAACATACATCACAGTTTCCTACCTGCCTTTGACGGTGCCAAACCCTATCATCGAGCCCATGCACGCGGGGTAAAATTGATTGGTGCCACTGCCCACTACGCTACTTCCGACTTGGACGAAGGACCAATTATCGAACAAGAAGTTGCCCGCATTTCACACCGCGACAGCGTTGAAGACTTAATCAAAAAAGGACGCGATTTAGAAAAAATCGTTTTATCCCGTGCCGTGCGTTGGCATTTAGACAGCCGTGTGTTGTCGTATCACAATCGCACAGTGGTATTTGATTAAATAAAATAAGGGGTTTCAGGCAGCCTGAAAATAAGGTTTGTTTTAGTCGTTAGACTAAAATCATTGATTTACAAAGTAAATCAATGGATTGCGAAGCAATTAAACCGAACAACTGCGAGCCATAAGGCGAAGCTAAAACTTGAATACATAGAATAAAATACATATAATTTTATATGCAGAATGATTTTTTTATATGGGACGATGACAAGGCTCTTCTTAACTTAAAGAAACACGGCGTTTCGTTTGAAGAAGCCTACACCGCTATCATTGACGATTTCGCCATTACTCACGAAGATGACAGAATGGAGTATGGTGAAAAACGATTATTTTCCATAGGTATGAGCGAACAAGGTCGCATTTTGAATGTAGTTTGGACACAAAGAAACAACAAAATTCGCCTGATTTCCGCTTTTATTGCCACACCAATTCGGAGAAAACTGTATGAAACACAACCCAAATTACGACATCGACACCGTAACCGATGAAGACATTGAATACTATCAAAATGCCGATTTAAAAGACGGCTGGAAAACCGTTGATGAAGTGCCGTTGCTGAAAGCCTTGCACGCAAACAAAAAATTTCAACAAATGTACACCCCACGCAAAAAGTCGGTTACAACCATGATTGACGAAGATGTGATTGCGTGGCTAAAACGCTCGGGGCGTGGTTATCAGACACGGCTGAATGCGATTTTGCGTCAAGCAATGATGGACAGTTTGGCTCATTAAACTGAAATCAATCAACCGCCCAGAAAGGCGGTTTTTTTGTTTATCAATCTGTTTCAGGCAGCCTGAAAGCACTTATTTTGCGGTATGATTAAACCTCTTCTTTATCCAAAAACGCATTGCCATGAACGCTATTACCGCTGCCTGCAAATATTCTCTTTTTTTACAAAGACTTATCAATAATTCTTTATTAGATAGCCAGCAATTAGAAACATTCGCACAACAGCCTATTGTATTGGAAAATTTGCAAAATTTTGCCGATTGGCAAGGCATTTTGGCGAATTTAGACGGCGAAGAAATGGCAAGGCAGTTGCGGCTGTTACGCAGGATAGTTGTGGCTTCTCTTGCGGTTCGGGATTTATCACAGCAAGCCGACTTGCAAGAAGTGGTACGGTCAATGACGCTGTTTGCGGATTTTGCGGTGAATATGGCAGCGGAATTTGCTCACAATTATTATGTGAAGTTCTATGGCGAGCCGATTGGGGCGGCAACGAACGAGCCGCAACGCTTGTGCGTGATTGCTATGGGCAAAATGGGCGGATATGAATTAAATGTATCGTCCGATATTGACCTGATTTTTATCTATCCTGAAAGCGGCGAGACAAATGGCAAGAAAAATCGTAGCAATCAGGAATTTTTCACCAAAGTTGGGCAGAAAATCATCGCTCTTTTGAATGATATTACCGCAGACGGTCAAGTGTTTCGTGTGGATATGCGACTGCGTCCTGACGGCGATTCGGGGGCGTTGGTGATTAACGAAACGGCGTTGGAGCAGTACTTAATCACGCAAGGGCGTGAGTGGGAACGCTATGCTTGGACAAAAGCCCGTGTAATTTCTCCTTTTTCTAATAATATCAAAGATTTGGTTCGTCCTTTTGTGTATCGCCGTTATTTGGATTTTAATGCCTATGACGCGATGCGGCGGTTGCACGGGCAAATTCGTGCGGAAGTCGCCAAAAAAGGTATGGAAAACAACATTAAGTTGGGGGCTGGCGGCATTCGTGAAGTGGAATTTATTGCCCAAATTTTTCAGATGATTCGCGGCGGCCGCATGAAATCCTTGCAACTGAAAGGCACGCAAGAAACGCTCACAGAATTATCCCGCTTGGAATTGCTGCCTGAAAACACCGCCAACACTTTGCTTGACGCTTATCGTTTTTTACGCAATACCGAACACCGTTTGCAATACTGGGACGACAATCAAACGCAAACGCTGCCTGAAAATGGCGAACAACAATTGTTGTTAGCACAAAGTTTGAGTTTTGCCAATTATGATGATTTTTCAGGCAGCCTGAAACAATATAGAGAAAGCGTGCGGCAAATTTTTGACACCATTTTGGGCGAACCTGAACAAGCAAATGACGCTTCTTTTTCCATAGACAACAGTTCGCAAATCTTGCAAAAACAAGGATTTAGCGAAGAAGTTGCGGCTCGCTTAACGCATTTATACAGCAGTAAAAAATATTTAAGCCTGCCTGCAAATGACGCTCGCCGCTTTGATATTATTCTGCCGCAGGCGATTACCGCATGTAGCAAATTCGATAAAAAATCAGATACTATATTGAAATTATTAGATTTTTTAGAAAGCATTTTGCGGCGTTCGTCCTACCTTGCCCTAATGCACGAATATCCAGACGCTTTGGCAAAAGTGGCTGAAATTATGAGCAAAAGTTCGTGGATTAGCGGCTATTTAATGCGGCACCCGATTTTGCTTGATGAATTATTAGACACGCAACTGATGAGCAAAAATCCGCCTGACGAAGCCAATTTATCGGCGGAACTTGCCAAAACCGACAATATGGAAGACGAAATGGACACCCTGCGGCATTTTCAGCATGCCCATTCATTTCGCCTGTCGGTGCAGGATTTGGCTGGATTATGGACGATTGAAGCCATTTCGGACGAACTGTCGCTGTTAGCCGATTGCGTCTTACGGCAAGCGGTTCATCGAGCGTGGCATTATTTGCCGAAAAAACATACAGATACGCCCCATTTTGCGGTGATTGCCTACGGCAAATTGGGCGGCAAAGAATTGGGCTATGCGTCCGATTTGGACTTGGTTTATTTGTATGATGACCCTGACTATGCCGCCACCGAAACTTACACACGGCTTGCCAATCGCTTAACTTCGTGGCTAACCGCCACCACCACCGCAGGCGGTTTATACAATATCGACCTACGCTTGCGACCGAATGGCGATTCAGGCTTTGCTGCAACGAGTTTGGACGCTTTTTTGAAATATCAACAACAATCCGCGTGGATTTGGGAACACCAAGCATTAAGCCGAGCCCGATTTGTGTGCGGAGATAAAAAAATAGGCGAACAATTTGAAGCAATTCGCCGCCAAATCTTAATGCAAAATCGCAATAAAGATGAATTAAAACAAGCCATTATCAATATGCGAGAAAAAATGTATCCCACCCACCCACCTGTGGATTGCGACATTAAATACGCACACGGCGGCGTGGTTGATGTGGAATTTATTGTGCAGTATTTGGTGCTGCAATATTCACATCAATATCCTGATTTAACAGGCAATTTAGGCAATATCACCCTATTGCGAATGGCAGCCGAACGAGGCTTAATTGACAGCGAATTATCCCAAAAAACCCAAAACGCCTACCGCGAATACCGCCGCATACAACACAACAAAGCCTTGTGTGATGAAGAATTTATCTTAAATAACAGTGTGTTAGCACATTACCAAGCCGTCAAAACCTTGTGGCAAGAAGTGTTTGGTAAATAAGTTTCAGGCTGCCTGAAAAATTAAATCATCATATTTCAAGGCATTATTGATAGGCTCAAAAAGCAGGTAAAATAGCGAGTTTTCCAACCCTTTTCAGGCAGCCTGAAAAATTGATAACCCAATGAAATTAAACGAAAATGTATAATATATTCACCAATAACAGAGACGACATTTTAACCATACAAGACAACGAAAATTTATTGGAAACATTAGAAAACAACGGCTATCCTGTGGCGTATCAATGTCGAAATGGCTATTGCGGTGCGTGTCGTATCACCAAACTATCAGGCGAAGTATCATACGACACACCGCCATTAGCCTATATTGGTGCGTCCGAAATTCTGCCTTGCTGCTGCAAAGTAAAAACAACATTGGTATTAGATATAGATAAAAACACACACAAACCATGTGCAGAAGACAACGACAGCAACTTATTTTAACCATTTTCAGCCCAACAATAACCCCTTGCAACAATCATTAAATTGCGTTAGAATTGTTAGTTTTTGAAATGGGCGTTTAGTTGCCCATCTAATTTTATTTTTATTTTTAGGAGTTTGAATTATGGCCAACAGTGCACAAGCCCGTAAGCGTGCTCGTCAGGCAGTGAAACAACGGGCGCACAATGCAGGTTTGCGTACCGCCTTTCGCACCGCCGTTAAAAAAGTGGTGAAAGCCATTGAAGCAGGCGACAAAGCCGCCGCTCAAAGCGTTTTTGCTGAATCGGTTAAAATCATCGACCGCATTGCGGACAAAGGCATTTTCCACAAAAACAAAGCCGCCCGCCACAAAAGCCGCCTATCGGCTCGCATTAAAGCAATGGCTTAATGTCGTTTGGGTTGATTAAAAATAAAATCGAACTTGCATAACAAGTTCGATTTTGTTTTTGTGTTGAAGAAAATCAGGCTTTCAGGCAGCCTGAAACTCGCTTATGATTGAATTTCAATTTTTGGTAATTTCTGTCTAATCACTTCAACTAATTTATTATCTTTGTTGTTTAATACCCTACACAACCATTTTTCAAAATCATCTTTTTTATTATTACCACGAAGAAGAACACCAATCTTTGGGAATATACCTTTATTTTCATAAATAGTTAATAACCCATTTAAATCATTGTTTTTAGAATAAGAATTTATCTCGTTTTCAATATCCAAAATATCTTGGTCAATATCTATATTTTTTATTTCTTCGGATAACTGATTTTTTAATTCTTCTGCATTATGAGAAGAAGATAAATCAACTTTTTTCAATCTATTATCTATTCTTCTACGCACTATTTTTATTGCAAATTTATCTTCTGATGAATTGTCTGTAATAAATTTTATCATTTGGGTTTGAAAGTCAGACAATTTATTTTCTAAATCTTGCCCTTGATATTCTTCTAATTTTAATATTTCTTTGACAATATCAGTTAAAGCAAAAATATTTTCAATCTCTGCCACTGGTAAAGTAAAAATATCCTTTTGTTCAAGTTCAGTAACTCTATTTTCATCTCTTCCGTCTTTATCTACAATACCTGCACATTGCAAGCGAAGCAAAGGCATATCGTTTAATAGTTTTTTCATAGATGAAACAGCATGAATAACCGCACTACAACTTTCTCTTGGAATAATTGTCCATTCAGGGTAACAAGCACAATACAATGCCATATCTAAACTTGAAGAAGTGCCTTCAACAAATAAAATAGGTTTGCGACTGCCTAAAATCATTGCAATAGTTTGTTCATCAAAATTGTTTTCAGGTACTTTTGCAATATCCCATTGAGAATCATGAAAATAATCTCTAATCACATATTTTTCGGCTATTCTATTGCTTGCAAATGCAATATCGTGGGTAATCACCAAAAAAGCACAATCAGGTCTTAATTCTTCGATTTTATCCCACAAATTAGCAATCATGGATTGATAAATATGTAATTCTGGTTCATCAAAAATTAAAACGGTATCTTCATTTGCACAAAGCACCTGACCTAAAATATAAAAAATCGCACGCTCACCGTCACTCATTTCTGACGCTGAATAATAGTTCGGATTTTCATCACCAGTAATTGAAACTTGAATATTATCTGCGGTAATACGCAATTTTCTGTGTGATAACAAAATCTCCCAAACTTCTTTTAATTTATCAAAATGAGTTTTATTAACTTCTATTTCTTTTCCCTGTAATCGTTTGTCGTGTTCTTCAACTGAAAGATTACTATGTTGTGCAAATAAATATTGCAATAAAGCATCAAAATCGTAAAGTAAATGAGTTGCTGATTTACCACGCCAACGATAAGCGTCCCTTTGATGGTAATTTATTCTTGAATAGTCAGAGTTACCAATATCTACTCCACCCAAAATCTTCAATTTTATATTTGCATGTTCTTCTGGTATTTTAGGTACATTAGGATTTAAGGTTAATGCCCTATGTGCCGCAATGCGGTGTGCTTTTCCGCCTAATTTTTCTTCGACATAGGCGGCTAAACGAGTTTTACCCGTACCATTTGCTCCCACAATAATGGTTGTTTTGCCTGCGTAAAAACACAGTTTTTCGGGTTCTGATGAGTTTATTTTAGAAATTTCAACAGAAGGAATTTTTTCGGGTTCTGATGAATTTGTTTGAGTAGTAATCTCACTCATTTTATTTTCCCAACTTACAGATAGTTACAGAGATAATTTATTTTAACAAAAATTAGTATTTTCCGCTCGTTATAACATATAAATAAAATATATTTCAGGCTGCCTGAAACACTTAATTTCTATCCGTTTTTATCTTAAATAGCGGTATAATTTGCACACTGTTAATTTTTCAGGCTGCCTGAATGATGATGACTCCCCTTTCCTTGCCACGCGGTGCGGCGATGATTGATGTTGTGGGCACTATGCTCACCGATGACGACAAACGCCGCTTGTTAAACCCTAATGTCGGCGGGGTGATTTTATTTCGCCGCAATTTTTTGTCGATTGAACAATTAAAAGAATTAGTTAAAGAAATCAAAGCATTACGCACACCAGAACTGATTATCGCCGTGGATCACGAAGGCGGACGGGTGCAACGCTTTATTAACGGTTTTACGCGTCTGCCTGCGATGGCGAATTTAGGGAAATATGCGGATAAAAACGGCATTCATGCGGCAGAAATTATGGCTGAAAAAACAGGCTTTGTTTTGGCAGCCGAACTGCGTGCGTGCGGCATTGACTTGTCTTTTACGCCTGTTTTGGATTTGGATTATGCGTGCTGTGCAGTCATCGGCAACCGCAGTTTTCACCGCAAGCCCGATATGGTTGCTCGCCTTGCCATTGCCCTGCAAAGGGGTTTGAAAAACGGCGGTATGGCGTCTTGCGGCAAGCATTTTCCAGGACACGGTTGTGTGGTTGAAGACAGCCATTTACAACTGCCCAAAGACGCACGCGTGCTGTCTGAAATGGCAGACGATTTACTGCCGTTTCAAAAAATGATTGCACAGGGCATGCAGTCGGTGATGCCGGCCCATGTGCTGTATCACAATATCGACCCACAACCTGCGGGCTTTTCGGCTTACTGGTTACAAAATAAATTGCGTCAAGAAATGGCTTTTGACGGCATTATTTTTTCGGACGATTTAACTATGGAAGGGGCAACGGGTGCGGGCGATATTTATCAACGCACGCTTGCGGCACTGAATGCGGGTTGCGATGTGGTTTTGGTATGCAACAGCCCCGATATGGCAGATGAATTGATTGCGAATCGGCTCCCTGAAAACCCAGATTTACAACGGCGTTGGGACTTAATCGCAGGGCGTGGTGATGTAGCCACATTCAACGCTTTATTGCAAACACCTGAATTTATCCAAACCGCCCAAGAAGTCGCCGCCTTATGCGAACTATCCGACACCGACACCGCCCCAAAAGTGGGAGAAGCGTCTTAATATTATGTTTTTCAGGTTGCCTTTTTCAGGCTGCCTGAAAACAAAAAACTACCCCATTCTCTGTCGCATTTGCTCGAATAAACAAACACTTGCTGCCATAGCGACATTCAGCGATTCGATTTTGCCTATCATCGGAATTTGCACGCCATATTCTGCCAAAGCGGCAATTTCAGGCGACGCGCCTGCCCCTTCGTTGCCGAATACCCATGCAATGGGTTGGGTGCGTAAGTCTAAATCGTATAGCGATTTGGTTTTATGACAAGACAGCGTAGTAATATTCAGGCTGCCTGAAAATTGTGGTAAAAACTTTGATAAATCAATATCTTGAAAAATATTTAGCAAAAAATTCGCCCCCATCGCTGCCCGCAACACTTTGGGCGAAAATGCGTCCGCACAAGTTTTGTTTAACAGCACATTCGGCACGCCACAAGCGGCGGCGGTGCGTAAAATGGTGCCCACATTGCCTGGGTCTTGCACGCCGTCTAACACAACGCAGTCTTGATTATGGGGCAATGCCTCATTTTCAGGCTGCCTAAAAATGGCAGTAATGCTTGCCCCTGTATTCAGCGTTGAAATTTTTTCGGCAATTTTATCCGATAAAACAATTACTTGAACATTTGCACAAGCATTCAGGCAGCCTGAAACTTCCCTATTATCCAGCAAAGATTGTGGCACAAATATTTTTTCAGGCAGCCGATTTGCGGCAATCGCCGTTTGCAATAAATGCACACCTTCGGCAACAAACTGCTGGTTTTCACAGCGAAATTTGGCTTGGCTCAATAATTGCCGCAAGTGTTTGATTTGTGGGTTGTCGTTTGAAGTAATCATTTGTTTTTTAATAATAAAAATATTTTTCAGGCTGCCTGAAATATATTTTGCATTGCCGTTTTTGGGATAGATGTGTTCTCCGTAGTCAGGAGATTGCGTACGCCTTGACTATCGTCAAGGCTCGCAATGACAGTATCTTTTTTTCAGGCAGCCTGAAAAATATTTTGCATTACCGTTTTTGGGATAGGTGCGTTCTTTGTAGTCAGGAGATTGCGTACGCCTTGACTATCGTCAAGGCTCGCAATGACAGTATCTTTTTTTCAGGCTGCCTGAAACCCCCAAACTTACCCCAACAAGCGTTTTAAAATTTCCTGCACTTGTTGTGGGTTTGCTTTGCCGCGAGATGCTTTCATCACTTGTCCCACAAGGGCGTTAAAGGCTTTTTCCTTGCCTGCCCTGTATTCTTCTACGGTTTTGGCATTTGCCGACAACACTTCTTCAACCATTTTTTCAATCGCACCCGTGTCGGTTACTTGTTGCAAGCCGTCTCTGGCGATAATTTCTTCGGCGGATAAATCGCTCTCCCACATGGCTTCAAAGGCTTTTTTGGCTAATTTGCCCGACAGCGTGCCGTCCGCAATTTTCTTCACCAAACCTGCCAAGCGTGCGGCTGAAATCGGCGATTCTTCTAACGCCAAGCCGTTTTTATTTAACGCCGCTGCCAACTCGCCGTTAATCCAGTTTGCCGACAATTTGCCTGCCCCTGATTCTTTTGCCGTTTGTTCAAAAAAGGCTGCCTGAACGCGGGTTGCGGTTAAAACGCGTGCGTCATAGTCAGTTATGCCATATTCTTCAACAAACCGCTGTGCCATTTGTTTGGGCAGTTCGGGCATTTCGGCTTTTGCCTTATCTAACATTTCATCGCTGATGATAATCGGCATTAAATCAGGGTCGGGGAAATAACGATAATCGTGTGCGTCTTCCTTGCTTCGCATGGCACGCGTTTCCCCCGTATCAGGATTAAACAACCGTGTTTCCTGCACCACGCGTCCGCCGTCTTCAATCAATTCAATTTGGCGTTCAATTTCAAAGTTAATTGCCTGTTCCAAAAAGCGAAATGAGTTTAAATTCTTAATTTCACAACGCGTGCCAAACGCTTCTTGTCCCACAGGTCTCACCGACACATTCGCATCAACACGGAAAGAACCTTCTGCCATATTGCCATCGCAAATATCCAACCAAGTTACTAACGAATGCAAGGCTTTGGCATAAGCCACAGCTTCGGCTGCTGAACGCATTTCAGGCTCGGAGACTACTTCCAAAAGCGGTGTGCCCGTGCGGTTCAAATCAATGCCTGTGGCGTTTGGCACGGCATCATGAATAGATTTGCCCGCGTCTTCTTCCATATGAGCCCGCGTTACATTGATGGTTTTGACATTTTCGCCCACCACAATATCCAACTGCCCAAACTCAATAATCGGATAGGCTAACTGACTGATTTGATAGGCTTTGGGCAAATCAGGATAAAAATAATTTTTGCGGTCGAAGACATTTTTGCGGTTAATTTGTGCATTTAACGCCAAGCCCAATTTCAAGGCTTTTTCCACCACCGCACGGTTTAGCACGGGCAACGCTCCTGGAAAGCCCAAATCCACCACACAAGTATGCGTGTTGGCGTCCGCCCCAAAAGCAGTCGAAGCCCCTGAAAAAATTTTCGAGTTCGTGTTTAATTGCACATGAATTTCTAATCCGATGACTGTTTCCCAAGCCATTTTTAAGTCCTTTTGGTTAATTTGTTGCGATTTATTTTCAGGCAGCCTGAAAAGTTATTCATCAAGATAATATTTATCTAATAATTGAGCCAATTCTTCTTCACTTGGCAAAATTGTTTGATATTTACTGGCAAATATTTGCTTATTTTCATTCAACACAGAATATTTAACCATTGTTTCACTTTTATCCTGACATAAAATAATACCCAATGTTGGATTATCATCTTGCGAGCGTTTTAAATTATCAAACATTCGCACATACATATCCATTTGTCCTATATCTGAATGATTTAATTTTCTTGTTTTTAAATCAATAATCACAAAACATTTTAATAAATAATTATAAAACACCAAATCAATATAAAAATGTTCTGTTTCTGTGCTTATTCTAAATTGCCGAGCAACAAATGAAAAACCTTTACCCAATTCTAACAAAAATTGTTGTAAATGATTGATAATTGCATTTTCTAATAAACTTTCTTTACCATCTATATTTTCTGGCAAATTCAAAAATTCTAAAACATAGGGGTCTTTAATAAATGATTCTTCTGGCACAACTTCTAATATATTTTGTTCATTTTTTTGATGAGATAATAATCTTTGATAATAACCTGTTTTAATATTGCGTTCTAATTGCCGAAAAGTCCAATTTTGCTGTGCAGATTCTAATAAATAATAATCTCTTTCTTGCGGATTATCAATGCGAATAATGCGTCTGACATTAGACCAAGACAAATTCCCTACACACTGTGTAGGAAATTCACAACTATTTGAATTATCAGAAAGTTTTGGAAAATTTGGGTAGCACAAATAAAACTTTCGCATATTTTGCAAATTTGCTTCGGAAAAGCCTTTACCAAACTCTGCGTTTAAATATTTTGATAAATTTTCAATCAATCTTTCGCCATACGCCGCTCTGTGCTTACCGCCTTGTTCTTCTTCAACAATTCTGCGACCAATTTGCCAATAAGTTTCAACCATTAACGAATTAACCGCTTGATATGCTTTCGCCCTTGCTATTTTTAATAGCGAAGCAATATCTTGATAAAACAAAGTTAATTCATAAGTCATGATGATTCCTTATTATTTTCAGGCAGCCTGAAACTATTTTGTCGTCCGATATTTGCCGATTGTTCTTAACAAATACGCCAAGGCTTTTTCATTGCCTGCGACAATATTGCCTGTGGCAAGCCAGCCGCTTTCGCCGTCAAAGTCGGTAACCAAGCCGCCTGCTTCTTGCACCATTAACGCCCCTGCGGCAATGTCCCATGCTTTTAAGTTGTATTCAAAAAAGCCGTCAAAGCGACCTGCGGCAACGCTGCACAAATCTAATGCCGCCGAGCCTTCCCGTCTTGCTCCTGCGGTGTCGGCGATGACATTTTTCAAAATGGCAAAATATTCATCAACCATTGACTGTTCCACCACAGGAAAACCCGTTCCGATTAAAAATTCATTCAAATTCAATCGTTTAGAAACACGAATGCGTTTGTCGTTCCAAGTGGCTCCATTGCCACGACTGGCTACATATAAATCGTTGCGTTCGGGGGCGAAAATCAGGGCTTCGCTTAACACGCCTTTGTGTAACAGAGCCATAGAAATGGCGTATTGCGGGTGTCCGTGTAAAAAGTTGGTTGTGCCGTCTAATGGGTCGATAATCCACTCAAATTCAGGCGTTTTACTCGGTGCGTCCATTTGCTGAATGCTGATTTCATCGCCTTGTTTTACAGCACGAAAATAGCCGCCCTCTTCGCTGCGAATATAATGTTTGGGGTAAGCGGTGAGCAATTCTTCGCACAAAATGCGTTCCGATTCACGGTCGATTTCGGAGACAAAATCGCGTGCTTGTTTTTGGTCTATGGTCAGTGTTTCCAAGTGATTTGCGGCACGCGTCATCATTTTTCCAGCAAGCCGAGCGGCACGCAAGGCAATATTTAAAACGGCAGACATTTAATAATTACTCCAAGAAAATCAATGAATTATCTTATTTTATTCAAATTCATCTAACAATCGTTTAAAATCTGACAATTATACACTTAAAATTATAGTCAATTCAGACCAAAAGTAGTCAAGGCACATCTTCGCAGACAGTATAAAATAATACGGCAAGAAGAAACAACGATGAATAATTTTGGTATGAATTGACATATGCCACAAAATGAACGAACTGCCTTTTTACCTTAACCACATTCACATTGTCCTGTGCCGACCGTCTCACCCTGCGAATGTTGGGGCGGCGGCACGGGCGATAAAAACTATGGGTTTGAGCCATTTAACCCTTGTTGCCCCACAACTGATTGCCACACCGATGACGCAAAATCCGCCTGAATACAATCCTGGTCAGCCTTTCAGGCTGCCTGATGAAAGTTACACACTCGCATCAGGGGCAGTGGATATTTTGGACAACGCCCGCATTGTGCCGAATTTATCAGCCGCATTAAGCGACTGCGTGGCATCTTACGCCCTAACTTCACGCCGCCGCGAATTGAACGCTCCCCCCCAAAACCCCCAGAGAAGCCGTGCCAGAATTGATAAAATTTGCCGATCAAAATCAACCAGTTGCAGTAGTTTTTGGCAACGAACGCTTTGGTTTGGACATTGACGAAGTGGCACTGTGCAACCGCCTGATGACCATTAACGGCAACCCAAACTATTTTTCGCTTAATTTATCGCAAGCCGTGCAAGTGGTTGCGTACGAAATTTTTAGCCAAACTTCTTTTATTAACAATATATTACAAACAGAAGAACAATTTGTACCGCAAGGCGAAATAGACGGCTTAATCAGTCATTTTGACGCAACGATGACGCAAATCGGTTTTTTTGAACGCCGCAACAAAGAGCGTTTATTGCGACGCATACGCCGCATTTTTGACCGCAACGGCGTGCAAAGAGAAGAAATCGACATTTTGCGGGGTTTTTTAAAAACAGTGGGGCAAAGAGTGAAATAGTTTTCAGGCAGCCTGAAAACCAAATTGCATTAAACGCGTGGGCAACAAGTTGCCCACCCTACACTCGCTTATTGGAAAACTGCACCGTGTATTGACAAGTGATAACGCACCAAGTCATTGCTGATTGGTGTGGAATAGTTGCTTTCATAATCATCGCCGTGCGTAATGCCGACTACCTGACCTTTGGCGTTGTAAGCTGGGCCGCCTGAATCGCGGTTACCTGTTCGCAAGGGTTTGGAAAGGATATAGTCGGTAGGGAAATTGGTGGTGCCTGTCATTGTGGCTTCACCACAATAACTTTCTGCCGCAGGACCCCAAAGATTATTACGATTGGCAACGCCGCACACTTCTAACTTTTCGCCCTCGAATGGTGGCATATTGGCGATGGGTGCGTAGTTCCAGTTGGCATAACCTGCTGTTCGCAAAATAGCGATGTCAGGATTGTTGCGTGTTGAACCGCTGTGATACCACAACACTTCGGCAGTGGTTATCGGTGTGCCGTTCGCAGAAGCGTGCGATTTGAACACTGGAATGTCTTGTTCCACTTGTTCTTCGGATTGGTGTGTAACTGGATTTTCACGATCAGTTACCACGCAATGTTTGGCGGTTACGATAATGGTGGGAGCCACAAACACGCCTGAACAAGCGGTGTTCCAACTTTTAATCCATAACTGCACGGTTGCTTCGTGCGTGTCAAGGTTTGTGCCAGCGGCTTCGGCATTGGGACTCATCACACCAGCGAAAGCAATAGCAGTTAATGCTGATAAAACTCGCATTTTCTTTATTTTCATTTTTGCATCCTTTTAATTGAAAGATATTGAAAAAATTTGACTTTTTATGATTGTTTGAATAACAACCAAAAGACAAAACCCAAGTTTTAAAATCATTTAAAACTGTCTGTTAGTGTAGCAGACGATAAGCATAAATACCAAGCATATCGTTTGATTGCTTGTTGAAAAATTCAATAAAAAAAGCAAAATAGTTGATTATTTTTTACAATCTATTTTGCAAAAATATTCTACTGTTTTATTTCTATTAAGATTTTTTTGTGTATTAAAAACATTGAAATCATACAAAATAAGCCTAATAAACCGCGTATGATTGCGTACAGAATGTTGTAAAATTGGTCTTTTCGCTTTTGCTTAAATAACGGTATAGTCGATAAACTTCAAAAATAGAAAAGGCGTAACGTCTGCGACAGTATAAATAATACGGTAAGGCGAAAGAACGCATTATAATTTTGAAGTTTATCGACTATATAGCGTCTTTCAGGCTGCCTGAAAAATATAACGGATTGAATATGAACGATTTTTTTACACTTTTTCACCTACCGCAAGATTATGCGATTGATTTAGACGCGTTAGAAAACGCCTATCGTGTTTTGGCAGCAGTCTATCACCCTGACCGTGCGGCAGGGCAGTCGGCATTTCATCAAAAAGAAAATATGATGATGACCGCAACAATCAATCAGGCGTACGGCGTGTTGCGTAATGATATTGAGCGAGCGGTGCATTTGTTGGCGTTACACGGTATTGATGCCAACGCACACGAACACAACATTGCCGACCCTGAATTTTTAATGCAACAGTTGCAGTGGCGAGAAGATTTAGACAACGCCCAAACACTTGACGAAGCGAATAAATTAAATCAACAAATTCAACAAGTTAAATGCAAAACGCAACAACAACTTGTTGCGGAATTTCACAAACAAAATTATCCAAACGCCACACAAACCTTACAACGCTTGCGATTTGTGCATAAATTATTGACGGCGATTGATGAAAAAAGGGAACAAATGGCGTGATTATTGGCTTTCAGGCAGCCTGAACGCCTTATTCATACACACTCAATGCACGGCGAACGCCGTCTCCGATCATCACTAATAACAACAGCATGATTGTCAGCACCAAAAAAGTGGGCAGAACAATCCACCATGCGTCCAAATTGTCTTTGCCTTGTGCTAACAAATTGCCCAAGCCTGCTTGATCACCTGGCACGCCCAAGCCCAAAAAGTCTAAACTGGTCAGAGCCAAAACCGCACCTGATATGCGAAACGGCAAAAACGCCAACACTGGCGTTAAACTGTTGGGCAGAATATGCCGCCACATTAAGCGGCTATTGCTTGCCCCCATACTTTTGGCAGCCAGCACAAAATCCATTTGACGATTTTTCAAAAACTCCGCACGCACATAATCCGACAAGCCTAACCACGAAAAAGCAGTCAGCAGCAGCAATAATAAAATCAAACTCGGCTCAAAAAAAGACGCAAAAATAATTAGTAAATAAAGTTCAGGCAGCCCACCCCAAATTTCAAAAATGCGTTGTAAAATCAAGTCGGTTTTGCCGCCAAAAAAACCCTGCACGGCACCAAAAAATATGCCCAAAGCAGTTGCCAAAACCGTCAGCACCAAAGCAAATAATACCGAATTACGAAAACCATACACCAAGCGTGCCACCATATCGCGACCAATATCGTCTGTGCCAAGCCAGTGGCGAGCAGACGGAGCGGCAGGATTCGGCTCGGTGTCAAATTCATTCAGCGTTTTGTCGTCATACGGATTGGGCAAATACCACGCAAAATTGCCGTTTTGCGTAATATTGTGGCGAATGGTGGGGTCTAAATAATCCGCAGGCGTATCAAAATCACCACCGAATTGTGTTTCATAATAGTTTGAAAATAAAGGAAAATAATAACTTCCCTGATAACGCACCACAAGCGGCTTATCATTACACCAAACAGGAGCAAGAATAGAAATAATAAATAAAATCAAAAAGATACGCAATGCCCACAGTGCGGATTTTTGTTGTTTGAATGAACGCACAAATCGTTGCCACCACGAATAATGCGTAGTTTCAGGCTGCCTGATTGTGTTTGGTGCGTGCATATTTTGAAAAAGTGTTGTATTAAAGGCGTTATTGTAACGAATAATTGTCGCACCTGCCTGATTGCGTGCTATTTTTTGCTAAAATAACGCTTTTTGCACAAGGACATGAACAATGAGCATTTACCACTGCCCCCATTGCGGTTTGCTGGCTGAAAGTGCTGCCGAACCTGCAAGCACCTCCTTATGTGCCAACTGCAAACAAGAAGTCGTCATTCAAGACACCATTTTATTTGTACAATCTGTTATGAGTAAATATTCAGAATTATCAAATAAAATCAAATTATTACAAGAAAACTTTATTCCCCTTGATACCGCCAACACGCAAATTCAGGTAGCCTTAAACAGCAGTGATTTATTTGCTAATCCCAAACAACACGATAAAATAAAACATTATTTAAATCGCAAAAATTTAACCGTATCGTTTAATTATGCGGCGGTGGATATGTCAGGTTATTTTGATGAAGCCGCAGAGTTAATTGGCGATAATTTCCCATTATTAGAAAAATATTTAAAACAAATGCGTTATTTATATGCCAATAATAAAATCGGTTTAATGATTGATTGCGTGAATTTACCGCAACAAGAAAATCAGAAATTACAAAATATTTTCAAAAAACTATTTTCTTATACCATACTATCTAAATACAATTATCAAGCTTCTGAAAAGAAAATACGCATTTCATTAAATACCACTAACAGCGTTAAAAAATTTCTGACAGGGGGTTGGTTAGAATGGTTTGCCACCATTAAATTGATTAAAGAAGCCCACGCAAAAGAAAAAACCTTTTCCATTGCTCGTTCCGTTATCGTGCAACACGAAAATGGCGATAAAAACGAATTTGATGTGGTTTTTATGATAGACCACAAAACACCTTTATTTATTGAATGTAAATCAGGAGAATTTCGGCAAGATTTAGATAAATTTATTAGAATTTGCAAAAAAATCAATATACCTACAAAAAACTGGATAGTATTAGCTAGCGAAATTGATAAACAACAAGCAGACGCATTTGAAAAAATGTATCCCGTGCGTTTTTGCGATTTAACTCATTTTTTAGAAAAAGTCAAACCCTTAATTTAAGGAATAATGAAAAATGCAAGGAAAAATTGTCCGCTGGATAGAAGATAGAGCCTTTGGTTTTATTCAAGAACCCACCACAGGCGTGGAAATATTTGCCCATATTTCTGTTTTTGAAATACAAAACCCACCACCCAAAGTGGGCGAAATGGTTTCTTTTGAAACCCAATTCAATGACGAAAAAGGCAGAACCGAAGCAGCAAATGTGGTTTATTTAAATCGATCGCCCTTAAAAGTGGTAAAAAATTCAGGCACAAAAAGAAATTCAGTTTATGCCAATGATGAGCAAGTTGAATTAAAAATTATGCCCCTGCAAAATTATCGCAACGATGAAGAAGAAGAAATCAAACCTTATCGCGATTATCGTGGCTTAATTCGTAAAATAGTTATTATCATTCTTTTAGCCATTGCCGCTTTTTTTATTTATCAAAATCGGCAACAAATTAAAAAAATAGATTTACCCGAAAAACCACAAATAATGAACAAAACACTCAAATCCTGCGATGAAAAAGACCATTGTTATAGCGATAAAAAATGGCGGTTAGAATAATTTTCAGGCTGCCTGAAAAACTTTCGGAAACTTACAAAAATTAACAACCGAGTGTCATTGCGAGATTTTTCCGCAGGAAACAGTGTTCAACGAGCGTTAGCGAAGTTAAAAATCGTGGTAATTCAGTTTTGCCGCAGACAAAACACAACGCTACTCAGCGTTGCAATTACCTTGCAAGCAGCCATTCAAGTTTTCTAATTTTCATAAGAAACAGTGTGTTACAACGCCTTATGGCGTTGATGAAAAATCTTCGATTTTTCATTGGATTGCCACGATTTGACTACGTCAAATCTCGCAATGACACACAGTTTTTTGTCAGGTTATCTGAAATTTGAATTTTTGTCAGCCCCTTTCTCTTCCAAACATTTTGCGATAGTCGTTTCAGTTCAAAATATACCAAGACAGCGAAGCCGCAGACAGTATCAATAATACGGCAAGGCGAGCCAACGCAGGTAGATTTTGAAATGGAACGACTATATAATCGCCATTCTTCATTTTGGTTTCAGTTTTTCTTCATACAATGAGCCCTATTTTTCTGCCCAATGAACAAGCCACGCTTGATTTTGCGAATATGTTTTCAGGCTGCCTGAAAAAGTTTAGGCTGCCTGAAAATGGTTTGACAATTTATTTAGACGGTGATTTAGGGGCAGGCAAAACCACATTTGTGCGTGGTGTTTTGCGGGGTTTGGGGTTTTTGGGGAATGTGAAAAGTCCCACTTATTCTTTATTGGAAGAATATTATCTGCCCTGCGATTTAACCGTGCAACATTTTGATTTATATCGTTTTTCAAACCCAGAAGAATGGACTGACGCAGGGTTTGATGATTTGGACACACACGCCATTCGCCTAATTGAATGGGCAGACAAGGGGGGCGATTTTGTGCCGCCTGCGGATATGGACATTAGATTTACGGTGCAAAATACAGGCAGAATGGTTACAATCAACGCTTTAAGCAATTTGGGTAAGGATTTATTTTCACAATGGCACATATCTCTCGGCGAAAATTGATGACTTCTGCGGCAGGTACGCTTCTGCTGTCGCTTGTGCCTGTGTCTGCACATTCGGCAGAACAGGCGAAATTTGTTGCCGTGCGTTATTGGCCTGCCAACGCTTATACACGCATTACTTTGGAATCGTCCTTGCCCGTGCAACACGCTTTTTCATTAGAACAAAATCCGCAACGCGTTGTTTTGGATATAAAAAATGTGAAATTGCAAGGTGTTTTGGAGTCGCTGCCTGCCAAAGTGTTAAACCGCGACCCTTATGTGAAAAAAATTCGTGTGGCACAGCATAATGCTGCTACGGTTCGCATTGTCTTGGATTTGAAAACCGCCGTTGAACCGCAAATTTTCACGCTCGCCCCTGTGGCAAATTTTAAAAATCGCTTGGTGGTGGATTTGTATCCTGCGTCTGTGGCAAACGAAGAAGACCCGCTCATGGCTTTATTGCAAGATTATCGGCGGGGCGATATTAGCACGGACGGCACTAATGCTCATCAAACCGCACAATCAGACGATATTTTGGGCGATAAAATCAAAGATATTTTGGCACAGGATAATCAAAAAAATTCGCCCAAACAAAAGGGTATCAATCATTATCAACGCAAAAAACGCCGCATTATTGTGGTGTTAGACCCAGGACACGGCGGCGAAGACCCAGGCGCGGTGGGGGCAACAGGCTTAACCGAAAAAAGCGTGGTGTTATCGATTGCCCGCGAAACCCGCAAATTATTAGAAGCCAAAGGCTATAAAGTTTATATGACCCGTAACGAAGATGTGTTTATTCCCCTGCGAGTGCGTGTTGCCAAAGCACGGTCGGTGAAAGCGGATATTTTTGTCTCCATACACGCAGACGCGTCTCCCAAAACAACCGCACGCGGCACGGGCGTGTTTGCGTTAAGCCAAAAAGGAGCAACCAGCGAAGCCGCTCGTTATTTAGCCAACACACAAAACGCCGCCGACAGCATTGGTGGTGTGGTTGAAAAAGTAGGCAATAAAATGGTGGATAACACGCTGTTTGACTTAACCCAAACCGCCACCATTAACGATAGCCTTAAATTAGGTAAAATTGTGTTAAATTTATTAAGTAAAATCAATAAATTACATCAAGGAAAAGTAGAACAAGCCGCATTTGCCGTGTTAAAAGCCCCCGATATTCCGTCTATTTTGGTGGAAACGGCATTTATTTCTAATCCGATTGAAGAGCAAAAATTAGCAGGACAAAAATTCCGCACACAATGTGCCCGTGCAATTACCGAAGGCATTGATACTTATTTTAGACAAGGTGCGGCGTTAAGGGCGTGAAATCAGTGAGCAGTGAGCAGTTAGGTAGTGAGCAGTTGTTTCGTTTTGCCTTGCGGCAAAACGGATTATGTTTAGATAACGCTTCGATTATTCTTTCAGGCTGCCTGAAAGAATAATCGAAGCGTTATAGTCAAACAACTTCAAAATGTTAAAAAACTGTGTCATTGCGAGCCGTGATGAAATCACGGCGTGGCAATCCAATGAATTGCATAGCAATTCATCAACGCTGATAAGCGTTGTAACGGTCGTATCTGTTATCATTTCAGGCAACCTGAATTATTTATGAACCTTGTCGTTACAACGCCTTACGGCGTTGGTAAAAAATCTGCGATTTTTTTACTGGATTACCACGCCAAGCCTTTCGGCTTGGCTCGTAATGACACACAGGATTAAATTTAAATTGCAGAATATTTATGCACAGTGCATTATTTTTATTTTTTGTATTTTGAAGTTGTCTGACTATATCTTAAAACAAAACTGTCAAACCGCAGGTTTGACATAAAATCTAATTGCTCATTTCTCATTACTCATTGACTAAAACTGTTGCAAAAATGGTCTTTTTCCTTTTTAATCTATATCAATACTTTGACATTTCTCAAAAATGCCCCCATAATGCGTAGGCGAATGTTACCTGAAAACGGTAACTCATTTTTTGGCATACCGCCAAAACAACACTTGTTTAAATTAGTTTAGGAAGAAACGAATGAAAAAAACCGCTCTCGCTTCTTTGTTAGTATTGGCGTTAGCCGCCTGCTCACAAAGCGAACAAGTCTCTCAACCCGCTCCTACTGAAAACACTGCTGTGGAAGTGATTGAAAACGCTGCTCCTGCGGTAGAAAACGCTGCCCAAGCAACTGGTGAAGCCGTACAAGACGCAGCACAAGCCACAGGCGAAGCCGTGCAAAACGCAGCCCAAACCGCTGGCGAAGCCGTACAAGATACAGCCGCTAATGTGGTTGAAGCAGGTAAAGAAGTGGCTACTGATATTGCCCAAGCCGCTGGCGAAGTGGCACAAAATGCGGCTGACGCAACTGCCAATACTGCAAATGCGGTAACAGAAGCCGCTGGCAACGCCGCAGAAGCCGTTAAAGAAACCGCAACAGACGCGGCAAATGCTGCCGCTGACGCTTTGGCACCTGGTTTGCCAAACGAACCAGCACCAGCAGAACCTGTGGCTCCTGCTCCTGCACAATAATGTGCGATTAACTTATCAAAAATGCCCTGTTTTTCAGGGCATTTTTTGTAGCAAACAGTTTTCAGGCTGCCTGAAACGCTTTGTTTATTAAAATAATATGCTACAATAGCCCACAAATTTATTTGGAGAGTGTTATCAAATGTATTTTAATCACAACCTGCAACTACCCTACTCTGTTCAACCATGAAAAACGCTGAACGCTTTACCGACACCATTTCTGCTGTGATTTCCCCCGAAGCGGTGGAAATTGAACTGCGTCCAGCAGGTTTATGGGTTCGCTCGCGGGCGTTTTTATTGGATTTGGTGATTCGTGTCGGTTTGGCTGTTGCGGTATTTTTTTTATTATTATGGACATTGCCGCTTGCCAAAGGTTTTTCCGTAGGTCTTTATTTTATTGTGATTTTTTTGATTTATTGGCTGTATCCTGTGTTGTTTGAAGTATTTTGGCATGGTCAAACGCCTGCCAAACGAATGTTTGGTTTGCGTGTGGTGCAAGACAATGGCACGCCTGTTTCCTTTACGCAGTCTTTAATTCGCAATTTAATGCGAACCGCCGATATGTTGCCTTATGCTTATGGTTTGGGCATGAGTGTCATGTTATTGCACCCGCAATTTAAACGATTGGGCGATATTCTTTCAGGCAGCCTTGTGATTTATACTGATGAACCGAAGATAAAAATCAATAAACAAGTTTTTGTTGGCGTTAAGGCAATTCGTCCGCCGATTGCATTAACGCGTGATGAACGCTTGTCTTTGATTTTATTTATGGAACGCCTACCGCATTTATCGGTTGCACGACAACAGGAATTAGCCGATGAATTATTGCGAAATAGCGATATTCCTGCCAATGAAAGCATTGAAACATTAAAATCTTGGGCGAAGTTTTTAATCAGCGATAGGCGAAATTAAAAAATGAAACAGTTTGAATTTGAACAACGCTACGAATTATTCTGGCAAGAGTTTGCGGCTCAAATTGAAGCGGCGGAACGCAATCAGTCGCTTGATGACGCACGCCATTTTACGCAACGCTATCGCCAGTTGTGCCGCCAAACCATGCAGGCGGCAAATCGTGCCTATTCGCCGTCTTTGGTGGAAGATTTAAACCGCTTAACCGCACGCGCTCATCAGGTGTTGTATCGCTATCGCACGCCACTTTTGCCTAAATTCATCGCGTGGCTGAAAACCGACTTGCCGCGTCAAGTGCGTGCTGAAAAAACAGTGGTGATTTGGTCGCATATTTTGTTTTATGTGCCGTATATTGTGTTTTTTGTGCTGTGTGCGATTTTTCCGCATTGGGCAAATGACTTACCAGGTGTGGATTTGGCACGCGTGCAAGAAATGTATCAGGATATGGCAAATGACACGATGAACAACGAAACACGCGAACGCTCGATAGACGCCATGATGTTTGGCTTTTATATTTTTAATAATATTGGCATTGCATTCAAAGCGGTGGGCAGTGGCTTTTTGTTTGGCATGGGTACGATTTATATTTTGGTGATGAACGGCTATATGATGGGGGCGATTGAAGGAGCGATGTTGCACGCAGACCCGCAAGTTGCCGCGAATTTTTTCGGTTTTATCGGGGCGCATGGTGCGTTTGAACTCACAGGCATTGTGTTATCAGGTGCGGCGGGCTTACGCATTGGCTTGGCTTTGCTGGCACCACAGGGTTATTCTCGCTTGGACGCTTTGAAAATTCAAGGCAAAAAAGCCAGTCAGTTAATTGCTGCCGCCTTTTTCTTTTTATTTATTGCCGCCATTTTAGAAGCGTTTTGGTCGTCTAATACGCTTTTGTCGCCCTATTTCAAAATGGCTGTGGCGTTTTGTTTGTGGGTGGCGGTGTATGCTTACTTGCTGTTTGGGGGCGACAAAAATGAGCGGACAAGTGCGTTTTCGCCGCAGAAGTGCGTGGGAATCTGCCGATTTGGGCGTGAGCATGGTGGCACGCCGTCCGTTTTTTTATTTTTTCTTGCAATTTTGCTTTCTGTTACCGATTTACGCTTTGATTTCATTGCCTTTTTATAATAATCCCACTTGGGTATTATTTATTTTATGGTGGTTAAAACCTGCGTTTGAAGCAGGTTTGGTGCTTGCCTTATCCAAACAAGTTTTTGGTGAGCCTTTGCAGTTTTCAGGCTGCCTGAAAGACGCTTGGCGGTCTATTTGGCGGTATCGCCTGATGGGTGATTTACTGTGGCGGCGGTTTTCCTTGCGGCGTGCGGTGATTTTGCCTGTAACCGTATTGGAAAAAGTCAAAGGCAAAGAACACGCCAAACGCCGCCGTGAAATTGGCTATAAAACCGCAGCCCAAAGCGGCTGGCTGACTTTTTTCGGAGCCCATTTTGAAAGCATTTTGCTGTATGGTTTTCTATTGGCATTGGGCTGGCTGTTTTTCTCGCCCAACGCTCATTTTGAAGTTGATCCTGACGGATTATTCGATAATTTGTCGGAAATAGGCAATTATTTTTTCATCACCCAAACCCACTGGTCGTGGCATATTGTTAATTTTTTATATTTAGTCATTTTGGCGTTTTGGACTCCATTTTTTGTAGCGGCTAATTTTTCTATTTATTTACAAGCCAGAACCGAAAATGAAGCGTGGGATATTCGTTTATCTTTCAGACAATTAGCCAAACGATTGGGTAAAGTTTCTGTGCTTGTTTTAACACTATTTTTATTTTCAGGCAGCCCCTCTAATACGGCATACGCCGAAACACCGCCTGATAAACAACAAGTGGAACAAGTACGAAAAGAAACAATCGGTACAAAACCTTTTGTGCATTTGGATACACGAAAAAATTGGCACAAAAACGACAAACAATCCAAAAGCAAAAAAGAAAATAAAAACAAAGAATTGCCGTCTTTTTCGTGGGTTTTGTTTGCCAAATCTTTGATGTGGGCGATTGGCATCGCTTTGGTGGGCGTGGTGTTGTATTTGCTGTGGCGTTATGTTTTTCCACAAGCGGTTGATAATAAAAATAAAAAAATAAAAACGCCTGAAAAAATTTTCGGCTTGGATATTCGTGAAGACAGGCTGCCTGAAAACCCAGCCGCCGCCGCACTGAATTTATTTGACACTGACCCGCGTGCGGCTTTGTCCTTGTTATATCGTGCGGTTTTGGCTCATTTGGTTCATCGTGAAAAATTGGTTTTAAACAGCAGTATGACCGAGCAAGAAGTGTTAAATTTAGTTACAAAACAACGCCCTAATGTGGCAATGTTGGTTGAAAAAATCACCCGTTCGTGGATTTTCACAGCCTACGCCCACATTCTGCCTGACCGTGCCACAATGGACGATTTATGCCAAAATTATGCGGCGTTAAGTTTCAGGCAGCCTGAACTTGGAGAAATGCAATGAATAAACGCATTTTATCCTTTGTTGTCATTGTATTAGTCATTATCGGCTTAATTGCCGCTTGGTTTGTTTATCAATACAATCAAGCCGAAACCGAATATTATTGGAATGATAAAACGGAAGCGATGAAAAACAATAAAGCAGGTTATTATGCTTTATCGCAATTTTTGCAAAAACAACATAAAAACACACCTGTTTTATATGTGAAAAGTATGAAACAATTTGAAAAATTTAGTCAAAAAAATAAAAATAATGCTATTTTATTAGTGGGTTCAGCGAATAATCGTGGTGATTTTGGCAATGATAATATAGATATTTTATTCAAATGGGTGGAAGAAGGAAACCATTTATATATCAGACAAAATAAATATATTAACCAAAAATTGGGTTTGGAATTTAAATCTGTTCCTGAAATTAAAAAGAACTTTCCTGTTAAAACAACAGAAAATAAAAAAATTCAGGCAGCCTGCCAACAAGAATATAATTCTTTGCAACAGTATAAAAAATTTGGATATTCTGTGGATAATGATTTTGTAAAAAATTGTTCCAATAATTTATCTATGATGGTGCTGCCTGAAAATAATCAACCGATATTTATTTTAGAAACAGATATTCAAAAAATAGATGAAAAAAACTTATGGGGCTTTGATATTAGCAAAACGCCTAATATTATTTCAGTGGCAAAATATCCTAATGATATTGCAACTATTGTACGAGTTAAAAAAGGTAAAGGTACAATTACTGTTGTGGGTACTTATGAATTATTTTCGCACCCTGAAAAACCCATAGACGCGGAAAAAATTCACTTAAACCGTTTTGATAATGCTTATTTTGCCGCTTATTTAACACAAGGAAAATCGAATATTTATTTAATGTCGCCCAAAGGTGGCAATAAAAAATCGGGTTTGGATAAAAATTTCCCTGCGTGGTTGCAGTTATTGCAAAAATACCCCTTGCCGACAATTTTATTTGCCTTGCTGGTTATGTTAGCCATTTGGCAGCAAATCAAACGCTTGGGCGGCAAACGGCGGTTAGATGAACGCAACACGCGTCCGATTTCTGCCCATTTTGCCGCACAAGGCAGATTGATTGCCCACAATAAGGAAGAATATGCCCTGCTTTGCGAATGGCGAAGTGAATTATTGCAAGAATGGCAACGCAAATTCGGCACAGTTTCAGCCACGCGGCAAACCGCTGTATTATTGGCGAAAAAATTAAATGTCGCCGCAGACGATATTGAACTGTGGCTCTCCCCCATACCGCAAAACTTGCGGACAGGCGATTTATTGCGTTTTGTTCGCAGTCATCAACGATTAAGGAAAAAACAATATGAATAGCGAAAACAATTTTCAGGCAGCCTTTGAAACAGCCAGCCAAATGTTGCAACACATTCGTGAGCACCTAAATAGCGTGATTATTGGGCAAGCGTCCGTGATTGACCAGTCTTTGGTAGCACTCATTGCAGGCGGTCATATTCTGTTAGAAGGCGTGCCTGGCACGGGCAAAACGCTGTTAGTGCGTGCATTGGCAAAAAGTTTTGGCGGCACATTCAACCGCATTCAATTTACACCTGATTTAATGCCGTCTGATATTACAGGCAGTTATTGGTTTAACGGCAAGGAACAAGTGTTTGTGTTGCGGCAAGGTCCGATTTTTGCCAATTTGCTGTTGGCGGACGAAATTAACCGAGCCCCTGCCAAAACGCAAGCCGCTCTGTTGCAGGTCATGCAGGAAAATGCGGTATCGTTAGACGGCAAAACACATTCTGTACCGCAACCCTTTATGGTGTTGGCTACGCAAAATCCGATTGAACAAGAAGGCACTTACCCACTGCCCGAAGCCCAATTAGACCGTTTTATGTTCAAGGTTTTGGTGGATTATCCCGAACGAAATGACGAAGTGCGTTTGGTCGAAGCCGTCAGTGCCGCTCACAACAATGATTTATTGGCAAATTTGAGCGATAAACCCTTGTTTTCACCCAATGAAATCAGCCAAGTGCAAATGTGTGCCAACCAAATCACCGCTGACCACAATATTATGGATTACGCCGTGCGTTTGGTGCGTGCCACAAGAACGGCTTACGGCTTATCGGTGGGAGCAGGACCCAGAGCAGGTATAGCCTTGGTGAATGGTGCCAAAGCCCACGCCATGCTTAACGGTATGCCTTTTGCCACGCCCGATAATATTAAAGCGGTGTGTTTGCCCACTTTGCGTCATCGTGTGCGTTTGTCGATTGAAGCCGAAATGGCAGGGCAAACCATAGACGAAATTCTGCAAGAAATCATCAACCAAACCGAAACGCCACGCCAATGAAACCCCGTCTGCCCTTAATTTTGCTGATTGCCTTTTTGTTTGCGATTGCAAGCATCGCAACCGTGTGGCAAGTCATTGAAAAACAACCCATTACGGCTTTTCATCAAGCGGTGTGGCTGCTATTGGTCATCGTTGTTTGGACGGCACTGGCAGATTATTTACTTTCACGCAAAAAAAATATCGTGAAAATTCAACGCATTCTGCCGCAAAATATCATATTGGGCAAAGTTACACAGGTCAAATTGCTGATTACTTCACAAAACCCCAAGCAAAAACAGCCCTTGCCGATTGTCATCGGCGATTGTCTGCCGCCTGATTGGACAACCGACACGCCTGAAATCACAACCGAGTTACTGCCGATGTCGCATTACGGCGTAGAAATTTCATATACGGCAATACCAATGCTACGGGGTGAAACCCATTTTGGCGGCACAGATTACGCACTGCCGTCTCGTTTTGGTTTATGGCAAATGATTTTCAGGCAGCCTGAAAGCGATGATACGCCGATTAAAGTATTGCCTGATTTTGCCGATATTTACGGTGCGGATTTAATGAGTTTTCGCCGCTGGTTACAAATGGTTGGCGTGAAGAAAAATATCAGACGCGGCGAAGGACAAGACTTTTTTCAATTACGCGATTTTATAGACGGCGACAACATTCGCCACATTGACTGGAAAGCCACAGCCCGCAATCATCGCCCGATTGTGCGACAATTTCAAGACGAAAAAGACCGCCAAATTGTGTTTTTATTAGACTGCTCCTACGAAATGCAAGCCCTAACAGACGGCAAAAGCATACTCGATCACGCTTTAACCGCCCTATTGCTTTTATCTTACACCGCCACGCATCACGGAGACGCAGTGGGCTTGATGACTTGCAACGCCGATGACGAACGCTTTATTCCGCCAGCCAAAGGTGTTGCCCAAGTGTCGCAACTCATCAACCACATTTACGATATTGAACCCACACGCCAAGTATTTGATTTAGAAAACGCAGTCGAACGCTTACTTCATCAACAAAAACGCCGTGCGTGGATTATCATCATCACCACATTAGACAACGACAACGCCCAAGACAACATTGTGTTGTTCAAACGCCTGCAAAAACACTTTCCCATACTCACCGTAGGCTTACGCACGCCTGCCGCACAAGAAATCATCAACACCCCCACAGAAAACGCCGAACAAGCCCACACCTATATCGGTGCAAAATGCCGCTTGGACGATGAATTAACCGCAATCAAACAACTGACCGCCGCCAAAATCCCCTGCTTGGCAACCTACCCCAATCAACTGACGGCAGAGTTGATTAACCATTATTTGAATAGGAAAAAAAGTGGGGCGTGGTAGTTGAAACAGTGAGCAGTGAGTAGTGAGCAGTGGATTTTTCGTTTTGCCTTGCGGCAAAACGGCTGTATATTCAGGTAACGCTTCGATTGTGCTTTCAGGCTGCCTGAAAAAATATCGAAGCATTATCATAAATATAGTCGGTTCACAGCAAAAGCAGTCAAGGCGGTGAAGCCGAAGACAGTATAAATAATACGGCAAGGCGAACCAACGCTGAATGGTTTTGCTGTGAATCGACTATATATCCGTCAAGCCGTAGGCTTGACTTAATAACTGCTCACTACTCACTACTCACTGCTCACTGTTTTCAGGCTGCCTGAAAACCCATAAATCGTTTATAATTTATCTTTTTGCCGACAAGGAAAATACAATGCTCAAAGAAATTCAAAACACCGCCGAAGAAAAGATGAAAAAATCGGTTGAAGCCTTAAAAACCAATCTTGCCAAAGTGCGGACTGGGCGGGCTCACACGGGTTTGCTTGACCAAGTGAAAGTGGATTATTACGGCTCTGATGTGCCTGTGTCGCAAATTGCCAATGTAACCTTGTTAGACGCACGCACAATTAGCGTCAAGCCGTATGAAAGCAATATGGCGGGAGCGATTGAAAAAGCCATTCGCGACTCTGATTTGGGCTTAAATCCGTCTGCAATGGGCGATTTAATTCGTGTGCCTATGCCCATGCTTACCGAAGAACGCCGCAAAGATTTAATCAAAGTGGTGCGACACGAAACCGAAGAAGCACGCGTAGCGGTTCGTAATATCCGCCGCGACGCGAATACGGAATTAAAAAACTTATTGAAAGATAAAGAAATTTCCGAAGACGACAACCGCCGTGGCGAAGACGCTATCCAAAAATTAACGGATAAATACATTGCCGAAATGGACAAAATTTTGGAAGCCAAAGAAAAAGATTTAATGGAAGTGTAAAGTAGGGTGGGTTTCCAACCCACCACAACGCCAACGGCGTTGGTGAAAAAACATTTTCAGGCAGCCTGAAAAAAATCCCATTGAAAAACAATGGGATTTTTAATGCAAAAAACAACCTACGCCCCTTTTTTATACTGATTTGCCGCTTGTATAAACGCAATAAACAGTGGGTGTCCTTTTTTGGGTGTGGAAGTAAATTCGGGGTGAAACTGGCAGGCGAAAAACCATGGGTGATTCGGTAATTCAATCGTTTCTACCAAGCGTTCTTGTCCAACCGACACACCGCCGACAATTAAGCCTGCTTCGACTAACTTCGGCAATAAGTCGTTATTGACTTCATAGCGATGACGGTGTCTTTCTTTGATTTGACCTGCACCATAAATGCGTTCGGCAAGGCTGCCTGAAAGCAATTCGCAGGCTTGCGAGCCTAATCGCATGGTGCCGCCCAAGTCGGTGTTTTGATTGCGTTTTTCCACTTTGCCGCTGTTGTCATGCCATTCTTCAACCAAAGCAACCACTGGGTATGGCGTTGCGGCATTAAATTCGGTTGAGTTGGCGTTATCCATTTTGGCGACATTGCGGGCGTATTCAATCACCGCAATTTGCATGCCCAAACAAATGCCTAAATAGGGAATATTGTTTTCGCGGGCGTACTGCACTGCCAAGATTTTGCCTTCTGTGCCACGAGAACCAAAACCGCCTGGCACCAAAATTGCGTCTGCATTTTGCAATGAGCCTACTCCGTTTTTCTCAATGCTCTCACTATCAATGTATTGAATTTCAACCGCTGTTTCGGTGTGCATACCTGCGTGTTTCAACGCTTCGGTCAATGATTTATAAGACTCTGTTAAATCAACATATTTGCCCACCATCGCAATTTTCACTGCCGATTTGGGGTGTTCTTGGGCATAGACAATTTTTTGCCACACGGTTAAATCTGCGTCTGCCACATTTAATTGCAACTGCTCGCAGATAATTTTATCAATGCCTTGTTCATACAGCATTTGCGGAATTTTATAAATACTGTCCGCGTCATAACACGACATCACTGCCCGCTCTTCGACATTACAAAACAGGGCGATTTTGCGTTTTTCGTCATCTGGCAAGGGTCTATCCATACGGCAAATCAGCATATCAGGCTGAATACCGATACTGCGTAATTCTTTTACCGAGTGTTGCGTGGGCTTGGTTTTAATTTCGCCCGCTGCCGCAATATAAGGCACATACGACAAATGAATATAAAAAGTATTATTACGTCCTAACTGCGTTCGCATTTGGCGAATGGCTTCCAAAAACGGCAGCGATTCAATATCGCCCACTGTGCCGCCGATTTCGACTAACGCCACATCGTAACCTTCCGCCCCTGCGTGAATTTTGCGTTTAATTTCGTCCGTGATATGCGGAATCACCTGCACGGTTCTGCCTAAATAATCGCCACGCCGTTCTTTGGCAATCACGCTTTCATAAACTTGGCCTGCGGTAAAATTGTTGCGGCGAGTCATGGTCGCATCAATAAAGCGTTCGTAATGTCCCAAGTCCAAATCGGTTTCCGCACCGTCATCGGTAACAAACACTTCGCCGTGCTGAAAGGGGCTCATCGTGCCAGGATCGACATTGATATAAGGGTCAAGTTTCAGCATGGTAACTTTCAAGCCACGCGATTCCAAAATCGCCGCCGTAGAAGCCGCCGCAATACCTTTACCCAAAGAAGAAATCACACCGCCTGTGATAAAAATAAATTTTGTGGTTTTCATATTGTGTATTCCATTTTGAATAGGCGATTTTACCGCAAAATGCATGCAAAAACTATTTTTCAGGCAGCCTGAAAAACACATTTTGCTAAAAAAGAGTAAAATATCTCGTTTCAAATAAACAATACGCTTTCAGGCTGCCTGAACAATAAGGATTTCATGATGATTACTTCACAAGACGCACTCAATCGTTTAATTGACGGCAATGAGATTTTTTCTGATGAAATGACCGACTTAATGCGGCAAATTATGAGCGGGCAAATGCCCAACGAAGTGATTGCGGCTTTGCTCATCGGTTTGCGGATTAAAGTAGAAACGGTGTCGGAAATCACGGCGGCGGTCAATGTGTTGCGTGAGTTTATGCACCAAGTACCGCTTAAAGACGATGAAAAACAACAAGTGGTTGATGTGGTTGGCACAGGCGGCGATAATGCAAAAACCTTTAATATTTCAACCACTTCTATGTTTGTGGCAGCGGCGGCTGGGGCAAAAGTTGCCAAACACGGCGGACGCAGTGTGTCGTCTAACTGTGGTGCGGCAGACGCTATGGAACAAATGGGCGTGCCGCTTAATTTAACGCCCGAGCAAACCGCACAATGTATTCGCCAAACGGGTATGGGCTTTATGTTTGCCCCCACGCATCACCCTGCGATGAAATATGTCGCCCCTGTTCGCCGAGCGTTGGGCGTGCGAACCATGTTTAATATTTTGGGTCCTTTGTCGAATCCTGCGGACGCGAAAAACCAAGTTTTGGGCGTGTTTCACCCTGATTTACTGGGCATTTGCTCGCATGTATTGCGGCATTTGGGCTTAAATCGGGTGTTGGTTGTCAATGGCAAAGACGGTTTGGACGAAATTTCCATCGCCGCCGCAACCCGTGTATTTGAATTGAAAAACGGCGAAATTAGCGAATACGAAATCTGCCCCGAAGACTTTGGCTTGCAACGCACTGAAAGTTTAAAAGATTTGCGTGTGGCAAACGCAGAACAATCTTTACAAAAAATGGACGCCGTTTTATCAGGCGAAAAAGGGGCGTGTCGCGATATTGTGCTGATGAACGCAGCGGCAACGCTGTATTGCGGCGGCATTGTAGATAATTTGCAAGACGGCGTGAAATTAGCGGCAGAAACCATAGACAGCAAACAGGCATTAGCCAAACAAAAAGAATTTGTACAATTAACGCAGCGTTTATAATATTGCGTTATGGTTGAAAAACCTTTCAGGCAGCCTGAAACCTATATCGTCATTGCGATGAGCGAAAGCGAAGAAGCAATCTCCTAAAAATCGGCAACGCCGATTTTTAGGGTAGCCTATCAATAAAACAAGTTAAATTTCAGGCAGCCTGAAACGAAGTTCAACGAGCATAAGCGAAGTTAAAAAATATGTTAAATATTAGGACAAAAAAAATGCAAAGAATCGTTATCAAAGTCGGCTCGCATGTATTAAGCGATGAAAATACCATTAGCGAAAGCCGCATTGAACAACTGTGTCAATTTTTAGCCGACTTAATGCAACGCTATCAAGTCATTTTAGTGAGTTCAGGTGCCATTACCGCAGGACGCATTAAATCCAATATCGAAAAAACTTCGGTTGTTAATCGCCAAATGTTAGCCGCTGTGGGGCAGCCGCATTTAATGTCCATATACGAAAAAACAATGCAAAAACATAGCATTATCACCGCACAGATATTATTAACCGCTGCCGATTTTGATTCACGCAAATCCACAGGTTATGCCAAAAACTTAATTGACGGCTTATTAGAAAACCGCATATTACCGATTATTAACGAAAACGATGCCACGGGCATTGCCGAAATTGTATTCGGCGATAACGACCGATTAAGTGCCTACGCAGCCCACTTTTTTAATGCCGATTTGTTGGTGATTTTAAGCGATATTGACGGCTATTACGACAAAAACCCGTCTGAATATAAAGACGCAAAAATACAATTAGAAATCAATGAATTAAGCGAAAAAGAATTAAGCCAAACCATAAAAACAGGCTCAAAAATGGGCACAGGCGGCATTACCACAAAACTTAAAGCAGCCGAATTTTTATTAAGCCATAACCGCCAAATGTATTTAGCCAGCGGTTTTAACTTAACCACCGTCCGTTCTTTTTTATTAGAGAATCAACAAATCGGCGGCACAATTTTTAGAAAGAAATAATTTCAGGCAGCCTATCATTAAAAACGACAATGCAAAAAGTTTTTCAGGCAGCCTGAAAATTAAATAAAGTAAATCATTATGCTTTCCTACCGACATGCTTTTCACGCTGGCAATTTTGCCGATATATTGAAACATTTTGTATTATTTTTGGTGTTGCAATATTACAACCAAAAAGACAAACCCTATTTTTATATTGATACCCATTCGGGTGCAGGTTTATATTGTTTAAGCAATGAACAATCGCAAAAAACAGGTGAATATATAGACGGTGTGCAAAGATTATATCAAGCACAATCATTACCGCCATTATTAAGCGAATTTAAAAACCAAATATTAAATATTTTACCTGATAACAATCACTACGCAGGCTCGCCCTATATTGCTGCCAAAACCGCAAAAATGGACACCAAATTGCGTTTATTTGAACAACACAACAATGAATTTATATTATTAAATCAAACAGTTAAATTATTAAATATTCAAAAAAGAACAATCACACACAATAATGACGGATTTAACGGATTATTATCCTTACTACCCCCACCCACACGCCGAGCAATTATTTTAATAGACCCGTCTTACGAAATAAAAGACGATTACGAAAAAGTTATCCATACCCTAAAAAAAGCCATTAAAAAATTTGCCACAGGCTGTTTTTTAATTTGGTATCCGATTTTGCAATACGAAGAAAGCAAAAGGCTGCCTGAACAATTAAAAACACTTGCCCCAAAATGGCTTAAAGCAGAACTTTCGGTTAAATCGTTTTCAAAAGACGGTTTCGGCATGGCAGGCAGTGGTATGTTTATCATCAATCCGCCGTATGTTTTAAATGAACAATTAAAAAACACCCTTGCCGATTTGTGTTCCTTATTAAAACAAGACAATAGTACCAATTATTCTATTGAATATCAAAATGATTAAATGAAAAAGAATTTAACACACAATCGACTGTGGCTGAATTTTTTGTATATCCCAATGCAAAATTGCCCATTGTAACAACGAGTTACAATTTTCATCGGGAATAGGATTAGGCAAGCCTAAATAAGCCAAAACTTGTTTTAATAATTTTTCTTTTTGCGATAAATCCAATTTAGGGGCAAGGGTTTGTTTTGACCATTTTTGCCCCCACGCGTTGGTTAGCAAAGGCAAATGGGCGTATTCAGGCAGGCTGAAATTAAATTGTTGATATAAATAAATTTGGCGTGGGCAGGAAAGCAGCAAATCACTGCCACGCACAATGTGTGTAACGCCCTGATGACAATCATCAACCACCACCGCCAACTGATACGCCCACTCGCCGTCCGCTCGCAACAGCACAAAATCGCCCACTTCTTGTTCTATATTTTGTTGCTGCATACCGCAAATTTTATCTTCAAAAACAATAACTTGATTATTTGTTTTGATTCGCCACGCAGGTGTTTTTTGTGCAGAATTATTAGGCTGCCTGAAACGACAATTTCCGTTATAAATAATGCCGTCTATGCCTTGCCGACCGTTTTCCTGCACAGTTTTGCGACTGCAATAGCACGGATACACCGCATTTTGCCGTTTGAGTTCGTCCAAAGCCGCACGATACAAAGCGTGCCGCTGGCTTTGATAAACAACTTCACCGTCCCAGTGCAAAGAAAATGCGTCCATCGTACGCAAAATATCGTCCGCCGCACCTGCCACTTCACGCGGTTTATCCAAGTCTTCCATACGCACCAACCACGCTCCACCGTTGGCTTTTGCGTCCAAAAAACTTGCCACCGCCGTTAAAAGCGAACCAATATGTAAATGCCCAGTAGGAGACGGAGCAAATCGACCAATGTACTGCATTGTTTTTTATATAAAAAATATAATCAATTAAATCAAGCCAATCGCTTTTTTGAAAAAATACTCTATAAATAGCCAAAATATAAGTATATTTAATATACCTATACTAAAAAATCCACAAGACATTAAAAACCAATTTCTAAAATCAATTATTTGATTTATAAAAAGTTCTAAATCTTGTAAAAACATTATAACTGCACCATAAGAAACAAATAACATTACCAAAATTCCTATAATGGCAAATATAGTATTCATATTTTTAATAATTGAACAACTTAAAAGCGGACGAATAAAAATAAACATTAAGAACAATCGAACAAATACAGAAATAATAAAAATAATATAAATAAAAAATATACTTTCAGCCATATAAGCATACTGACTAAACGGAATATTAACAGGACTGCCTTCGTCCTTTGTTGTTATATTACTGATAGTAAAAAAATTCTCGTCATATTTAGGCGGTGTGTTACTCGTATAATTTTGCAAAATATCCGCAATATGTTGTGTTAATGGATTAGAAATCAATAAACTGTGGTCAATATTTATCAATACCGTTAAACAAAATAATTCAATTAACAAACATTGAAAAAATAAATTTGTTGCTACTTTTTGCATTTTGCTCATTGTAATAATCAGAACGCCATTTTTTTTGATTGTTCTTCCGTATTCTCTTTTTAATTCTCGTTCTAATTCTCTTTTTTCTTTATCTGATAATTGATTAAATTTTTCTTCAACTTCTTTTTCATCTTTATACGGCGATAATAATTTACCTAATAATGGATACAATAACTTCGGAACATAAACCAATAACACTGCAAAACCGATATACAACAAACCGCCCACCATTAAACGAGCGTTGCCGTTAATCCCCATTTCTCGTGGCAAGGGTAAAATAAAAAACGCACCTGCTAATACAATTAAATAACAAACCACCAAATATTGCAGACGCAAATAATAAACCGATGATTTGGTGTAAATATCAACAATATCTCGTTGCAAACTCATTTTTATTTCCTAAAACAATCTTTCAGGCAGCCTGAAAAACAAACCGCCGTAGGGTGCGTTCTCCCCTACGGCGTTATGGTTGATACAGGTTAATCCACATCAATGCGAATGCCTGATTGATTTTGTTTTTGGTTTTTCACAATTTGCATACCAGCGGCAACCAAACCGCCGACATCGGCGATATTTGCGGGCATAATCAAAGTGTTGCCTGTTTTGGCAAGTTTGCCAAACGCTTCCACATATTGTTCTGCCACTTTCAAATTCACCGCTTCCATGCCGCCTGGTTGTTTAATGGATTCTGCCACTGTGCGAATAGCGTCTGCGGTGGCTTGTGCCACCAAACGCAGGGCTTCGGCTTCACCTGCGGCACGGTTAATTTGTGCGGTTTTTTCACCTGTGGATTGATTGATTAACGCCTGTGCTTCACCTTGCGATTTTTGAATGGCGGCTTCACGCTCACCGCTTGCCAAATTAATTTGCTCTTGTTTTACACCTTCGGATTTAGCAATCACCGCTCGTTTTTCGCGTTCGGCAGTGATTTGGGCTTGCATGGCGTGTAAAATCGCTTGCGGCGGCACTAAATCCTTGATTTCATAACGCAAAACTTTCACGCCCCACGACACAGCCGCTTCGTCCAAAGCCGACACTACCGCACGGTTAATATCGTCTCGCTCTTCAAAAGTTTTGTCCAACTCCATTCTACCAATCACCGAACGCAGCGTGGTTTGAGCCAACTGCGTAATCGCCAACACATAATTGCTTGAACCGTAAGACGCTAATTTTGGGTCGGTTACTTGAAAATAGATAATGCCATCAACCGTTAATTGCGTATTATCACGCGTGATACACACTTGGCTGGGAACATCTAACGGAATTTCTTTCAAAGTATGACGATACGCCACCTTATCCATAATCGGCACTAACCAACGCAAACCAGGTGTGAGCGTGCGGTAATACCGCCCCCACCGCTCCACAATATACGCTTCTTGTTGCGGCACAACCTTAAAGGTTTGAAAACCAATCACCACCACAACGGCGAGAAAAATCAAAGGAATAATTGCTCCTGACATTGTTCCAACTCCTTAAAAAATAAATGGGGTTAAAAATGAATTGCTTTTCAAAAAAGCGAGTTATTTTATCAGAATTGACATAGCCGTTGGCAATTTATTGCCTTACGGATATGTCATTGCGAGAATTGAACGCAGTTCAATTCGTGGCAATCCCTTTGTCAATTAAGTCAATGAAACAGCCGTTGGCAATTTATTGCCGCTGGGATTGTCATTGCGAGCCGTGATTTATCACGGCGTGGCAATCCCCTTGTCGATTAAGTCAATGAAACTTTTCAGGCAGCCTGAAAAATTTATCGAAGCGTTATCTTAATATAATCCGTTTTGCCTGTTAAGGCAAAACAAAACAACTGCTCACTACTCACTACACACTGCTCACTCTTTTCAGGCAGCCTGAAAACCTTTATTTATATCAAAAAAAGATAATACCATTGCGTTTTCACTTGAATTATTATCGTTTAATATACACCCTGTTCAACTTAAAAAACGGAGATGAAAATGACCATTCAAGTTAAAGGCTACGCTGCCTTATCACACGACACGCCTTTGCAAGCGTTTGATTTTGAACGCCGAGATTGTGGCGACAATGATATTGAAATCGACATTTTATATTGTGGCGTGTGCCATAGCGACTTGCACCAAGCACGCAATGACTGGGGTTGGAGTACCTATCCTATGGTTCCTGGTCATGAAATTGTCGGACGCGTGGTGAAAGTGGGCAAAAATGTCAGCAAATTTAAAATCGGCGATTTGGCTGGAATCGGCTGTATGGTTGATTCCTGCGGGCAATGCGAACCCTGCCGCCACGATTTAGAACAATATTGCGATAACGGCAATGTGCAAACTTATAACGACTCATTCCGTTACAGCACGGGCGAGAAAACCTACGGCGGATACAGCACCCGTTATGTCGTCAAAGACGCATTTGCCTGTCGTGTGCCTGAAAATTTGGACACCCAAGCCGTTGCACCATTGTTGTGTGCAGGCATTACCACATATTCGCCCTTACGCCACTGGAAAGTGGGCAAAGACACAAAAGTGGGCGTAGTTGGTTTAGGCGGCTTGGGACATATGGCGATTAAATTTGCTGTGGCAATGGGTGCGGAAGTATCGCTATTTACCCGCTCCACAGGCAAATTTGATGATGCTAAAAAATTAGGCGTGCATCATATTGTGTTATCAACCGATGAAAGCCAAATGAAAGCGGTTCGCAATCAATTTGATGTGATTATCGACACCGTGCCGTACAAACACGATTTAGCCCCGTATGTGCCGACTTTAACCACAGACGGAGCGTTGGTTTTGGTTGGCGTAGTCGGCGAAGAAGTGGCAGCCAATTCCGCACAACTCTTACTCAAACGCCGCACCATTGCAGGCTCGTGTATCGGCGGTATTGCCGAAACGCAAGAAATGTTAGATTTCTGCGGCAAACACAATATTGTGCCTGATGTGGAAATAATTGATATGCAGTATATCAACCAAGCGTATGAACGAATGTTGAAATCCGATGTGAAATACCGCTTTGTGATTGATATGCAAAGTTTGAAAAACAGTGAGCAATGAGCAGTTATTTTGTTTTGCCTTAACAGGCAAAACGGATATATTTTAAAGATAACGCTTCGATATTTCTTTCAGGCTGCCTGAAAAAATAATCGAAGTGTTATTTTAATGGTTTGGGATTTGAAAAATCTCGGATATGTACTTGTGTTTCACCACAATCATATCCACCTACAAAAAATTCTATATAATAGCGATAATAATTTTGTTCTATTAGGATTTCGTTTTTTAAGTTATCATAAAAAATATGTCGATTGTGCAATATTATTCCAGACCAATGTCTCTTGCTTTTACCATAATCTAATACTCTCTGATTACTACCCTTTGAAAGTTCATATTTTTTACCGCGAAATTTTTTATATTGCGGAATATTATGTTGCTTATAATATTCAGGAATATCACCATATTTAACATTTTCCCAACTAATTTCTTGTAAATTTTCCCAAGCATTAGGATTTTCTGCTTTCCATTGTTTCACTGTTTTATATATTTTTTGCCCCGAATTTTTCTGACATAAACATAAAAAATAACCATACGGCAATAGTGGAATAGAAATTATAGAAGCAACTATACCGCCAATAATAGCAACAGCAGTATTTTTAAAAAATTTCTTACAAAATAAAAAAACTGCAAGAAAACCAATTATCATCGAAAATAAAATCATCATTCACCTTTCAGGCAGCCTTAAAACCCCGCCACCGCCAAAAACAACAACGCACAAACCAAGTAATCAACTCGCCAAATAAGCGACAGATTGTAGCATTTATCCGTCAAGCCACAGGCTTGACCAAACAACTGCTCACTACTCACTTCTCACTGCTCACTGATTTACACCGAATACGGTCGATATGGCATACGAATATCCACGCGATAAATGCCGTTATTTTCACTGCGGTTTAGCACCGCATCGCGGTCGTACATTAAAAACAGCCGTTCGGACAAGTTTCGCAACGCCATACGGTTGCCTGAAACATGTTCTTGTTGTTCGTCATTGGGCGGTATGGGGTTTTCTATGCGTATGTAAATCCATTCGCCTTTGTGGGTAATGCTCACCTTAATGGTGCATTTCATCAGACTGGGTTCTACGCCGTGATACACAGCGTTTTCCAGCAAAGGTTGTAGCAACAGGTGTGGCACGCGTGCATTTTTTGGTGCATTCACTGTCCATTCGCTTGCCAAGCGGTCGCTGCCCATACGCATTTCTTCAATCGCTAAATAACCTTGTGCTAACTCAATTTCTTTACCCAAAGAACTGTCTTTGCCTGATGATTTCAGTTGTGCCCGAAATAAATCGGCTAAATTGACCAAAACGTCTTCTGCGTCATACGGACGAGTATGAATCAGACTGACTGCCGCATTCAAACTATTGAATAAAAAATGCGGTCGAATACGGGCGGTTAAAGCGTCTAACTGGGCTTGGGCGAGTGCGGGCGAAAAGGCTTTTTGTAGCACGGCTTGATAGTGCATTAAACCGAGTGTATAAACAGCAATGATGATAATGTGGCGAAAGTTGAGTTCTTTTTCTAATGGCGTGAAAAAAGTTTCACATAAAGAACAAATACTTATAGTAACAAACAGTACCCACATCGGCGGAAACGGCAAGCGATGAATGGGCTTATTCAATAAAAAAAGTGCCACAATAATCATCAAAATGGCAGGGGCTAACCATACGGTGAATTTGGAAAAACTTTCTAAATAGGATGTGTTTTCGTCTGCAACCAAAAGCGGCAAAATCAGTAACAGCAACATAGAAGACACAAACACGCGTAACGCAACGCCTAAATTGCGAAAATCGGGTACTGCAAATAAGGGGATTTCTTGTCGTATAATACGCATTTTTAAAATTCCAAAAGTTCAGGCTGCCTGAAAATAAGGTTTATTTGATACGAAGTATCAAACCTTTGATAAACGCAGTTTATCAAAGAAGATGACGAAGTCATCAAGCCGCAATTTAAACGAGCCGCAAGGCGAAGTTAAAATAAGGTTTATTTGCACGCAGTGCAAATCTTTATTTACGAAGTAAATAAAGGGTTTGCGAAGCAAACAAGCCGAAATTTAGGCGAAGCCAAAACATAAATTATAGGATAAAAAACAATGTCTCATCATAGCAAAACTTGGTCGGCACGGTTTAGCGAACCTGTGTCGGAATTAGTGAAAACTTACACCGCGTCCATTCAATTTGACAAACGATTAAGCCTTGTGGATATTCAAGGTTCATTAGCTCACGCTCAAATGCTTGCTGAATGTGGCGTGTTAAGCGAAGCGGATTTAGCCGATATTCGTCGTGGTATGGCAGAAATTATTGATTTAATTAACCAAAATAAAATCGACTGGTCAGTTGATTTAGAAGATGTGCATATGAATGTGGAACGCTTGCTCACCCAAAAAGTGGGCGATGCAGGGGCAAGATTGCACACAGGACGCAGTCGCAATGACCAAGTGGCAACCGATATTCGCCTGTGGTTACGGGGGGAAACCGACACCATTTTGCAACTGATTGCCGACTTTCAGGCAGCCTTGTTGAATTTGGCACTTGACCATACCGACACCATTTTGCCAGGTTTTACACACTTGCAAGTGGCGCAACCTGTGAGTTTTGCTCATCATTTAATGGCGTATGTGGAGATGTTTGGACGAGACGCGGAACGCTTTGCCGACTGCCGCCGCCGCATTAACCGCTCGCCTTTGGGGGCAGCGGCTTTGGCAGGCACAACTTATCCGATTAAACGCAAGCGAACCGCTGAACTGTTAGGCTTTGAAGAAGTCTGCCGTAATTCATTAGACGCAGTTTCCGACCGTGATTTTGCGATTGAATTTGCTGCTGCCGCCAGCATTTTAATGATGCACTTCTCACGACTGTCCGAAGAATTAGTGCTGTGGTCAAGCCAGCGATTTGCGTTTATCAAAATGTCCGACCGCTACTGCACAGGCTCTTCGATTATGCCGCAAAAGAAAAACCCTGATGTGCCAGAGTTGGTTCGTGGCAAAACAGGACGCGTTTATGGACATTTAATCGCCCTTTTAACGCTGATGAAATCGCAACCGTTGGCATACAACAAAGACAATCAAGAAGACAAAGAACCCTTGTTTGACACCGTCAATACAGTGATTGACACGCTACGCATTTACACCGATATGGTATCAGGCATTGTGCCGATTGTAGAAAATATGCGACAAGCCGCCCTGCAAGGCTTTGCCACCGCAACCGACTTGGCGGACTACTTGGTGAAAAAAGGCATACCATTCCGTGAAAGTCATGGCATCGTTGCCGCCGCCGTTAAATACGCCGAAGAACAAAAATGTCGCTTGGAAGATTTACCGTTAGAAAAATTGCAATCTTTTTCACCATTGATTGAAGACGATATTTACAGCGTTTTAACGCTGGAAGGCAGCCTGAAAGCCCGCAACCACACAGGCGGCACCGCCCCTAATCAAGTGAAAAAACAAATTGAATTTTGGCAAAAACGGTTGAGCGATAAAAACGCACAATGAACTGGCTATTATTCATCACAACCTACTGGCTGATTTCACTCATACCTGGCTTAAATATGACATTAGCATTAAGTTTGGGTATGAGTATTGGCTTAAAACGCGTGCAACCTATGCTACTTGGTGCCATATTCAGTTTAGGCATTGTTGGTTGGCTGTGTGCCGCATTAGCAGGCATTATTTTATCCACTAACCCATTGATATTTCGTATTTTTACTTCCATTTGTGCCATTTATTTACTCTATATCGCCTACACCATGTGGCGAACCAGCACAAAAGCACGCGTCCAAAAACCCACACAAATAACGCGTAAGATGTTGTTTTGGCAAGGATTTATGTGTTCTCTCGGCAACCCCAAAGCATGGGCATTTTTCGTCTCATTCATTCCGCCGTTTTTAGACAAAAACAACCCTTTCGGCATACATTTATACATTCTATTAGCCATAATGATGACGATTGAATATCTTAATTTACTACTCTACGCCACAGGCGGAGCGGTATAGTCGATAAACTTCAAAAGTATAAAAGGCGGCGAGCCGCAGACAGTATAAAATAATACGACAAGGCAAGCCAACGAATTATAATTTTGAAGTTTATCGACTAATATTAAGCAAAATACTCACACACCACGCCGCCAAGTTAGAAAAAATCAGTGCCATAATGATTGCCCTATTAGCCACGCTGATGTTATTGGATAAGTTTTAACCTTTCAGGCTGCCTGAAACACCCCGCCTGTAACGCGTTCCAAGCCTGCTAAATCGGGTAAGGTTTGAATATTACGAAAACCTGCGTTGGCTAATAACTGACGCACGCTTTCGCCCTGTTCAAAGCCGTGTTCTAACCAAATTTCGCCACCATTTTTCAAAAACCGCCCTGCCCCATTGATAAGTATGCGATATGCCGATAAGCCGTCTGCAAAGTCAGTTAAGGCGTTTTGTGGTTCAAAGCGTAAATCGCCCTGTGTTAAGTGTGCGTCATCATAAGCAATATACGGCGGATTGCTGATAATTATATCCACGCTGTTTTTTTCAGGCAGCCTGAAACAATCGTACCAGTTGCCCTGCGTCCATTCGATTGCGGCTTGCAGACGCTGGGCGTTTTTTTGTGCTATTTTTAAGGCATTATCCGAAATATCACTTGCCCACACCGTGCAGTCGGGGCGTTGTAGTTTGATTGAAATCGCCAAAATGCCACTGCCGCAACCCAAATCCCATACGATTGCAGGCGTTTCAGGCAGCCTGAATAAAGCAGTTTCTAACAACAATTCCGTTTCAGGGCGTGGAATAAGCACGCTTTGATTAACGCAAAACACTCTGCCGTAAAATTCTTTTTCGCCCAAAATATACGCCATAGGCTCGCCGTTTAGGCGGCGGCATTGCAAGGCGTTTAGGCGGTTTAATGCGTCATCGCTTAATTTATCTTCGCTGTGGGTAACAATTTGTGCAGACGACAAACCCAACACCGCCTGTAATAACATTCGGCTTTCTAATCGTGGCAAAGGGGATTGTTTAATCCAGTCGTGAATGGTCATTTTTTCAGGCTGCCTGAAAGTTAAAATTTACGGAAAATCTTTTTATACCAATCTTCCATAAAACGAAAAAAAATTAAAACATTTATAATGGATACGGTTGTAATTGAAATTGAACTGCGTATCCAATTATCTATTGATAATATTTGAGAAATGTATTTGTATAATTCAGTTAGTAAATTATGAATAATTAAGAACATTACAAATGATATTACCAATGTTGTTAATAACGCCCAAATCATTTTTCCAATTGTTTGTGCATTTTTTATAATTGGCAAAACTGATTCAGTCTCCAAAATAGGACGAGATGCAATAAATGCTGCAACCAATCTGACGATATATAAAACAAAGAAAACCATGTAAATAAAAAATACACTTTCTCGCATATAGTAAAATTGATCAAACGGTATCATAGTTGAACTACCTTCTTTTGAATGATCATGAAGTGCAAAAAAAAGATCGTTAGGTGATTTTGAACCAACATGCTTTGACAAAACATCAGCAATATTTTGCGTAACAGGATTAGAAATCATCAAACTATGGTCTTGATTTATTAAAATCGCCAAGCAAAATAATTCAATTAGCAAGCATTGAAAAAACACATTGGTTGCCACTCTTTGCATTTTGCTCATGGTAATAACAAGCACGCCTTTTTTCTTTAACGATACGCCATAATGTGCTTCTATTGCTTTTTCGACTTCTTGTTTTTCCTCTTCTGACAAGCGATTAAATTTTTCTTCAACTTCTTTTTCATCTTTATACGGCGATAATAATTTTCCAATCAAAGGATAAAGTAATTTCGGAGCATAAACTAATAACACCGCAAAACCAATATATAACGCACCGCCCACCATTAAACGAGCCGAGCCATTTATTCCCATTTCTCTTGGCAATGGCAGAATAAAAAACGCCGCCGCCAATACCATTAAATAGCAAACCACCAAATATTGCAGACGCAAATAATAAACCGATGATTTGGTGTAAATATCAACAATGTCTTTTCCTAAACTCATTATTCAGTTACTCTATTAAAAATATGCTTTCAGGCTGCCTGAAACATTAAAAAACGCTCCCCAAAACTTTTCAGGGAGCGTTATTTTAACATTATGCCTTAACGCTGGCTTTTTCAATTTGGCGGTTAATCCACCATTGTTGGGCAATCGACAGAATATTATTCACCACCCAGTATAAAACCAAACCTGCTGGGAAGAAGAAGAACATCACCGAAAACACCACAGGCATAATTTTCATCATTTTGGCTTGCATGGGGTCTGTGGGCGGCGGGCTTAAATAGGTTTGTAAAAACATCGTGCCTGCCATCACAATCGGCAAAATAAAATAGGGGTCAGTGCGTGCCAAGTCGGTAATCCAGCCTATCCACGGGGCTTGACGCAGTTCAACTGAACTTAATAACGCCCAGTATAAGCCCAAAAATACAGGAATTTGCAACAAAATCGGCAAGCAACCGCCTAATGGATTGATTTTCTCGCGTTTGTATAACGCCATCATTTCTTGTTGTTGTTTCATTTTGTCATCAACATACAAGACTTTTAACTCTTGCAATTTGGGGGCAACGGCACGCATTTTTGCCATAGATTTGTAAGACGCGGCGTTTAAGGGATACAACACGATTTTTACCAAAATCACTAACAACACAATCGCCCAGCCCCAGTTGCCCACAAAACTGTGCAGTTTTTGCAATAACCAAAATAAAGGAGACGCAAATAAATGCACTTTGCCATAATCTTTAACTAATTGAAAATTATCCGCAACTTGCGTGATGGCAGCGTATTCTTGCGGCCCTGCATACAGTTTCATCGGAATATTCATCACGCCTTGTGCTGGCAAATCAGGCAGCGGAACCAAAACACCTGCGGAATATAAACCGTCTTTACTGCGTTTGGTAAAATCAGGCGAACAGGGTTTGCCGCACACTGTGGGCTGATTTTTCGCCTGCATAATCCACGCCGACACAAAATAATGCTGAATAATGCCCACCCAACCTGTGTTGGTTTGCTTAACAAAATCGGCTTTATTTTTGGCAATATCTTCAAATGATACTTTTTCAAACTTGCCGTCAGGCGTGTATAATACAGGGCCTGTGTAAGTTTGCGTAAAATACGCACCGCCAGCAGGCTTGTGGTCATCACGCAATAAGCGATACATCGCATTCAATTTCACTGGGCTTGCTGAACGGTTTTCCACACGATAATCTACGCCAAGCAAATAACTGCCTTGCTTGAAGTTGTAGGTTTTATACACCGTCAAGCCGTTTTCAGCCTGCCCTGTGAGTTTAACGCTTAAAGTGTCGCCATTCATCACATATTCAGGCTTATCCGCGGTGAAATTCACTGCCACATATTGATTATCCGCAGAATTGATTAAACCGCTTTGAGCAATGTAAGTGTTTTTATCAGAATTTTCAAATAAAACAAAGGGTTTATTTTCATCTTCGGTTGAATTGTGGCGTGTGAAAGACAAATCACGAATATCGCCACTGGCTTCATCGATATGCAAATCGAAGACATCGGTTTTCACGCTGATTAAGCGAGAAGTGCTTAATTTTTCACTTTCTACCGTTTGATTAGCCACAACCTGCGTTTGATTTTCAGGCAGCGTAGTCGCTGGCGGCGGCGGCGGAAAAAGATAATTCCACACCAGCAAAATCAGTGCGGCGATGATAATAAACAAAATCAGATTGCGGCTATTGTCTTGTCGTTGATTCATAAGTATTTTTTTCCATATGATTGTGCGGCACAGGGTCAAAACCATAACCGCCAAAAGGATGACAACGCAACAAGCGTTTGAGTGTTAAATACGAACCCTTAACCGCCCCAAAGCGGCTAATGGCTTCGACTGCATATTGCGAACAAGTGGGCGTATAACGGCAACGAGCAGGCAAAAACGGGCTAATGCCTGTTTGATAAAAACGAATGAGTAAGATGAATAATCGTTTTATCATTGTGTAACCTGCAATCGTTGAAGTTGTTGTGCTAATTTGCCAAAATCGGCTTTACCAAACTTTTGCCGCACTTGGATAACAAAATCTTGCGGCGGCAGACAGTGACGATTTAAGCGAAACCACTCACGCAAAAGGCGTTTCATTAAATTGCGTTCGACTGCTTTTTTGGCACATTTTTTACCGACCACCAAACCAAGCCGTGCGTGCGACAAACCATTATTGCCACGATAAACACAAATCTGCCCTAAAATCAACCGCTTACGCAATGCAAAAACGGAAGAGAACTCTTCCGCTTTTAAAAGTCTGTACTGCTTGGCGAACGAATAACGCAAAATTAAACAGCCAAGCGTTTGCGACCTTTGGCACGGCGAGCAGCCAAAACAGCCCGACCACCACGAGTGCGAGAACGAACCAAAAAGCCATGTGTGCGTTTGCGGCGTGTAACAGAAGGTTGGTAAGTGCGTTTCATTGTATTTTTCCTAATAAAATTAAATTGTAAAACGGCGAATTACACTATATTTTAACGGTTTTGTCAAGACCTTAAAACAGTGAGTAGTGAGTAATTAGCAATGAGCAATGAGTAATTAGCAATTATTTAGTTTCGCCTACGGCGAAACGGATATATTTTTAGATAACGCTTCGATTATGTTTTCAGGCAGCCTGAAAAAATATCGAAGCGTTATCTAAATATATCCGTCAAGCCGCAGGCTTGACTACACGCCTAATTACTCATTGCTAATTGCTCATTGCTCATTGCTTTCAGGCTACCTGAAAATATGACTGATTATTTATGACTTTCTATACCATTCTTGCAAAAGTCATATGAAAAATGTTATTATCATCAAAAAACTCGTATCTCTTTTGCTGGAATATCTATGAAACGCCACATTCTTCATCAACTTATTCAATGGAAAAATAATCCACAACGAAAACCTTTATTGCTCACAGGTGTTAGGCAATGTGGTAAAACGCATATTTTGAAAGAATTAGGCAATGCTCAATTTGACGATATGTGTTATATCAATTTTGAATCCAATCAAAATTACGCCATGATTTTTGATTATGATTTTAATGTTGAACGCATTATTAAAGAAATTGAACTTTTACAACAATGCAAAATCACCGCAGGTAAAACGCTATTGATTTTTGATGAAATTCAAGACGCTCCACGAGCAATTACTGCATTAAAATATTTTTGTGAAAATATGCCACAATTACATATTGCCTGTGCAGGTTCTTTATTGGGTGTTGCATTAAAAAAAGAAAACATTTCTTTTCCTGTTGGTAAAGTCAATCGTTTATCTATGTATCCAATGAGTTTTGATGAATTTATTATTGCTATGGGCGAAGAAAAATACATTCAATTATTTGAAAACTGGCAAACAGATAGAGAAATACCAAGCGTATATACTGAAAAATTTGAACGCTTATTAAAAGAATATTATATTGTAGGCGGTATGCCTGCCGTTGTTCAAGAATATATCAATACAAAAGACTTTGAAAATATTAAAAAAATACAAAACGATATACTTCAAGATTATGCTGACGACTTTTCTAAACACGCACCTGTTTCTGAAATAGAAAAAATTCGTATGATTTGGCATTCAGTCCCCAAACAACTTGCCAAAGAAAACAATAAATTTGTTTTTTCTCATGTCAAACAAGGTAAAAGAGCAAATGAATTAGAAGCAGCCTTACAATGGCTAAAAAATGCAGGGCTTATTCATTTATTAGAATTAGTATCCAATGCAGAAATGCCATTATCAAGCAATGCCAATGCCACTTATTTTAAAGTATATATGTCAGACATTGGCTTATTGTGCCGAAGTTTGGGATTAGAATATCAACAAATCATTTATCATTACGATACATTAAGCACATTCAAAGGTGCGATTGTGGAAAATTATGTTTTAAATGAATTGCTTCAATTAAATAAAAATCCCTATTTTTGGCGGTCAGGAAATAGTGCGGAATTGGATTTTTTAATTGAAGAACAAGGAAATATCATTCCCATTGAAGTTAAATCCACTACCAATACGCAAGCCAAAAGTTATCGGCAATTTTGCAAAAAATATCAACCTAAATTAGGCTACAAATTGTCATTAAAAAATATCGGCAAAAACACTTGCGAACAAACCCAAACCATTAGTTTGCCATTGTATTTATTGTGGAAAATGGGGAAATAAAAAACGGCTTGTTTTAAACCGTTTTTTATAATCGTTTCAGTTCAAAATATACCAAGACGGCGAGCCGCAGACAGTATAAACATAGTCGGTTCACAGCAAAAGCAGTCAAGGCGGTGAAGCCGCAGATAGTATGACTAATACAGCAAGGCGAACCAACGCTGAATGGTTTTGCTGTGAATTGACTATAATACGGCAAGACAAGCCAACGATGGTAGATTTTGAAATGAAACGACTATATTTTTCAGGCTGCCTGAAAGCATTACAAACTCATTGTTTTTATTCATCATCTTTTTTGTCTTTACTGCTGCGGCGATGACGCGGAAAGCGGATTCCTAATTGTTTGAGTTTGCGATACAAATGTGTGCGTTCTAAATCCACTTCTTCTGCCACTTTGCTCATATTGCTGTTGTGTTTGAAAATGTGGTATTCAAAATAACGCTTTTCAATATCCTGACGAATTTCTCGCAAAGATTTGTTGTAATCAATTTCTTCGGTAGAAGTGGTTTTTTCGGAGAAAAAGTGATTGCGATATTGTTCTAAAATATAGGTTACATTATGCCCTTCAATCACGCCGTTTTCGGCAATCAGTGCCAAGTTTTTCACCACTTGCCGTAATTGGTCGAAGTTGCCTGGCCAGTTGTATTGGCGTAATAAACCCAATGCGGTGGAAGTGAATTTCACCAAAGGAATTTGTTTGCTTGCCACTAATTGCAGGGTAATTTGTTCTACAATGGATTCAACATCTTCGGTGTGCGAACGCAAGGGCGGAATGGAAATTACAAAACCCGACACCATTTCGCCCAAACGATGGTCAAAATTAACATGCGTTACCAAATCGTTCAGGGAGCGACTGCATGCGGCTAAAATGCGAGCGTTATTGGTCGGGTCGCGTTGCGAAATCATCTTATAAATGGCGTTCTGAACTTCCATAGAATAAGTGGCAATATTGCCTAAATACAAAACGCCGTTTTTGGCGGCTCGTAGCCAGTCTTGATTGGGTTTGAGCCATTGTTCGGTATTGGGTGCAATCCACGGGCGTTGTGGGTGACGGAAATATTCTGCTACTTGGTTAAAAGGAGAACCTGCCTCGCCTGTGAGCATAATAATGGTTGTGGGGTCAAGTTCTGCGGCTTTTTTTAAGCGATTGACCATTTCCGCAATCACAGGACTTTTGCCCAATTTTTCGGTTGGCACGGCAACGGTTTCTTGCAATTTACTGTATTTAAGGGCATTTTTTACCGCTGTTAGGAGTTTTTGTAAGGCAATCGGTTTTTCTAAAAAGTCTAATGCACCAATTTTGGTGGCTTCAACTGCCGTATCAATGCTGGCGTGTCCGCTCATCATCACCACAGGCATATCGAGTAAGCCTTCTCTCGCCCATTCTTTTAGCAAAGTAATGCCATCGCTGTCAGGCAACCAAATGTCTAACAGAACCATTGCGGGGCGTGTTTCTTGGCGTAAGCGGCGTGCGGTTTCCACATTTTCTGCGGTAGCAACGGTGTAGCCTTCGTCTTGTAAAATTTCGGACAATAAATTGCGAATGCCAATTTCATCATCAACAATTAAAATGTCGCTACTTTTCATCGGGTTTCTCCATAACAAGCGGCAAGGTAACTTTGACCAATGCCGTGTTGTCGTCATTACCTGCCCAGACTGTTCCTTGATGTTCGTCTATAATCTTTTTCACCACAGCCAAGCCCAAACCTGTGCCTGTGGGTTTATCGGTGATATACGGTTCAAAAATTTGGTGCAACATATTGGCAGGAAAGGTTTTGCCGTTATTGCGTACCAAAAGATGCACAGTATCATCATCTTTTTGTATTGTTACCCAAATTTGCGGATTATCGCACGATACTGCCGCTTCTGCCGCATTTTTGAACAGATTATGCAAAACCTGACGCATAGCGGTGTTGTCGGCACGAATAAATAATGGTTCTGGGTAACGCTTAATGTTCAAATGATACTCGCTTGCGTGTTCGTATAATACCAAAATTTCATCAACAATTTGCGTAAAATCGAGTTTTTCTAATTTCAGGCTGCCTGAACGCGCGTAATTGCGAAAACCTTCGACCAATTCTTGCAAGGCATCAACTTGATTGATAATGGTATTGGTCGAACGAATCAGCATATTGGCATCATTTTCGTCTAATTTATCGGTGAGTTTCATTGCCAAGCGTTCTGCCGATAAACGAATGGGCGTGAGCGGATTTTTAATTTCATGTGCCAAACGGCGTGCCACTTCGCCCCAAGCGGCTTCTTTTTGTGCCGAAGTTAAATCCGTCACATCGTCAAATACCACAAGAATATCGGCTCGATTAGGCAGCGGCACGGCTCGTCCCATTAAAATGCGTGGCGAAGTGGAAGTTTTGTATTCAATTTCGCATGCGTTCTCATCTCGAATATGGGACAGAAGTTGATGAATAAAATCGGCAATTTCTTTTTCTTGCCCACTTTTTTGCCACACCGATGACGGTTTGCCAACCAAATTATTCAAAGAATAATCCAAAATGCGGCGTGCTCCGTCATTAAAAGTTTTCAGGCTGCCTACTTCGTCTAATGTCATCACCCCGCTGGATAATGTGGATAACACCAATTCCAAATGACGGCGCGCGTTTTCTTGTTGAATGTGCATTTGTTCTGTGGCTAATTGTGCATTTTGCAACTGGGTAACCATGCGATTAAATCGTGCCGATAAAATGCCTAATTCATCTTCGCGATAAACAGCGGCTCGGCGTGTGAAATCGCCCTGTGCCACTGCGTTTGTGGCTTGTGCCAAAGACGCTAATGGAGCAATAAATTTGCGGGCAAAATAAACCGCCACAAGCAATGCCAAGACCATTGCCAACAGCGTTGCCATGACCAGCGTGATAACAAAAAAAGTTTGCAAACCGTTCTTGTGATAAGTGGAAGCGGCATAGTTAGCTCGTGCATTTTCAATATACACAATATTTTGAGCAATTTCGGCACGCACAGGCTGCCTGAACAATAACCACGCTTTATTATCGCCCTGTTCATGCAACAACCACACTTGCACCAACATTTGATTGCCAATGTTAATGGTATTGCTTAATGCTTGATTATCAATAGGAAATTCGCTATTATCGGGTAAATGGGCTTCGCTATTTGACCAGCCGCCATAAGCCAAAGGGCTGTGGTCGTCATATCGAAAAGCAATCACCTGAAAAAACGCTTGATTGTTATAACGGCTAACAAATTGAGCGACACTCTCGCCCTGTTCTGTGGCGGTTTGTAATTCATGCATCACGCCTTGTGCGTCTGACAGGGCTTTTTGTTGTAAATCATCAAGCAAGCGTTTGGATAAATCCACACTGCGGTTTAACGATTGTGTGATTTCATCGCTAAACCAAGAATCAATCGAAGTTTTGATAAAAAAAGACGACACAAACAACAGTGCCAAAGACGGCAACAGCACTACGCCAACAAACATTCGCACCAAGCGTTGCGTGAGTTTTGCCCCCAAAACTTGGGCTTTGGCATCTTTTTTCAGCCGCCAAATTTGCCGCACCAAAGAAAACAGCAACGACAAAGCAATAACAGACGACACCGCCGACACGGTTTTGAACTGTGCCGATAAGGTTTCGGCGTATGTTGAAATCGACAACAAATATAAAATGATAATCGTCAAAACTGTGCCGATAATCAAAAAACGCCCCATCGCCCTACTCCCCAATAATATTCAACCGCACCCAGCCGCTGTCTAATTTCCAGCGTTTGGATTTATCGGCGGCATTCACTTGATAGGGTTTGGGTAAGCGTTGTTCGTTGAGTGTTAATTTAACGCTGATTTGCGTATCGGCGGCAGAATAAGCGTTCAGGCTGCCTTGTGGCAAAATTTGCCAGTTTGCCGTTGCCCCTAATGCTTTTAAGGCGGTATCTAATGTGGGGTATTCGGTATAAAATGTGCCTGTGGCAACGCGATAACGGTTGGTTACGGGGTGATAGGACAGTTTGTAAGAAAGTGCATTATCATCGCTAAATAATTGATTAAAACGGAATTTATACGCCAAACTGGCGGGGCGTGTGATTTGATACGACAAATCAAATTGCAGGGGAATGCCTTGTTTGAGCACTTCCTGCAAAGGGCGTGGCAGGTCGATAAAAAAGCGGGTTGCCACTAAAACTTCGCCATTGGGCATTTTGATACCGTCTGATTTTAACGGACGCACACCGTCTGCCGTTGCTGGAAAACACATCAGCAACAGGCATAAAGCAAGAAAATATTTAATTTTTTTGCAACAGTGCATAATAAAATCCGTCTTGTATGTCGTTGATTAACAACTGTTTTTCTAATACGCAACACGCATTTTTGTGGCGTTGTAAAAAGTGGCTCACTTGTTGTTGATTTTCTTCACGAAAAATCGAACAAGTGGCAAACAACATTCTGCCGCCATTGTTTAGGCAGCCCCACAGGTTGTCTAACAAAACCACTTGTTGGTCGGCGATTTTTTGTGCGTCATCTGCTCTTCGCAACCATTTTATATCAGGATTGCGGCGAATCGTGCCTGTGGCAGAACACGGCACATCGGCTAAAATTGCGTCAAAAGGTTGTCCGTTATACCATTCATCAACATTTGCCGCATTAGCAGCTTTTAAGGCTGCCTGAAAGCCCAAACGGCGTAAATTGTCTGCCACTTTTTGTAAGCGATTTGCGTCTATATCCACAGCGGTTACATCGCAATCGGCTGTCTCCAAAATATGAGCGGTTTTGCCGCCTGGTGCGGCACACGCGTCTAAAATGCGTTCGCCGTCTTTCGGTTGCAAAATAGTCGCCGCCTGCATTGCCCCAAAATCCTGCACGGAAACAAAACCGTCTGCAAAATTCGGTATTGCCGATACTTTAACAGGATTTTGCAAACAAACGGCAATATCGCTTAAAAAAGTGTGTGCTATGTTGTTTTTTTGTAAAATTTCGCCATAATTTTGACGATTTGTTTTGCGACAATTTAATCGCAGCGTCAAAGGCGGGTGTTGTAAGGCAGCCTGAATGATATGTTGAGCGTCATCAGGATAATCTTGATACAGGCGATTTTCAAACCATTTGGGCAAATTCGGATTGTTTTTCACCTGATTGAGCAATGTGTCTTTTTCACGCAAAAACCGCCGCAACAGAGCATTCACCAAATTTTTGAACTTACCGTGCTGCATCTTGGCAGACAACGCCACACATTCATTGACCACAGCATAAGGCGGCGTTTGCGTGTAAGTTAATTGATACAAAGCCACACGCAACAGAGCGTTAATATTTTTATCGGTCAAAGGTTTATTTAATAATGAAGACAACAAGTCTTTCAGGCTGCCTGAAAAGCGTTGCACGCCGTAGGATATATCCAAAAAAGCCGCTTTATCGCTTGCGTCTAAATCCTTGCCACACGACAAAGCCAGCCGCAAATTCGTGCCGTCTTCAACCGATAACAAACACGCTACCGCCGCTTTTTGAATATGACGCAAACTCAATTTAATCTCCTAAATTCGTCATTTTTTGGGTTTCAGGCTGCCTAAAATACAGTGAGCAGTTAGTAGTGAGCAGTGAGCAGTTATTTAGTTTTGCCTTATCAGGCAAAACGGATTGTTTTCATCTACTTATTTTTCACTTCTAACTGCTCACTACTCACTACCCAAATCATTTCCCCAAAATATCGCCCACACGCATGTTGTTGCCGTTAAGAAAATCTGCCACAGCCATTTTGCGGCTGCCTGCGGCTTGTACTTCCATAATTTGAATAACTTGATTATCGCCCGTAGCAACGCACAGACCGTTTTCATCGACTTTGATAATTGTGCCCGCAGGTTTATCAGTCGTCTCATTTTTCAGGCTGCCTGAAAATATTTTCAACACACCGCCTTGATACAGCGTTTTTGCCACAGGAAACGGATTAAACGCCCGAATTTGGCGGTCAATGTGGCTGGCGGACTGTTTCCAGTCGATTAAGGCTTCGTCTTTGCCGATTTTTTTGGCATATGAAATACCGCTTGTGGGCTGCGGTTGTCGTTCAATATTTGGTAATTGTTGTAAAACTGCAACAATATCTTCTGCACCCTGAAACATCAATTTATCGTGCAATGTGGCAGCGGTATCGGTGCTGTCAATGTCAATTACCGAGCGGTGCAAAACATCGCCTGTATCCAGCCCTTCGTCCATTTGCATAATGCAAATGCCACTTTGGCTATCGCCTGCTTCAATCGCTCTTTGAATGGGAGCGGCACCACGCCAGCGTGGCAAAAGGGACGCGTGAATATTCAGGCAACCATATTTTGGCATATCCAACACCGCTTTGGGCAACAACAAACCATACGCTGCCACAACCATCACATCGGCTTGGTAAGATAATAAGGCTGCCTGAATATCAGCGTTTTTCAGCGTTTCAGGCTGCCTGACAGGAATATTCAATTTCAACGCCGTCTCTTTGACCGCAGACGGTTTCAAGTGCATGCCGCGTCCTGCGGGGCGGTCAGGCTGCGTTAAAACACACACCACTTCGTGTTTTTCGGCAATCGCTTTTAATGCCGTTGCCGCAAACGGCGGCGTACCTGCGAAAATGACTTTCATTCTTCGTCCTTTTCTCTGGATAGTTTCTTCATTTTTGCCACAATGCGATTTTGTTTCAAACGCGATAAATATTCCACAAACACCTTGCCTTGCAAATGATCTAATTCATGTTGAATACACACCGCCAAAAGCCCGTCCGCATGCAGTGTGAAAGGTTTGCCGTTTTCGTCTAATGCTTCCACCGTAATTTCGGCGGCTCGTTTGACTTTATCAAACACACCTGGCACGGACAAACAGCCTTCTTCATACACCTGCTCGCCTTGTTTATCCGTAATTTTGGCGTTAATAAACACGCGTAACTGATTGCGTTCTTCGGATAAATCCATCACCACAATTTGTTGATGGATATTCACCTGTGTTGCCGCCAAACCGATGCCCTTGCTGGCATACATGGTTTCCGCCATATCAGCGACAATGTGGCGAATTTGGTCATTGACTTCTGCCACAGGAGTTGCAACTGTGTGCAATCGTGGGTCTGGGTATTTCAAAATATCGAGAATTGCCATAAAATATTGTTCCAATCTTGCCTAATTTTGGTAAAAAATTAACACAATTTGCCCTTAAATGAAAAAAAATGTTTAATTTAGTGGTAATATTTCCACAATGTAGTATATGATTACAGCGTAATCTATGACACCTTATAAAAATCCAGTAAAGGGAATCATCATTATGAAAAAACCCATTATAACCTTGCTTTGTGCAATGAGTTTAGCAATTTCCGCACCCTCTTTGGCTTTAACCGTCAAAAAAGGGGCTCCTGAACGCTACACAGTGAAGAAAGGCGATACGCTGTGGGGCATTTCTGGTATGTATCTCAATCAACCTGGTCAATGGCCAGAGTTGTGGGGTATGAACAAATCACAAATCAAAAACCCACATTTGATTTATCCAGGTCAAGTGTTGGTTTTAACTTATGACGCACAAGGTCGCCCACGCTTGGGCGTTGAAGGTGCAAACACCGCAGGCGGTCGTGGTCAAACCATTAAGTTGCGTCCAGGTATGCACGATGTGACAGGCGGTTACAGCCTAGAAACCCTGCCTATGGGTATGATTCGTAGTTTTATGGAACACCCCAGCGTGATTCCTGTGGAAGAAACCAACAAAGCACCGCAATTAGTAGCAGGTCCTGACAAACGCTTGTTGTACTCCGTAGGCGATCGTGTTTATGGCGACAAACAAAGCGAATCGGGTCGTTATTTAACTTACCGCATTACAGGACCTGTGATTGACCCTGACACCAAAGAAGTTTTGGGTCAAGAAGTGGTGTATAGCGGTGAAGTAGCAACGCTGATGTCTCGCAATGGCGGGCCACGCGTGCAACAAACGGCAACCGAAGCGGAACAATTAGGTGAAGGCGAACGCTATCATCAAATCAATGGTCTTATGAAAGCCCCTGCTACTGTGGCACAACCGTTTGAAATCACCAAAGTGGTGTCGGAAATCAACGAAGGCGACCGTTTGAAATATGTTCCTTTGGGTAGCCACGAACGCTTTAACTTTGCACCACACAATCCACAAGTGGAAGTGAAAGCCCGTGTAATTCGTATTTTCAACGGTGTTTCCGAAGCAGGTCAAAACCAAACCATTTTGCTGAACCGTGGCGAACGCGATGGTTTGGATAAAGGTGCCATCATCAGTGTGTATAAAAACCACAAAGCGGTAAAACGCACCGAAGGCGGTAAAACCAAATATGTGGTAATTCCTGCCGAAGAAATCGGTCAGGCTATGGTGTATATGACCAGCGACCGCATTTCTTATGCACTTTTAATGAATTCTACCAGTGAAGCGTCTATCGGCGACTTGGCAGGTAATCCTGGTCAAGATTTGGAAGACTTAAACTTCCCACCAGAAGTGGCAGTTAATCAAGGTGCTGGTGCGATTTACAAACACTAATCATGTGTTAAACTCAAAAGGCGTGTGCTGGGCATACGCCTTTGTTTTTTCAGGCTGCCTGAAAAACAGTGAGCAGTTAGCAGTGAGTAGTGAGCAGTTATTTTGTTTTGCCTAACGGCAAAACAGTTGGTTTGAAATCATTTGAAATCAGTTTCAGGCTGCCTGAATAGTTTTAATGCAATGTCTAATATTTTTCGAGAAAAATATGCTTTATCGTGATGATTTATTTTGCTATTTAACCGTTGCCCTAACGCCTTATGTTGGTCCTATATCGTTTGCCATGTTGATGAAACGATTGGGTTCGATTAACGCGATTTTATCGGCGACTGCTGATGAGCTCAAACCCTGTTTGGAGCAGGCGGATAAGGCTCTGCCTTTGTTGCTCAATAAAACGGCGGAAAAATCGGCGGAATGTGCGATGGCGTGGTTAGAAAAAGGTCAAAATCGCTCGATTTTAACACTTTTGGACGCTGATTATCCGATGAGTTTGGCACAAGGTATGCGTCCGCCGCCTGTGTTGTTTTTGCATGGCAATATTCAATTACTGCAACAGCCTAAAATTGCGATTGTGGGTTCTCGTAAAGCCACGCCGCAGGCGGTGCAAATTGCCAAGCAGTTTGGGCAAGCATTGTCTGAACAAGGCATTACGGTTGTGTCTGGCTTTGCGGACGGCATTGACGCGGCGGCTCATCAGGGGGCGTTGTTGGGCAAAAACAGTACGATTGGCGTTTTGGGTACGGGCATTGACATTGTTTATCCTGCCAAAAATCAGGATTTGGCAGTAGCCATGTCGCAAACGGGTTTGTTGTTGTCGGAATTTCCGCTCAATACCACGCCTGTGGCAAAAAACTTTCCCCGCAGAAATCGCCTGATTGCCGCACTCGGTGTGGGCACTGTGGTGATTGAAGCGGCAGAACGATCGGGTTCTTTAATTACCGCACGATTGGCAGGCGAATTGGGACGCGATGTGATGGCGGTGCCTGGTTCGATTTTTAATCCGCAAAGTGCAGGTTGCCACAAGTTAATTCGCGATGGGGCGGCTTTGGTTACGAGTGTGGCAGATATTTTGGCTGAATGCGAACACGCACTATCTGCATTCAGGCAGCCTGAAAATCAAAACAAGGCAAACCAAGACCTTTTCAGGCAGCCTGAAACTGTGGCGATTACAAATACAAAGCAGCCTGAAAAAATAAATCATAAAAATCCAAAAGAACCATCTTTCAGGCAGCCTGAAACGCTTGATAATACTGAAAAAAATCGCATTTTACAGGCTATGGGTTTTGACCCCATTCACCCAGATACATTAGCACAGCACTTGCAAATGCACCCTGCAAACTTGTATGCTATATTATTGGATTTAGAATTAGACGGCATTATTGCCACTACTTCTAATGGATTTTACCAAAGATTACAATAAGTTAGTATGAATACACCAAACACCACACCGATGTTTGAAGTCTTTTCGACTTTATTTGATTATTTTCGTGAAAGCGAAGAAGTGTCACATGAAGCGATTTTGGCACATTTAATTGCCGCAGGGCATGACCCGTGGGAGATTGGTTGTGCGGCAAATTGTTTGGACGCTTTATTTGGCAAACAAATGAACGAAACGCAACTGAACGCCGTGTCGCCCAAAGCCATTCGCATTTTCACCCCCGAAGAGCAGAATATTCTGCCGCCAGCGGTGCGAGATTTCTTGCACCTTGTGGGCAGAACAGGCGAAATTCAGTTTGCCGAGCGAGAACGCTTAATTCACGCTTTAATGAACTTGCCTGACGATGAAATCACGGTAGAAAACGCCAAATTGTTAATGCTGATTCGCTTAAACAATGCGGTTGATTCGCTGTCGTTAGAAACAGGCGAAAAATTATTGAATGTGTTTGATGATAAAACGATTGTGCATTAAGTATATCTGTTTGCAGGCAGCCTGAAAGCATAAAATATTGTAGGAACAAATAAATATGAGCAAAAATTTATTGATTGTCGAATCGCCTTCCAAAGCCAAAACGCTGAAAAAATATTTAGGCAGCGATTTTGAAGTTTTAGCGTCTTATGGGCATATTCGCAATTTGGTTCGCAAAGACGGTTCGGTTGATACCGACAACGATTTTGCGATGAAATTTGAAGAAACGCCACGCAATAAAAAATATGTGGAAGCGATTGTCAAAGCAGCCAAAGAGGCGGACACCATTTATTTAGCAACCGACCCCGACCGTGAGGGCGAGGCGATTTCTTGGCATTTGCAGGAAATTTTACGCACAAAACGCGGGTTAGCAAAAAAACCCATGCCGCGTGTGGAGTTTCACGAAATCACCCAAAAAGCGGTGTTAGACGCTGTGGCACACCCACGCGAAGTGTCCTTGCCTTTGGTTGAAGCCCAGCAGGCTCGCAGTGCTTTGGATTATTTGGTTGGTTTTAATTTGTCGCCCTTATTGTGGCGGAAAATTCGCACAGGTTTATCCGCAGGACGCGTGCAAAGCCCTGCCCTGCGTTTGATTTGCGAACGCGAAAACGAAATCAAAGCGTTTGTTGCCCAAGAATACTGGACAATTCATTTGGACAGTCATAAAAATAAAAGCAAAATCAACGCCAAACTCACGCATTTTGACGGTAAAAAATTAGAACAATTTGATATTCCTGATGAAAAAACGCAGGAGAAAATTTCAGGCAGCCTGAAAGGCTTTGACACGGCAACCGTTGAAAATATTGACAAGAAAAAGAAATCCCGCAATCCCGCCGCCCCTTTTACCACTTCAACCATGCAACAAGAAGCGGTACGCAAATTGTCAATGACTACCGACCGCACCATGAAAACCGCCCAACAGTTGTATGAAGGCATTGATGTGGGCAGCGGCACCACAGGTTTAATTACCTATATGCGAACTGACAGCGTAAATTTAGCGGCAGACGCAGTGGCTGAAATTCGACAATATATTGCGGAGAAAATCGGCGAAGAATATTTGCCCAAATCCGCTAATTTATACAAAACCAAATCCAAAAACGCCCAAGAAGCGCATGAGGCCATTCGTCCCACTTCGGTGTTTCGCACGCCTGAAATGGTCAAACCCTATTTATCGGCAGAGCAGTTCAAACTTTACCGTATGATTTGGCAACGCACAGTTGCCTGTCAAATGGCAGCCGCCAAGTTTGACGCCACCACCGTTGATTTAAGTTTGGGTAAAGGCATGTTCCGTGTATCAGGGCAAGTGCAAACCTTTGCGGGCTTTTTATCGGTGTATGAAGAAGGACGCGATGATACGGAAGATGACGAAAACGCACGGCTGCCTGAAATGAAAGTGGGCGAAACCTTGCCCGCCGACAAAGTTTATGGCGAACAACATTTCACCCAAGCACCGCCCAGATATTCCGAAGCGTCTTTGGTTAAAGCGTTGGAAGAATTTGGTATCGGCAGACCATCGACTTATGCAGGCATTATTTCCACGCTAAAAGACCGCGAATATGTAGTGATTGACCAAAAACGCTTTATTCCCACCGACACAGGCGATATTGTCAATAAATTCTTGACCGAACATTTTACGCAATATGTCGATTACGACTTCACTGCGAAAATGGAAAATCAATTAGACGAAATCGCACAAGGCAAAAAGCAACGCATTCCCGTTATGCGTGCGTTTTGGAAGAATTTTTCGCAACAAGTCAAAGAAAAAGCGGGCATTGAACGCGCCAAAATCACCACCGAAGACTTGGAAGAAAACTGCCCCGAATGTGGCAAAAAATTACAAATGAAATTTGGCAGACGCGGACGCTTTGTCGCTTGCACGGGCTATCCTGAATGCAATTACACCCGCAGTGCCAAACTCACCGCCGAAGAAGCAGCCCAAGCCGCACAAGCCGAAGCCGAAGCCGTAGAAGGACGCGAATGCCCCAAATGCGGCGGCAAATTAGTTTATAAACAAGGCAAATACGGCAAATTTATCGGCTGTGCCGCATACCCCAAATGCAAACACATCGAACCATTAGAAAAACCCAAAGACACAGGCGTTACCTGCCCCGAATGTAACAAAGGGACGCTCGCTGAAAAGAAAAGCCGCTACGGCAAGATTTTTTACAGTTGCTCAACCTATCCTACCTGCACCTACGCCGTATGGAACCCACCAGTCGCCGAACCCTGCCCCAAATGCGGCAGCAAAATTCTCACCATAAAAACCACCAAACGGCGTGGCACAGAAAAAGTTTGCCCTGTGAAAGAGTGTGGGTATAGCGTAACGATTGAGCCGCCAGTGAAAGCGTAATGATATTTTTCAGGTTGCCTTTGAAAAGAAAAAATGCTTTTCAGGCAGCCTGAAACCCTGATTGTCATTGCGAGCGTATGCGAAGCAATCTCCTAAAAATCCGCAGGATTTTTAGGGTAGCCTATCAAATTAGGCGACCATGCAAAAAACCTTTTCAGGCAGCCTGAATAAAACGATAAGGACTTGCAAAAATTGTTGTTCAGGCAACCTGAAAATAAAAACCAGTGTCATTGCGAGATTTTGCGAAGCAAAGTCGTGGCAATCCAGTTTTGCCACAGGCAAAACACAACGCCGCAGGCGTTGAAACGGCATTGCAAAGAGCCATTCAAGTTGCCTAATTTGTAAAGACAACAGTGCCTTACAACGCCTTGCGGCGTTGTAAAAAAATCTAACGATTTTTTTACTGGATTGCCACGATTTGAACGAAAGTTCAAATCTCGCAATGACACACAAGACGAAATTTAACTTTCAGGCAGCCTGAAAGCATAGATTTTTTTTATATCACACGGATTAGCGATTACTCACGCAATTTCTTTATCAGAAAAACCGTTAGGTTTTTCCAATCCGTGTGATAATAAAAAAATTGAATGATTACAGTAAATTAAATAGTTTCAGGCAGCCTGAAACTTTTGTCGTCATTGCGAGCCGTGCCGAAAGCACGGCGTGGCAATCTCCTAAAATTATTTTTAACGAGTGAAACGAAGTTAAAAATAATTTTAGGGAAGCCCATCACAAATAACGGCAATGCAAAAAACCTTTTCAGGCAGCCTGAAAGATAATTTTTAAATGTCACACGGATTAGCGATTGCTCACGCAATCTTTTTATCAGAAAAACCGTTAGGTTTTTCCAATCCGTGTGATAATAAAAAAATTGAATGATTACAGTAAATTAAATAGTTTCAGGCAGCCTGAAATAACCAACAGAAAGCAAAAAATATGCCCACAATCACCGTATTACCACACCCAGAATTGTGTCCGAATGGTGCAACCTTGCACAATATTGCCACAGGCACCAAAATTGTTGATGCCCTTTTAGACAACAATATTGAAATCGAACACGCCTGCGAAAAATCCTGTGCCTGCACCACTTGTCATATTATTGTGCGGCAAGGCTTTTCATCGCTAAAAGACGCCAGCGACATTGAAGAAGACTTATTAGACCAAGCATGGGGCTTGGAAGCCACTTCAAGATTAAGTTGCCAAGCGACTGTTGGCGAAGACGATTTAACGATTGAAATTCCCAAATACACCATTAACCACGCAAGAGAAGGGTGATTTTTAATGAGCAATTAGCAATGAGAAATGAGCAATTAGGTTTTTCGTTTTGCCTGTCGGCAAAACGGATTAGATTTAGATAACGCTTCGAGTTTCTTTCAGGCAGCCTGAAACCAAATCGAAGCGTTATCTAAAATGTATCTGTCAAACCGCAGGTTTGACATAAAACATAATTGCTAATTGCTCATTTCTCATTGCTCATTACTTTTTTAAAATCTTCCTTGCCCCGCCTAATTCAGGGGCGGATAAAACGCCTGCTTGTTCCATAGCTTCAATCAGATTCGCGGCTCGGTTGTAGCCTACGCGTAAATGGCGTTGCAAGGACGAAATCGAAGTTTTGCGGGTTTCTAATACGAATTTCACCGCTTGGTCAAATAATTCGTCTTGATTTTCGCCGCCTGCAACACCGCCAAAACCGCCGTCATCAGAGCCCATACCGCCGTCTAATATACCGTCTATGTAGTTCGGGGCGGAGTGGCGTTTAATCCATGCAACCACTTCTAACACTTCATCGTCCGATAAAAATGCACCGTGTATGCGTTGTGGATAGGCGGTTCCTGGCGGTAAAAACAACATATCGCCCTGCCCTAATAGGTTTTCTGCCCCCATTTGGTCTAATACGGTGCGGCTATCGACTTTGCTGGATACTTGAAAGGCAATGCGGGTAGGGATATTGGCTTTAATCAAGCCTGTAATCACATCAACCGATGGGCGTTGTGTGGCTAAAATCAAGTGTATGCCTGCGGCACGGGCTTTTTGAGCAAGCCGCACAATGTATTCTTCCACTTTTTTCTTGTCGCCCGTCATCATTAAATCGGCAAATTCATCTACCACCACCACGATAAACGGCAGTTTTTCCAAAGGCTCGGGATTATCGGGGTCAAGACTAAATGGATTGGGAATATTTTGTTTTTTATCAATGGCGTCATGAATTTTTGCGTTAAAGCCTTCGATATTACGCACGCCGACATGGGCTAATAATTTATAGCGTTTATCCATTTCAGCCACGCTCCACGCCAAAGCGTTGGCAGCAAGTTTCATATCGGTAACCACAGGGCAAAGCAGGTGCGGAATGTCTTGATACACCGACAATTCCAACATTTTCGGGTCTATCATAATAAAACGCACTTCGTCAGGGCGGGCTTTGTATAACATCGACACAATCATTGAATTAACACCCACCGATTTACCCGAACCCGTTGTACCCGCAACTAACAAATGCGGCATTTTGGCTAAATTCGCCACCACTGGCGTGCCTGCAATATCCTTGCCTAATGCCACCGTCAGTTTGGGCGTGCTTTTTTGGAAGACATCGGCTTCAAAAATTTCACGCAAGGATACCATTTGGCGATTGTCATTCGGCAATTCAATGCCCATCGTGTTTTTGCCTTCAATGGTTTCCACAATACGCACGCTTTGCAAGGACAAAGAACGAGCCAAATCCTTGCCCAGACCCACAATTTGACTGCCTTTCACACCTTGTGCAGGCTCAATTTCGTAACGCGTAATCACAGGACCTGCTGTGGCTTTCACCACTTTTACGCCGATACCAAACTCGTTTAACTTGGTTTCAATTTGTGTGGCGTTGCTGTTAAGCGTTTTTTCATCAACCGTAATCGTTTGTTCTGGCACGGGTTTAAGCAAATTCAAAGGCGGCAAAGGATTATCGCCCAAATCATCTTCTTCTTCGCTAAACAGCAAACCGCTTTGTTGTTGTGCCATTTTTTTAATGCGGCGTTTGTCTTGCTGACGCACGCGTGCCGCTTCTAATTCGCGACCACGCAAAATGCTGGCTTGTTGAATTTCCAAAGGTTTTTCATTGATTTCTTTGGCTTTTTTGGCAATTTCTTCGCTCTCATCACGGTTTTTAATATTGTCGATAATCGCTTTGGGTTTTCTAATCGCAATGCCAAAAATGCGTTCTAACAATTTGCCGACCGATTCTAAAATTTCCAACCACGACACTTGCAAAATTAAAGACGCACCAATCAGCATAGCGGCAACCATGGCAATCGTACTGCCCAAAGTGCCGAACAAGGGCATGACTTTGGGCGTTAAAGCCCGACCCAACAAACCGCCTGCGTCCGCAGGTAAAGAATTTTTCAGGCTGCCTGCCCAGAGCGAGTGTTCAATCACGCTTGATGCGGCAATTAACAGCAATAAGCCCAAAATCCCCACCCAACGCAAATAACGCCCTTTATTTTTTCGCACACTTCTCGCACGAAAACTTTTGAAAAGCCAGACTGCTGCGGCAAACACCACCCACCATACTGAAAAACCGCATAAATAATAAGAAATATCAGATAGATACGCACCCACTCGTCCGCCCAAATTACGCACCACTTCGTTGGTGCTGGTGCTGTGCGACCACGCCACATCGCCCACAGTGAAACTTAACAGGCACAACACCAAATAGCCCGTTAAAACCAAAGACACCAACCACAGCGTATCGCCCACCAACACCGCCGTAATGGGGTTGGGCAAGTCATCATTTTTCACCACCGCCCGTTTTGGGGGGCGTTTTTGCGTTGTCGATTTGCGTGGTTTTTTGGGGGCTGTTCTGTCTGCCATAGTGCGGTTTGCCTATTTTTTGATATATGATAAACGGCTTATTTTAATACATTTTCAGGCTGCCTGAAAACGATATAACGCATTCAGGCAGCCTGAAAAATTTATCAATAGATTATTGAGCAGGTTGTTCTGCTGGCGTTTCCGCAGGGGCTTCTGCCGCAGGTTGTGCTTCACTGGGTGCTGGCGGAGCAACAAAGTTGGCACCCGATTGATTAGCCATAAACGCAATCGCCCGAGCGATTTCTTCATCGGTTAAATCAGGATTACCGCCGCGAGCAGGCATAGCACCGTCTGCAAAACCGTTAATCGCATTAGCAATCAACTCATCAAAGCCTTTGGCAATGCGTGGTGCCCATTCGGCGTTGTTGCCCAACTTGGGCGAATTAGCCACAGACGCGTCTGACGCGTGGCATTGATTACAAGTTTTATCAAACACTTGCTCGCCTGTGCGTGTGCCAGGTTCAATGCCGTCCGACACGCTCACCATGCCCACCGACTGAATGCGGCTATTCACCGCTGCGTCTGACGCATCATCAGGGTCAATTTTCACGCCCGACACTGCCAAGCGGAACAAGAAATATACAAACAAAACAGCGACAAGGGCTCCAACAATGACTGTGGTTTGAGCCGAACCGCGTTGCGACAAGCGAATTGTGTTCATAACCTAAACCTTGTTATTCTAAAAAAATACAAAACGGCTATTATACGAAATATACGGCGGTTTTGCTATGCTTTCAGGGTGCATTTTTTTGTATGTTGAACGATTTTTTGATAAAATCCGCTCTTTCGTAGGTACGCTTGCCTGCCCAAATAACATACGCACCCATAGCTCAGTTGGATAGAGTGTTGGTTTCCGAAGCCAAAGGTCACAGGTTCGATCCCTGTTGGGTGCGCCATTGCTCCATTTATTCAGGCTGCCTGAAATATTGTTTTTTATAAATATGTCTTTGTTTAATAACGGTTTTTATCAACCTGCGGTGCAAACCCACTCTCCTAATTTCGAGCCACGCCCCGAAAATACCGCCATATCGCTGATTGTACTGCACAATATATCGCTGCCGCCATTTGAATACGGTTCAGGCTGCATAGATAAACTCTTTCAAAATCAATTAGATAAACAAGAAGACGCATTTTTGCAATCCATTGCCCATTTGCGTGTTTCCAGCCATTTTTTAATTGAACGAAATGGCTTGGTGAAACAATTTGTCAGCGTCAATAATATGGCATATCACGCAGGTGTGTCCTGTTTTCGTGGGCAGGAAAAATGCAACCATTTTTCAGTAGGCATTGAATTAGAAGGTTGCGATTTTGAACCCTTTACCGAGCCGCAATACGATAATTTATTGATTTTATTAAAATATTTAATTCAAGCATACCCCACCATCACCGCCATTTGCGGACATGCTGACATTGCCCCCAATCGCAAAACCGACCCAGGACATTTTTTCGACTGGCAGTGCCTAATAAACGCAGGCTTGCCTGTGGATAGAAACAGCGTTCAGGCTGCCTGAAAAATAAAAAACGCTGTTTATTTTCAACATAAACAGCGTTTTATTGTTGGTGCCGACAGCGAGACTTGAACTCGCACGACCTGCGGCCACTACCCCCTCAAGATAGCGTGTCTACCAATTCCACCATGTCGGCTAATTTGTTGTTTTTTTTATATAAAAAACCAAAACCTTATTCAGGAATAACAGGCTGACCGCCACCTTGCTGAGCAGGTGTAGCAGGGGGCGTTGCTGGTGCGGTTTGGGCAGGTGCAGTGTTAAAGTCCAAACCGCCTGTATTTTTATTCGCATGCACATAAGCCAATGCCAAGCAGGTGCAGAAAAACACCACAGCGGCAATCGCTGTGCTGCGGCTTAAAAAGTTAGCAGAACCAGACGCACCAAATACGCCTTGCGCACTGCCTGTACCAAAAGCCGCACCTGCGTCTGCCCCTTTGCCGTGTTGCATTAACACCAAAAAAATCACCGCAATCGCAGAAAAAATATTCACCAACCAAATCAGGGTTTTAAATGCTTCCATTGTTATTCCGTTTGTGCGTTAGCGATAATGGCAGAAAACGCTTCCGCTTTCAAAGACGCACCGCCTACCAACGCACCATTTACTTTGTCTATTGATAAAATTTCGGCGGCGTTATTTGCATTAACACTGCCACCGTAAAGGGTACGGATTGTAACATTTTCCCCCATTATTGACAAGATTTCTTTGTGAAGAAATGCGTGCATGGCGGCGATTTGTTCGCCCGTCGCCACTTCGCCCGTACCGATTGCCCACACAGGCTCATACGCCACAGCAATATGATTCACCGATAAACCTTGCAAAACCGCTAATTGTTCGCCAACCACAGCGGTTTCCTGCCCTGCTTGGCGTTGTGCCAGCGTTTCGCCCACGCACAAAATGGGGATTAAATCGCATGCTAATGCGTTGTCGATTTTTTTACGAAGTATTTGATTTTGTTCATTAAAATAAGTTCTGCGTTCGGAGTGTCCGATTAAAACAAATTTCGCACCGCAGTCTTTTATCATTGTGGCAGAAACTTCGCCTGTATATGCCCCTTTTTCGGCAAATTGACTACAATCTTGACTACCGATAACAATTTGACTATTTTTAAGTAAATCAACCGCTTGCGATAAATAAGGAAACGGGGCGGCAATGCCGATATGGGCATTATTGTTAGAAACACTTCTTAACGCCTGCAACAGAGCGGCATTCTCCGCCTGATTGCCATTCATTTTCCAGTTACCAAAAATCCATTGTTTGTGCCAAATCATTTGATTATCCTTTATTCAGGCAGCCTGAAAGATATAAAATTGATAAATAAAGTGAATAGATAAACAGTTTTCAGGCAGCCTGAATATATTAGGCTGCCTGAAAAAATCAAACACAATCAATCCGCAAATTGTTTTTTCATCTGTTCGCGGCGTTCTTGGGCTTCGACAGACAGCGTGGCTGTGGGGCGGATTAACAAGCGTTGCAAGCCTATCGGCTCGCCCGTATCGGCACAGTAGCCGTAACTGCCTTCTTCAATTTGCCGCAAGGACGCTTGCACTTTGTTTAACAACTTGCGTTCGCGGTCGCGAGTACGCAATTCCAAAGAGTGTTCTTCTTCCAAAGTAGCACGGTCAGCAGGGTCGGGCGTGGCTTCTTGGTCTTTTTGCAGATAATCGGCAGTGCCTGTGGCTTTGTTAATAATATCTTCTTGTAATTTAAGAAGTTTTTGTTTGAAAAACGCCAAATGGGCTTCGTTCATATAATCTTCTTCTGGACCGTTCCATGCCAAAATGTCTTTTTCGGTCAGTTTTTTCTTTGCCATAGTTACATACCTTTGTGTTCATCGTTCAAAAAGTCGGCAGGATTGTAACACAAACCGCCATTCTTCCCCAAAATATATGCTTATTTTTTGATAGAACTCATATAAATTAACCTTTCAGGCAGCCTGAAAGCACTTCCCGTGCGGGGAATTCGTCATCGCAAGCCAAAACAAAGTAAGTGCAAAAAAGTGTATAATAGCCCTTTTCAGGCTGCCTGAAAAATTTATTTTTTATACTGATAACGGAGTACTCAAAATATGAAACGCAAACTTTTATTACTCACTGCTGTATTTTCTTTCGCCTTAACACCATTAGCAATGGCAAAAAGTGCAGAAGATTTATTTTATCAAGGCGTTAATGTTTATAAAAAAGGTAATTACACCCAAGCCGCTCAACTTTATGAACAAGCCTGTAATGGCGGTGTTGCAGACAGTTGCTATAATCTCGGCGTGTTGTATGGCAAAGGCAAAGGTGTGAAACAAGACTACGCCCAAGCCGCTAAACTCTATGAACAAACCTGCAATGGCGGTATCGCACAAGGTTGCAATAATCTCGGCTTGTTGTATAAAAACGGTCAAGGTGTCAAACAAAACTATGTCCAAGCCGCTAAACTGTATGAAAAAGCCTGTAATGGCGGTAATGCAAGCGGTTGCTCTAATCTCGGCGTGTTGTATGCAGACGGCAAAGGTGTCAAACAAGACTATGCCCAAGCCGCTAAACTATGGGAACAAGCCTGTCATGGCGGTTTTGCACAAGGTTGCCATAATCTCGGCGTATTGTATAGCAATGGTCAAGGAAAACGGCAAAATAAATCCACTGCCAAAGAATATTATGGCAAAGCCTGTAATTTAGGCTATCAACAAGGTTGCGATGCGTATAAAAAATTGAATATAAAAGGATATTAAAAAACGCCCTTTGGGGCGTTTTTTGTGCTTGCTTTTTATTGTTCAGGCTGCCTGAAATTTAAACCGTGTCAAAAGCGAGCAATGACGAAATGGGCTACCTGAAAAACTTAATGCAATGCCGTTAAAAACGCCTATCGGCGTTTGTTAAAACCTGCGGTTTTAACTGGATTGCCACGATTTGAACTTCGTTCAAATCTCGCAATGACACAGTTTTTAACATTTTGAAGTTGTTTTGCTATATTTTCAGGCTGCCTGAAAAACTTAATCGCACAAAAAACACCTTTCGCTTTGCGGAAAGGTGTTTTTACTTACAAAACAAGCGATTATTTCAACAAATGAGCCACGCCTGCTTGTTCTTCTTTTAATTCGGCAATGGTTTTGTCGATTAAGCCTTGACTGAATGCGTCAATTTCCAAGCCTTGAACGATTTTGTATTCGCCGTTTTCGCAAGTTACGGGGAAACCGCTGATAATGCCTTTTTCAATGCCGTAAGAGCCGTCAGACGGTACGCCCATAGTAACCCATTTGCCGTTTGTGCCTAACACCCAATCGCGAATGTGGTCGATGGCGGCGTTGGCGGCAGATGCGGCAGAAGATAAACCGCGTGCTTCGATAATCGCCGCACCGCGTTTGCCCACAGTGGGCAAGAATGTGTTGGCATACCATTCGTGGTCGTTAATCATTTCTTTAACGCTTGCTCCGTCAATGGTTGCAAAACGATAATCGGCATACATAGACGGGCTGTGGTTGCCCCAAACGCACATTTTTTCGATGGCAGCCACTGGTTTGCCTGTTTTTTCAGACAACTGGCTTAATGCACGGTTGTGATCCAAACGCAACATAGCGGTAAAGTTTTTCGCAGGTAAATCAGGAGCGGATTTCATCGCAATATAAGCGTTGGTATTCGCAGGGTTGCCCACTACCAAAACTTTTACATTGCGGCTGGCAACTTTATTCAAAGCCGCACCTTGCACGGTGAAAATTGCTGCATTTGCTTGCAATAAATCAGCACGCTCCATACCTTTGCTGCGGGGTCTGGCACCCACTAAAATGGCAATGTCTGCGTCTTTGAACGCCACTTCTGGGTCGTCAGACGCAATCATACCTGCCAAAAGCGGAAATGCACAGTCTTGCAATTCCATCATCACGCCTTTCACAGCGTTTTGTGCTTGCGGCAAGTCCAATAATTGCAAAATAACGGGTTGGTCTTTGCCCAACATTTCGCCAGAAGCAATGCGGAACAACAAAGCATAACCAATTTGACCAGCCGCACCAGTAACGGCAACACGAACAGGTGATTTCATCAGGGTTCTCCTAATATGAATGTGTTTTTAAGAAAATATATATTGCATTCAATAAGTTAAATACAATATGCTCGATTACGAACCGAAGATTATCGGCAAACCGCTAATCATAGCACTAAATAACGATTGATTTCAGGTATTTTATGAAGAAAACCGTTCAGGCTGCCTGAAATGCCTTAATTTTGCTACAATCGCCATTTTGTCGATGATTAAGAGAAAAACAATGGATTACACTCGTCAAGGTCGTGCGGATAATGCTTTACGCACGGTAAAGATTACGCCGAATTTTCTGCAATCGCCCGAAGGCTCTGCTTTAATTGAATGTGGCAACACCAAAGTGATTTGCACGGCAACAGTGGAAGACGCTGTGCCGCCTTTTTTGCGGGGCAAGGAGCAAGGCTGGATTACGGCAGAATATGGTATGTTGCCGCGTTCAACAGGGGTGCGAATGAAACGCGAAGCGGCAAGCGGCAAGCAAGGCGGTCGCACGGTGGAAATTCAGCGGCTGATTGGTCGTTCTTTGCGTGCGGCGTGTGATTTGGGCAAATTAGGCGAGCGACAAATTATTATTGATTGCGATGTCATTCAAGCAGACGGCGGCACGCGATGTGCGTCTATTACGGGCGGATTTGTGGCTTTATCTTTGGCAATCAATAAGTTATTACAAGAAAATAAATTAGCGGAAAATCCGCTGATTGCACAAATTGCCGCCGTATCGGTTGGCGTTGTGGGCGGTGTGCCGCTATTGGATTTGGATTATATTGAAGATTCAGGTTGCGATAGCGATATGAATGTGATTATGGGCGATAATGGAAAAATTGTGGAAATTCAAGGCACTGCCGAAGGTGCCGCTTTTGGCACGCAGGAACTCACACAACTTCTGGGCTTGGCAGAACACGGCATAAAAGAGTTGTTTGCCATACAAAAACAGGCTATTGCCGCAGCCTGAAAAAAAAAGCGTGCTTTGAAAAAAGCACGCATAATAAGCATTGTCCTTACTTTATGTATTCAAATTGAAATCAATCCAACTCATCAAACTTGAAATCATCATTTGTATAGGCGTTATTAAACATTTTCAAGATTAACGCAATCTTAATAAATCTTAACAATCGAAATTTGCGGTATGATGACAACAATTTGACGATTAAATACTCAAAATGAACACCCTACCCCCATTAGATGAACAAGCCGCTTCCGATTGTGCGGCGTTGTGTTTGGACATTCAGGAAAAAATCAAGCAAAACAATGGTTTTTTGCCATTTGTGGATTATATGAATTGGGCGTTATATGCACCTAAATATGGCTATTACAGCGGCAGGGCTGAAAAAATTGGTCAATATGGCGATTTTGCTACTGCACCGCAACTGACTGATTTATTTGGAAAATGTATTGCTAAACAAATTTTACAAACTTTGCCACAAACGGCAGGCAATATTTATGAATTTGGGGCAGGCACGGGAAAATTGGCGGTTGATATATTAAAGTGGCTACCTGAAAACGCTTGGCAAAAATACTATATCATTGAATTATCAGCAGATTTGCAACAACGCCAGCGAGATTATATTCAAAATAAAATACCGCAATATGCCCATAAAATAGAACATTTATTCAGGCTGCCTGAACAATTTGACGGCGTTATTTTGGGTAATGAAGTGTTAGACGCAATGCCCTGCGAAGTGGTTGAGATGCGGGAAGACGGCATTTATCGAATGGGGGTAAAAAATAAAGTCAAAATAATTCAAAATGAGAAAAGGCGGCGAGCCGCAGACAGTATAGATAATACGGCAAGGCAAGCCAACGAATTATCATTTTTGAAGTATTTTGACAATACGCTGCAAGGCTTTGATTGGGCGGCAACAAAAGCCACAGGTTTTTTATTAGAACAAGCCCAAAATAGGCTGCCTGAAAGTGTTTTTCCCTATCGCACGGAAATCAATTTGCAGGCAGAAGCATTTGTGCGAACGGTTTCTGAACGCTTAACGCGTGGCGGTATGTTGTGGATTGATTACGGTTTTGACCGCAAAGAATATTATCACCCGCAACGCAACACAGGCACGCTGATGGGGCATTATCGTCATCACACAGTGGATAACCCCTTTGTTTTTACAGGACAAATGGATTTAACCGCTCACATTGATTTTACGGCGATTGCAGACGCAGCCACAGAACAAGGGCTTGATTTTATTGGCTACACCACGCAAGCGGCGTTTTTAATGGCGTGCGGCATTACCGATTTATTGGCAGAATTGGGCGATACGGCAGGCGAAAAATACATTAAAACCGTTACCGCCGTGCAGAAATTGCTCAATCCACACGAAATGGGCGAGTTATTTAAATGTATTGCCTTTGGTAAAAATATAGACCCTGATTGGATGGGCTTTGGCGGCTTGGATTTAAGTGGGAAGTTGTAAAAAACGAATATGGCAAGGGGATTGCCACGCCGACTGTGTCGGCTCACAACGACAGTCATTTTTTCAGGCTGCCTGAAAAATAAACGTATTATAGGGTGGGCATTCCTGCCCACCAGCAAACCGATAGGTTTGCATGAACAAATGATTGATCAAAGCCTTACGGCTTTGTGGTGGGTCGAAGACCCACCCTACGCAGGTTGAAATATTTGTTTCAGGTTGCCGTACTCGTCATTGCGAGATTTGAACTTTCGTTCAAATCGCGGCAATCTCCGATAAATTGACGCAGTCAATTTATCGGGTGGCGTAAGTCGATACAACGGCAATGCGAAATGTTTTTCAGGTTGCCTATTGTTGAATAAAAACGCGTGGGCAATAACGCCCACCCTACGCAGGTTGTTGATTTTGTGTTATAAAACGATTTTCAGGTAGCCTGAAAAGGTTTTGTGCAATGTCGTTCTCCGTAGTTAGAAGATTGCCACGCCGTTGTTACACAACGGCTCGCAATGACGATAAAGGGCTGCCTGAAAGAAAGGATTTTTAATATGGCTTACTACAAAGGTAGAACAGGATTTTATTTATTGTTTGCACCGTTATTGATTGTGTGGTTGTTATTGTATTTGGTGATTATGCACACTGATTTATTTTCTTGGGTAAATATTGAACAATTAAAGTCATTTACCCCTGATGTTTTTATGCCTATCAATCGAGACGGTTTATATAATGAAGCCGTTTTAGCAGGAACTATATCTTACATATCACTTTTCTTTTTACCTTTATATTGTTTTTTGATTTTAATATTGCCGCCTTTTTTGCATAATGATATTGATGATTTGAAAAAAAGAATATTTGATACATATGAAAGAATGGAAAATTTTGGGAGAATTAGAATAAATGGAAAAATAAAAGTATTTTTTATGTTTTTATTTTTATTATTCTGTATTTTTGGGTTTATTACTTCATCAATTCATAATAACACTTCAAGTAGTTATGTAATTCAAAGTCTATCGTTTATTAAAGCATATCCTAAACGATATTTGTTAATGGATTTTATTTCTCTTAATTTTTTATATTTCATGGTTTCAATGTTATTTTTTGTAACCATTTTACCGCTTTTCTTTTATGCCAAAAAAGAAAAGTAATCGATTAACCGAACTAAATAGGAGTTCATTATGGCAACAAATACACAAAATCCCACTTTCCCTTCTTTTGTTTTTTCCAAAAAAACAATGGAAGAGCATTTTTCTGATTTTAGCGAGCGTAGGGTGGGCAACTTGTTGCCCACGCGTTTTAATGAATTTTCAGGCTGCCTGAAAGTCCAAAAATCAAATATACTAACCCCTTTTATATATAGGACATAAAAAATGAATTTTCCCACTCGCTCTGTGCCTGCGACAAGAATGCGGCGTATGCGTTTTGATGATTTTTCTCGCCGCCTAATGCGTGAAACCGTTTTAAGTGCCAACGATTTTATTTACCCTGTGTTTGTGTTAGAAGGCAAAAATCGTGAAGAAGCCGTGCCGTCTATGCCAGGTGTGGTGCGGCAAAGCATTGATAAATTGCTTTTCACCGCCGAAGAATGTGTGAAATTGGGCGTGCCTGTGATTGATTTATTTGCGGCAGCCAGTTCTAAAAAATCGCCAGACGGGCGGGAAGCATTTAATCCTGACGGCGTCATTGCCAACGCCATTCGTGCCTTGAAAAAGGAATTTCCTGAATTGGGCATTATGACCGATGTGGCGTTAGACCCTTACACCACACACGGTCAGGACGGTTTGATTGACGATACAGGCTATGTGTTAAACGATGAGACGATTGAAGTGCTGATTAAACAGGCTCTCTGCCACGCAGACGCTGGGGCAGATATTGTGTCGCCGTCTGATATGATGGACGGGCGTATTGGGGCAATTCGAGAAGCATTGGAAAATCAAGGATATATCCAAACACGCATTATGGCGTATTCGGCAAAATATGCGTCTGCGTTTTATGGTCCGTTCCGTGATGCTGTGGGCAGTTCGGGTAATCTCGGCAAGGGCAATAAATATACCTATCAAATGGACCCTGCCAACAGCAACGAAGCCTTGCACGAAGTGGCTTTGGATATACAAGAAGGGGCGGATATGGTGATGGTGAAACCAGGACTACCCTATTTAGACATTGTGCGGCGAGTAAAAGACGAATTTGCAATGCCCACTTTTGTGTATCAGGTGTCAGGCGAATACGCGATGATTAAAGCCGCCGCCGAAAAAGGCTGGTTAGACCACGACGCGGTAATGATGGAAAGTCTAATCGCTTTCAAACGCGCTGGTGCAGACGGTATTTTGACTTATTTTGCGATTGACGCGGCAAGGTTGTTGAAACAAGGTTGATTGGCTTTCAGGCTGCCTGAAAGCACTTCCCGTGCGGGGAAATCGTCATTGCGATGAGCCGACAAATTTTCAGGCAGCCTGAAAAAACAAACAAGGTAAAAAAATGAAAAATATATTGAATAATTTTTTATTGTTAATTTCTTTAACTGTTCTTTTATCTTGCTCAAAGCAAGTATTTGGACAATCTGAAAAGTTAAAAAACAGCATTCCAGTGGTTAATGCAAAATCCAAAGTTATTTGGAATAAACAGATTTGCATTAATGACCCTGACCCAGAATACCCAGAAAATATATGTGCTAATTATTGTTATAATAATAAATATGTCATAACAGAAACAGGAATTGAATGGTTGGATAAAGAATTAAATGGCAACAAACAAGTTGTATTTGATGAAAAAGAAGAAATTGAAGAAATTGAAAATTCAGTCGGCATTTCAGAAAAAGGGAAAATAAAAATTAATGATTATATAGGAGATGAAAGCGAAGAAGTCTGGGTTTCTCATTTAAATAAAACAACTTTCATACACCAACGCAATAAATTTGTTACTTTTGAACAATTTACTTACATTCATTTTTGCGGTTCATTAAACGGAATGCCACACAATACAATTCGTGTATTTGATTTAGAAAAACAAAAAGAAATCAAATTAAAGGATATATTGATTTCTGGAAAAGAAAAAGAATTAGCAAATGTATTGTTAGAAGCATATCAACAAGAAGCATTTGAAGATAAAATACCACAAAGTTGGGTAGATTATTTAAAAGAAGGAGAAAACTGGGAAAAATCTATTACAGATGAAGAAATAATTAATTTTTCTTTTGAAGCGTATGGTATTAAATTTCAATATAATCCATATGAAATTTCTCCATATGCGGAAGGAATGCCAAAATTTATTGTGCCATATAGAAAATTAAAAAATATTATTAAAGATGAATATTTAGAATAATGTTTTCAGGCAGCCTGAAACGGTCAATCTACCTAAACGACAAGGGGATTGCCACGCCGTGCATAGCACGGCTCGCAATGACGGTTTTTTTATTTCAGGCAGCCTGAAAACACTAGTTTTTTTATAACAAGGATTAACAGATGAAGCGTTTATTGTCTTTTTTTACACTAATTTTTACAGCACTAATGCTCGTATCTTGTGGCAATCCACGCCATCATGTTATTGAAATTCAACCGCTCAATGATATTTCCAATTTAACTTTAACTCTTCCAGTAAAAGTTAAATATGACGG
>JAFTFY010000031.1 GCA_017458185.1 Neisseriaceae bacterium
GGATCGAACTGCCCACACACGGAATTTCAGTCCGTTGCTCTACCGTCTGAGCTATCTTGCCATCAATGTTTCTCTGACTGGTTGCGGGGGCAGGATTTGAACCTACGACCTTCGGGTTATGAGCCCGACGAGCTACCATGCTGCTCCACCCCGCGTCAGTGAAAGGTTGAAATTATATAAGTTATAGAGAATGCTGTCAAGTATATATATTATCAGGCTTTCAGGGTATAATAGTGTGCTTGAAACCTTGTCAAAAAAGGCTTTGAGGCAGCCTGAAACATAAGTAAAGATATTCTTAATATAAAAAGTTTTTATATTTCATATAGTTATATTTTTTCAGGCAGCCTGAAACACATTTGTGTCAGGTTTCGCTTCGCGTGCAAGTTGTTGCATTATGTTTCATCAACCTTTCGGAGAACGATTATGGATAATTATCAACCGCCCATTGATGACTTGCGGTTCGCTATTCGCACACACGGCGTATTAGACGAAGTTTTGGCTTTGCCTGGCAACGAAGAATTAGACCCCGATACAGTCGATTCGATTTTGGAAGAAGCAGGCAAATTTGCCGCTGATTTGTGGGGACAAAGCAATGAAATCGGCGATAAAGACGGTGCGAAATTCAAAGACGGCAAGGTGCTGACGAACGATAAATTGCGTGAAGCATACCAAGCGTTTTGCGAAGCAGGTTGGATTTCTTTGCACGCACCGTTGGAATTTGGCGGTCAAAATTTGCCGCACATTGTTTCTGCCGCCTGCGATGAGTTGTGGGATTCGGGCAATTTGGCTTTGTCGCTTTTGCCGATGTTAAGTAACGGAGCAATGGCGTCCATCGCACGGCACGGCGATGAACACTTAAAAAATCTTGTGTTAGAAAAAATGGTTACAGGCGAATGGTCTGGCACCATGAACTTAACAGAGCCGCAAGCAGGTTCGGATTTGTCGTTTGTGGCAACCAAAGCCGTGCCAGAGGGCGACCATTATTTAATTTCAGGTCAAAAAATCTTCATCACTTGGGGCGACCACGATTTGTGCAATAACATTATCCACTTGGTTTTGGCTCGCTTGCCTGACGCACCTGCTGGCAGTCGCGGTATTTCCTTGTTTGTTGTGCCGAAATTTCACTTGGAGGGTGATAATGTCGGCGAATTTAACAATGTAAATTGCGTGTCGATTGAACACAAAATGGGCATTCACGGCTCGCCCACTTGCGTGATGGAGTTTGATCAAGCAAAAGGCTATATCATTGGCGAACCCAACAAAGGCTTGCGTTATATGTTCACTATGATGAACCACGCACGCTTGAATGTAGGCATTGAAGGACACGCCGTTGCCGAACGGGCGTTCCAGCACGCACGCGAATACGCCATACAACGCATTCAAAGTATTGATGTGGCAAAAAAATCCGACAAAGCCGTGCCGATTATTCAGCACCCAGATGTTCGCCGTATGTTGTTGGTGCAGAAAACCACACTGCAAGCACAACGCGCTATGTACTTAATGACCGCGTCCCTGTTAGACAAAGCCGCTCATCACCCCAACCCAGACGAAGCCGCACAATGTCAAAGAATGGCAGAGTTTATGGTGCCGATTATCAAAGCATTCTGCACCGAAAACGGCGTAACACTCACCAACTTGGCTTTACAATGCTTTGGCGGTATGGGTTATATCGAAGAAACAGGTGCGTCTCAATTTGTGCGTGATGTCCGCATTACCCCGATTTACGAAGGCACCAACGGCATTCAAGCGTTAGACTTATTAGGCAGAAAAACCAATGCTGATAAGGGTGCAACCGCTAATCTCTTTATGAAACGCATTGAACGCTATGCCGAACAGTTGGAAGATTTAATGCCTGTGGAAGCCTTACAAATTCAAAAAGGCTTAATCACCGTGAAACACTGCATTCAAGGTTTAATCGCCCTGTTTAACGCACACGAAATCGAAAAAGCCGCCGCAGGCAGTATTCCGTATTTAATGATGATGGGCACGATGATCGGTGCAGGCGAAATGGCAAAAGCCTGTATGTACGCCAAACGGGCATTGAACGACCCCGACAACGCCATGCTCTCGCCCGATTTCTACCGCCGCAAAATCGAAACCGCCAAAGTGTATTTCGATTATGTGCTGCCGCAGGTTAATTCTTACACCACAAGAATTTTGGAAGGTGCAGACGCAATCTTGTCGATTGATCCGTATGAAATCTAATTGTTATTATGCTTAAAACAACGCCTTGCATGTGCAGGGCGTTTTTTAACTTCGCTTTATTCGCCCTACACTGTTTCAGGCAGCCTGAAAAAACACTCCTTTTATTTTTATTTCGGCTTATAATCCGCCGCTTATATTTAACCGATAAGAGCATTAAAATGTCCTTTTCACACTATATAGCCAACGCTCCGAAACGCTTTTTTATTACTGCGTTTTCGGGTATGGCACAGGGTTTGTTTGTTACTTTAATTGCAGGCACAATTTTGGCACAAATTGCGGGCTGGATTGGTGCGGATTATGCCGCTGGACACTTGCTTTCGCAACTTGCTGCCATTGCCAAAACCTTAATGGGAGCAGGCATTGGCGTGGGCATTGCTTATGCCTTGAATAAAGGTAAATTGCTGACTTTTATGGCTATGGTTGCAGGCTTGGCAGGGGCGTTTGCCGATCAACTCACAGCAAGCGGCGAGTTTTCGCAACTGATTTTGGGCAGACCTGGTAACCCGATTGGGGCATATATTGTAACCATGTTGGTGGTGGAATTGGTTGCTTTATATGAAGGCAAAACCAAGTTAGATATTATCTTAATTCCTTTGGGGGCATTGTGTTTGACGGCGTTAGGCATTTATCTTGCCTTGCCGTTTATTTGGGCGGTTAATCAATTAGGCTTGGTGATTGCGATGGCAACGCATGCCGCTCCCTTGTTAATGGGCATAACCGTTGCGGTGATTATGGGTATTTTATTGACGCTGCCCACTTCGTCCGCCGCCATGTGGATTGCGGTTGCGACCCCCGTTTTAACGGCGTTTAACGCAGGCACGGTAGGGCAGGGCGAATATGACGCAATGCTACTTGCAGGCGGTGCAGCCACTGTGGGCTGTGCTTGTCATATGGTGGGTTTTGCGGTGGCAAGTTTCCGTGAAAACGGTGTCAGCGGTTTGATTTCGCAAGGTGTTGGCACAAGTATGTTACAAATTCCGAATGTCATGCGAAAACCCATTATTCTGTTGCCGATGATTGTTTCATCAGCAATTTGCGGGGCGTTATCCACAACTGTTTTTATGCTTAAATGTGGTGCGGCAGGCGGCGGTATGGGCACCAGCGGCTTGGTTGGTGTGTTTGATTTACTCAATTTTTCGCAAGGTGCATTTTGTTTAACAGGCGTTGTTTTGCTAATGTTTATTCTGCCTGCCGTGTTAAATTGGTTTATTTCGGAATTGATGAGAAACAAAGGCTTGATTCAATTTGGCGATATGAAGTTAGATGATTAAAGCGTTTCAGGCAGCCTGAAACTTAATCATCACCTTGCGGCAGTGTGGCGTTTTGCATTCTTTTTTTGATAATTTTTGTTTTATTTTTCAAGCGGTTGTTGTCTAAATGTTGTTGATAATAAACGGGGCGTGTGGGCATGGATGCTAATTGTGCGGCTTCGTGTTGTGTTAAGTTGGCAGCGGATTTTTTGTAGTAATATTGTGCGGCGGCTTCCGCACCGAACAAGCCTTCGCCCCATTCGATAATGTTCAAATACAAGGCTAAAATGCGTTCTTTGTCGGTTGTGGCTTCTAACATGGCGGTCATCACCGCTTCTTCGCCCTTGCGGACAAATGAGCGATTAGGGATTAAAAACAGGTTTTTGGCGGTTTGCTGGCTAATGGTTGAGCCGCCTGCTTTAATTTGACCTGTTTTTTTATTTTTCTTTGCCGCAGCCTGAATGCCTTGCCAGTCAAATCCGCTGTGTTGGGCAAATTTTGCGTCTTCGGCGGCAATAATGGCTTTTTTAAGGTGAATAGAAATATTTTCGTAATCAACAGGTTGATATTGAATGGCTGTATTTTTAGGCGTGCGAGCGTGCATAAATACGGTTTTATGCGGATAAAACGCACGATAAAACAAAATACTGCCAAAAGCGGCAATATTGATGCCCAGCACGATAAACAGCGGAATAAATATAACTATTTGAAATATATGTTTTATTTTCATTGTGTGCGTAATTTCTGTAAAACTTGTTCCATATCGGGCATAAAACCGTGCCATAAATGATACGACACTGCGGCTTGTCCGACTAACATGCCCAAGCCGTCTGCGGTGTTCAGGCAGCCTGAAAGGTGAGCCAACTGCATAAATGGCGTGGCGGTTTGGGCATACACCATATCGTAGGCTAATTGTGCGTTTTTGAAAATAGCAGGCGGAAGATTAGGGCTGCTTCCTGAAAGCGATGCGGAAGTAGCATTGATAATAATATCAAAGTCTTGCGTGTTTAATTCGTCAAAAGTTAGGGCAGTAATATGAAATTGATTTGCCAAGTTTTGGGCTTTGTTTGCCGTGCGATTGTGGATAAACACTTCTGCCCCCGCCTGTTGCAGTGGCAAAATCACGCCCCGAGCCGCTCCGCCTGCACCGATAAGCAACACTTTAACGCCGTTTTTTAGAGCGTTTAGGCGTTGTAAGTCCATTACCAAGCCTGCTCCGTCTGTATTATCACCTTTCCACTTGTTTTCAGGCAGCCTAATCAGCGTATTCACCGCCCCTGCGGCTTTTGCACGGTCAGACAGTTGCGAACACAAGGCAAATGCTTCTTCCTTACACGGCACGGTAATATTCGCCCCCACGCCGCCGTCTTTGGCAAATTGTTGCACAGCGTCTTTCAGGCTGCCTGAAACCAAGCGTTTTTCATAAATTAAATCAATGCCTTGCTGTTTGGCAAAGCGTTGATGAATTTCAGGCGAACGGCTGTGGGCAATGGGATTGCCAAAAACGGCGAATAGGGGGGCAGTCATTTTGTATAAAGTGTGATAAAAGTGGGCATTATAAACTATAATAGGGCGTTTTTTTGATTTCAGGCAGCCTGAAACTTGGATAAAGGATATTAAATTGAAACAACGCATTATTTCCGCCCTGATTGCCATTCCATTATTTTTGGCAATTATTTTATTTGCACCGCAACCGATTTATTTGGCTTTTTGGCATTTGTGCATTATTGCCTGCTCGTATGAATTTTTTAAAATTCGTGGGTTGTCGAAAATAAATTCGTTGATTTCTTCTGTAATTGTGGGCAGTATTACCCCTGTGATTTCTTATTTGTGGTTTTATACTCATTTTCTTGCAATTATAAAAGATTTTATAATTTTGTTAATTCTTTGTTTGGCTGTTTTTGTTCTGATTATTTGGGTAATTATTATTCCATTGCTATTCAAAAAATACAATAAAAATCAAGAATATAAATGTAATAATAATTTATTATTTTTACTGTGGTTTTCTATTATTAGTTACTTTTATATGTTTGTACTTCAATTCCATTCATCTACACATAGGTACTCATTATTGTCCGTACTCTTTATTATTTGGGCAAATGACGCAGGAGCATATTTTGTTGGTAAAGCAATCGGCAGACACAAATTTTCTCCCATAATTAGCCCAAATAAAACTTGGGAAGGTTTTTTTGGCGGCATTGTTGTTGCTTTCATTGCACTCATGGTATTAAATATTCCAGTGTTACATACCCTATGGTTGGAGCGTGGGATTACATATACCAGCAGTTATGCTTACGGTATGGAACTATATTCATATAGAGATAGTATTGGATTACATTTATTACATACTTTATTTAATGTTTTACTAATTTCTGTATTTGCTACTGTTGGCGATTTATTTCAAAGTATGCTCAAACGCATGGCAGGTGTAAAAGACAGTGGCAATATTATGCCGGGACATGGCGGTGTGTTTGACCGCATTGACAGTTGGTTGGCAGTGGGAAGTGTGCAAGTTGCTATCACACATATTATTCTTTTATTTCTTTATGTTCGTTATGTCATATTTTAAGTCAAAGAATAATACCAAATATCTTTCAGGCAGCCTGAAAATGCCGTGTTCTCTGTGTTCTTTGTGAGAGATAAAAACTTTTAGGTAGGTACAAAGTTTCAATCAATTTTCAGGCAGCCTGAAAATTAAAACTGCATTGATAAGTTATGAATAACAGTTATACAATATCGCTGTCGCAATAAAAATAGAACAGGAGATAAAAAATGACTACGCTCACACAGGCACAGAGAATGTCTGCCTATCGCCAAAAAATGCGTGATAGCGGTTTTCGTCAAATTACCGCTTGGGTTTTGGATACGCGTAAAAAAGAAATTCAGGAGCAATTAAAGCAGGAATGTGAAGCCATTCGTAACCGTCAGACTGAAAAAGAAGATTTGGCGTTTTGTCATGCTCTTTTTGAAGAAAATGTGCCTGATGATTGGATTGGGCAATGAAACGCGGTGATATTGTTACAGTGGCATTAAGCGGCGATTACGGCAAGCCCAGACCCGCTGTTGTTGTTCAAAATGATAAAGTATCATTAGATAGTCTTATTCTTTGCTTAATCACTTCTGATGTGAAAACAAGTCAGTTTAGGGTGTTTGTTGAGCCGTCCAAAGAAACAGGATTACAAAAAATTTCCCAAGTGATGACCGATAAAATAATGACCATACCCAAAAGCAAAATAGGCAAACCGTGTGGTTTTTTGTCTGCTGAAAAAATGAAAGAAATTGAAAAAGCCTTGCTCTTGGTTTTAGGCTTTACGGATTAAAAATAATTGTGTTAGCCCAAAAACGCCGTTTTCGGCGTTTTTTTTGATGAACAATATTTTTCAGGCAGCCTGAACCATGTTTTCCCCTTGACTGTATGCTTAAACTGCGTTATTGTTAGCGTTTTTCCTTAACCGATTATCAACCCGACATACGGGGACAGGTAGTGAAATTTCGGTGTTTAGAAAAACGCGTACCTTAAATCGTTGTTCTCTAAACAGCACAAAAATGCGGCGAAAATTTTTCTGCGGTCAGTTTGTCGGCCTGATTATGAAAGGTCTTTTATATGCAAATTTCTGGTGCACATATTATTGTGCAAAGTCTTAAAGCCGAAGGCGTGGAGTATGTTTTCGGTTATCCAGGCGGCTCGGTTTTAGAAATCTATGACGCTATTTTTCAACAAAAAGCATTCCGCCATATTTTGGTTCGCCACGAACAAGCCGCCGTGCATGCGGCAGACGCTTATGCGCGTGCGTCTGGCAAAGTGGGCGTGGTGCTGGTTACTTCGGGGCCAGGTGCGACAAACGCGGTTACAGGCATTGCTACCGCTAATTCCGACTCCATTCCTTTGGTGATTATCTCGGGGCAGGTTGGCACAACCGCTGTGGGCACGGACGCTTTCCAAGAAGTCGATACCGTAGGCGTTACTCGTCCTTGTGTGAAACACAATTTCTTGGTAACCGATGTCGGCAAATTAGCCGAAACCATTAAAAAAGCGTTTTATATCGCGGCGTCTGGTCGTCCTGGCCCTGTGGTGATTGATATTCCCAAAGATGTAACGCAGGCGTTAAGCAAGTTTTCTTATCCGCAAGAAACGCCGTTTATTCGTTCCTATCAGCCTGTGGTGCAGGGGCATATCGGGCAGATTAAAAAAGCGGTGCAAATGTTGTCTGCCGCCAAACGCCCTGTGGTGTATTTTGGTGGCGGCGTGGTGTTGGGCAATGCGTCAGGCGAACTCACGGAACTCGTGCGTTTAATGCAATCGCCTACCGTTGCCACTTTAATGGGCTTGGGTGCGTATCCGTGTGATGACCGTCAGTTTTTGGGTATGGTGGGCATGCACGGCTCGTATGAAGCGAATCTTGCCATGCAAAACGCCGATGTGGTGTTGGCTGTGGGGGCAAGATTTGACGACCGTGTGGTGTCTGTGCCTGAAAAATTCTTGGCGGTAGCCAAAAAGATTATTCATATTGATGTTGATCCGTCATCAATCGCCAAACGGGTTAAAGTTGATGTGCCGATTGTCGGCGATGTGAAAGCCGTTTTGGGTGCGATTGTTGCTCAATGGAAAGAGCAGAAACACACCGCTAATCCCGCTGTGGAAAAATGGTGGAAACAAGTCGAAGAATGGCGTTCGCAAAACTGCCTGTGGTTTGATGAGACAAGCGAAATCATCAAACCGCAATTTGTGGTGCAAACTTTGGCAAAATTGACGAATAATCAAGCAGTGGTTACTTCCGATGTGGGACAGCACCAAATGTTTGCCGCACAATATTACCCATTCACCCGTCCGCGTCAGTGGTTAAATAGTGGCGGTCTTGGCACAATGGGTGTAGGCTTGCCATACGCAATGGGTGCGAAGTTAGCCCTGCCCAAAGAAGATGTCTTCTGCATTACAGGCGAGGGTTCGATTCAAATGAATATTCAGGAACTCGGTACTTGTTATCAATACCGTATTCCTGTGAAAATTTTGAATTTGAATAACGGCTATTTAGGTATGGTGCGACAATGGCAAGAGTTTTATTATGCCGATCGCTATTCGGAAAGTTATATGGACGCACTGCCTGATTTTGTTAAACTTGCCGAAGCGTATCACCATGTGGGTATGCGGATTGAAAAATCGTCCGATGTGGAAGGTGCCATCAAAGAAGCGATTGCCATTAAAGATAAATTAGTGTTTATGGACTTTATCATCGACCGCAAAGAAACCGTTTTCCCGATGGTGGGCAACGGCAAAGGCTTGGACGAAATGCTCTTGCCGCCGCATATGCGTAAAAAAGCCGCAGACGCAGCCGTGCATAGCGTTACCGACAGAAACTACGACAAACGGAGTGTGCCATAATGAATACCCGACATATTATTTCGCTGTTAATGGAAAACGAAGCAGGAGCGTTGTCTCGCGTGGTGGGTTTGTTCTCCGCTCGTGGTTACAATATTGACGCACTCTCGGTTGCACCGACCGAAGACGCAACCTTATCACGGCTGACCATTGTTACACACGGCGATGACGATGTGATTGAGCAAATCACCAAACAGTTGAACAAACTGATTGAAGTGGTGAAAGTTACCGACTTAAACAACAGCCGTTTTGTCGAACGCGAGTTAATGCTGATTAAAATCCGTGCAACCATTAAAGAACGCGAAGAATTGTGCCGTTTGGTTGAAATTTATCGCGGCAGCGTGGTGGATATTAGCAGCAAAACCTGCACCATAGAATTAACAGGCACCACAGGCAAATTAGATTCCTTTATGGAAAATCTGCCCAAAGACAGCATTTTAGAAACCGTGCGAACAGGAGCCACAGGTATCGGACGCGGTGAAAGAATGTTGAAAATATAATTTCAGGCAGCCTGAAATATAAAAGACGGTGTTTAAAATGCCGTCTTTTTTTGTTTCAGGTAGCCTGAAAGATAAAGAGCAACGCCTATCGGCGTTGTCGGTGGGCTGGGAAGCCCACCCTACGGCTATTTTTGGTGTGCTAAATTTTCACCGTCAGTGCTTTTTAAGCGACTAAACACAAGGCAGGATAGAGCGGTCATCACGCCTAATACAATAAATGTTATGCGAAAAGCGGTATGCACATTGTTTTCAGGCAGCATATCTTGTGCCAAACGCAAAAGCGACATACCTGCTGCCAAGCCAAAACTAATGGACAGTTGCTGATTGATAGCGTGTAAAGTGTTGCCGCTACTGCTTTGTTCGGGTTTTAAGTCGGCTAAAATAATGGTGTTCATGGATGAAAATTGCACGGAATTGAGTAAGCCCATTAAAAACAGCATAGGCACAAATAAAATAATTAAAGTATTTGTGGGCGGTAGGGCAAAAGATGCAATGCACAAACCGATTAAAATGGTGTTGCTGATTAACACCGTGCGATAACCGAAGTAATTGATTATTTTAGAAATAACAAACTTGGTGAGCATGGACGCTGCGGCAATCGGAGCAAGTAACCAGCCTGCAATATCGGGTGATACGCCAAAGGCAACCTGAAACAATAAAGGCAATAAAATCGGCATAGAACTAATACCAATTCGCGAGCATAAATTGCCCATAAAACCAATTCTAAAAGTACGCACGGAAAATAAAGAAATGGGAAAAATGGCATTGTCTTTTTTGCGTGCATAAAGAAAATAAAATAACAGAAAAATAATGCCCAATAACAAGCAAGATAGATAAAATACTTGCTTTGCTCTGCCAATTAAATCTAATCCCAATGTAATTAAAAAAGCAAATAAGGCAAATAAAACATAACCTATCCAGTCGATTGATTGTTGTTCGCCATAACAATTTGGAAAATAATGGTATGAAAACCATAAACCCAGTATAACAATCGGTATATTTATCAAAAATATCCAGTGCCAAGACGCTAAAACGGTTAAATAACCGCCTAATATCGGTCCAATTAAAGGGCCTAATAGAGCAGGGGTTACCGCAAAAGTTAAAACGCTTAACCACTGCGATTTTTCAAATGAGCGAATTAAGGCTAATCGTGCAATCGGTGTCATCAATGCACCGCCTGTGGCTTGAATAATGCGATAGAAAATTAACTGATTTAAGGAAGTGGCAGACGCACACAAAATAGAACCAATACCAAACAAAATAACCGCAGGCATAAAAATGCGTTTGGTGCCAAAACGGTCTGCCAAAGAACCGCCCAAAGGCATAAGCAGGGCAAGCGTTAGGGCATAAGCAATAATTGCCATTTGCATGTTCAAGGGCGACACCCCCAAATCCTGTGCCATAGCGGGTAGAGCGGTGTTCAAAATGGTTGCGTCTAACATTTGCATAAACACAGCCGCCGCCATTATCCACGGCAGATATTTTTGTTGTTTTGTGGTTGCTGTGTTCATTTTATTTCACTTGGTTTGGTTTTTTCAGGCTGCCTGAAAGGGATTATTGTTCTTTGAGTTGTGATAAAAATACTTTTAGTTTATCTTCGTGTTGTTTGAAAACCGAAGTTATTTTGGCTTTGAATTGTTCTTTTGTACTTTTTTGATTTTCTCTCATCTTTTCAATTATATTTATATTATTGCTAATAATCTGCCAAATATTATTATCATATGGATGTATTTTACTTATTATATTGTTATTTTGAATGATTAAATAACAAGTGAGTGGGTATTGAGAATTCAATATATTATCAATAGATAAAGAGATAATATTTTTATAAATATTATCGTTTAATTCTTTTTCAAAATATTTAAAAATTTTTTCTTTTTTTTTCATTACGCAAATCATATTCTTCATTATCATGTTTTTTTTCCAAATATGATATAATTTTTATCATATATTTATTAAATTTTATATCGTCATTATAAATTTGAGAATTATTAAAAATAATGTAAGCCATTTTTTCTATATTATGTTCATCGGTTTTATAATATTTATCTTTTAATTCGCGTTCTAATAGTTTTTTATCTATATTGCTATTTCCCAATGCACAAATACGCACTTCATCTGATAAGTCATTTGTGGCTAATTGAGTTAATATATTTTCTGGTGTATTTGGATTAGACGCAACTACTTGACGAACTTCTTTGCTCTTGTCAATAGATAAAAAAGTTAATGTTTTTTCGTGTGTATTTGAATTAGTTGCAACTGCTTGACGCACTGCTACATTTGAATTTTCAACATATTCATCTTTATCAAGTTCTTCGGCATTTGTTTCTAAACTTATTCTATATGTCATCAATTCAATATTGTTTTCAAAAGCCGAAATTTTATATTTCTCATAACAATCGTTATCAGATTGATTACAAGATAAATTTAAATTTCTAAATAAAGCATATTTGTTAATGATATTTCTTATATTTACAAATAAATCATCATTATCTTTTTTGCTGTCATTAGGTATATTTTTATCTTGAAATATTTTTATTAAAATATCATCAGACAGAGACATTTTTAACAAGTCTGCATGTTTTTTAATAATAATTTTATTATTAGAATAATCATGTATTTCTCTAAAAGTCATTTGCAATAATTGATAAAACTGTTTCGTTACTTCATTATCTTTTCCGATTTCATTGATATGTTTTTGTATATTATTTAATTTATTTGCAAATGTGGTTGTTTCAAATAGTTGTTGTTTAAATTCTTCTCGTGCTATTTTAATTTGTTTTTGTTGTGAAGAGAGCATATATAATGTGATTGCGAATGTACACAATGTAAGTAGTGTTCCAAATACACCGCCAATGTAATCACCAAATTCGCCCCAGTTTGTTATATTATTTTGATTTACTGCTTGCTCAAATTTGGGTGTAATAATGTCAATTATTTGGGATGTTAGCCAAACAATAAATAAAAAGGTAGCAAATAAAATAGAAGGGGTGAATGCAGAAATAAGTATAGATTTTAATACTTCAATATTAGTATTGAATTTATTTTCGTAGTCATTTCCAAATAATTCTTTTTCTTCTTTTTTATGGTTGTTATTTTGTTTTATTGTTTCTACAGTTGCAAATAAAAAGAAAATTGGTATAAGAACCATATATCCAAAATTGTTATTATTTAAAAAATGTTGAACAATAGTTATGGGTGCAAAGATAATCATACAAACAAGACAACATATTTTAAATGTATCTAATTTTGAAAATTTTCTTCTACATTTTATCTCTATTTCTTCAATTGTTGTATTATTTAATATTAAAAATAATACAATCGGAAAAATAGAAATAATAAAAAAATGATATTTCTGAAAATAAAAACCACAAGCAATTGCGAGTGCAAATTCTATCAAGAAACAAAAAAGATAACATTGTGTTAATTTATTGTGTTGTAAAAATCTTCTTAATAATTTTTCCATGACCGTATTACTTCCTATTATGTAAATTTACCCAATTAAACTTAAATTTTCAGGCAGCCTGAAACAGTATTTATCATTAAATTTCTTTATTGATAACAAAGCGTTTCGTTGCGATTAGGAGATTGCTACGCAGCCCCTTCGCTTCGCTCTGGGCGACATATCCGTAAGCGACAAAGTCGCTAACGGCTAATTGTCGGCTTTCGGCACGGCTCGCAATGACGAGTTGGGCTACCTAAAAATAATCACGCAATGCCGTTAAAAACGCCTGTGGCGTTTTGTAAAAAATCTACGATTTTTTGACATCCTTGCCACTCCTTGAACTTCGGTCAAGGCTCGCAATGACACGGTTTAAATTCAGGCTGCCTGAAAACCAAAATACAATCGTTTAATCTTCGCTATATCCCAACTTTTTCAGCAAATACTCTAATTCATCGTGAGACGCAAAGGCGAAGGTGATTTTGCCTTGTCCTTTTAAGCCGCATTGAATGGCGACCTCCATATTCAGCAATTCGGCGAGTTTGTTTTGCAGGCGTTGAATGTCGGCATCGACTGATTTAGACCGCAAGCCGCTTTTGACTGTGGGTTTGGCACTTCGCCGTTCCACTTCTCGCACTGACCAGCCGTTTTTGGCAGCGCGTTGTGCGAGCGAAATTTGCTCAACCACAGGCAGGGTGATTAAGGCACGAGCGTGTCCCATTTCGATTTTGCGTTCGTAAAGTAAGTCCTGCACGGGTTCAGGCAGGCTTAACAGTCGCAACGAGTTGGAAATGCTGCTGCGGCTTCTGCCCACTGCATCTGCGGCTTGTTCGTGGGTTAAGCCAAATTCGTCAATCAGGCGTTTTAAGCCGTGTGCTTCTTCTATCGGATTTAAGTTTTGTCGTTGAATGTTCTCGATTAAGCCGATTGCCAAAGCGTTTTCATCGCTAATGCTTTTGATGACTGCTGGAATTTCCGTTAATCCTGCTAACTGTGCAGCACGCCAGCGGCGTTCGCCTGCGATGAGTTCGTAATTTTCAAAGCCAAATTCACGCACAATAATCGGCTGAATCACGCCTTGTGCCTTGATTGAATCGGCTAATTCTTGCAAACTTTCGTCATCAATTTGCGAACGCGGTTGATAGCGTCCAGGTTCAACTTGGGCAATCGGCAACACCGATAAACGGTCTTCCGTGCCAATATTTTCAATGCCTGACGCTAATAATTGATTTAATCCTGTGCCTAATGCTTGTTTTTTCTTTGCCATAATGAAAAACTCCTGCAAAATCTTGCAATATTTTGGTAGGCAAGCATGCCCACCTTGTGATTTATTTTTTCCCTTTTTTATTTAAGCGATTCCATAATTCTTGGGCTAATGCCAAATACGCTTCACTGCCTTTGGCGGTTTTGTCATACGCCAAAATCGGCTTACCGTGGCTTGGGGCTTCGGCTAAACGCACATTGCGAGGAATTTCGGTTTTGAACATAAACTTGCCAAAATGCTGTTCCAATTGTTTGGAAACTTCTTGCGACAGATTATTGCGTCCGTCAAACATGGTTTTTACCACGCCCACCACTTCCAACGCAGGATTTAAGCCACTTTGACGGATTTTTCTCATCGTTGCCACCAAATCCGACAAGCCTTCCAAAGCGTAATATTCGCACACCATTGGAATAATAATGCCGTCTGCGGCGACCAATGCACTTAAAGTAAGCAAAGTAAGCGTGGGCGGACAATCAATAATAATGCAATCGTAATTGTCTCGTACCGACACCAAAGCGTGTCGCAGACGCATTTCTTTGGCACCTTCTAACGCCAAGTCGATTTCTGCTCCTGCCAAATTGCGGTTGGCACCCAACACATCAAAATGACCTGTATCCGAATGAATTAAGGCTTCCTGAATTTTTGCTTTGCCTGTTAAAACCTGACAAGTGCCAAATTTGACATTGTTTTTGGTAATGCCCGAACCCGTAGTCGCATTGCCTTGCGGATCTAAATCCACCAACAACACCCGCAATTTTTGATAAGCCAGTGATGCGGCAAGATTAACCGTAGTGGTTGTTTTGCCCACGCCGCCTTTTTGATTAGCCACTGCAATAATGTGTCCCATTACGCCCCCTTTGTCATACGCACAATATGACGACTGCCGTCAATAAACGGTACTTTAACTTCTTGAATTTGCTCTACAATAATATTTTCAGGCAGCCTATCCACTTCTTCATATGGATAAACGCCTTTCATTGCCAGCCAAACGCCATTTTTTGCCAATAAATGTTCCGATAATCGCACAAAATCGCTCAATTCCGCAAACGCACGAGAGACAATCGTATCAAATTGAATTTGTTTCACATTTTCCACGCGTTCGGTAATCACTTGAACATTATTTAAGCCCAATTCAATCACCGCTTGCTGTAAAAAAGCAGTTTTTTTGCTGTTGCTGTCCAACAGTGTTATTGCCAAATCATCACGCATAATCGCCAACGGAATGCCAGGCTGTCCGCCACCAGAACCCACATCTAACACGCTTTGAGCCTGTGCCGAAATAAACGGCATTACCGACAAACTGTCCAATAAATGTACAGAAACCATTTGCAACACATCACGCACGGCGGTTAGGTTATATGCCACATTCCATTTTTCTAATAAATCCAAATACAAACATAACTGATTGAATTGCTTGTCATTTACGGTGATGTTCATCATCGCCAAACCGTCTGTTAATTGCGTTTGAGATTGTGCGTCCATATAAATTTTAAATGTGCAGAAAATAAATGCGTTATTTTATCACATAGATAGATAATTGTTTTCAGGCAGCCTGAAATGCTTTATGCAATGCAAAAAAACATTATTTACATTCATAAATGTATGTATAATTCACGCTTACGAAAATTTTGGAATTGGCGTACAATCGTTAGTTTTCTTTGATATAAGTCAAGTGTTAAGCGGTATTTTCAGGCTGCCTGAAAGCATTTAATGCGTTGATTTATTAAGTTTTTGTTAATTTACATTGGCTATTTTCATTCTTTTTTTGGGGCATTTTTAAAATGACACGCACAACTTTTTTTAGGAATATGGTACTCACCTTGGCAATGGTTGCGGCAATGACCGCTTGTAAGCCCAAACAACAACAGCAACAAGGCGGTTTGCCTGTGGTTTCGGTGGTTGCGGTGCAGCCTGAAACGGTGAAGTTGGATACGGTTTTAACAGGGCGTTTGGAAGCGTCTCGCACGGCGGAAGTGCGTGCTCGTGTGCAAGGCGTGGTGTTGAAACGGCTGTTTGAAGAAGGTTCTATGGTGAAAAAAGGGCAAGCCCTATTCACGATTGATGACGCACCCTATCGTGCTGCCAAAGCGTCTGCCCAAGCGGTGTTTGATAAAGCACGCGCCGATATGAACCGTATGCAACCGTTAATGGAAGCAGGAGCAATCAGCCGTCAAGAGTGGGACGCGATTGTGCAAGGCTATCAAGTTGCCAAGTCTAATTTAGAAACCGCAAATATCAATTTTAATTATGCCCATGTAACCGCACCGATTTCAGGTCGCATTGGGCGTGCGAATGTCAGCGAGGGCGAGTTGGTTAGCCCCAACGCCGCAACGCTGATGGCAACCATTCATCAGGACGACCCTTTGTATGTGAATTTTACGCAATCGGCTGATGAAGTGATGAAAATGCGGCGAGATATTGCCGCTGGCAATATTCAATCGATTGACGGCGAAATTCCTGTGAGTGTGTTTTTTAATGACGGCTCAGAATATGACTTGAAAGGCACGCTGTTATTTACCGACCCTACGGTGAATGCGACTACGGGGCAGGTGTCTTTGCGTGCGTCTATTCCTAATCCGAATAAAATTTTATTCCCTGGTTTGTTTGTGTCGGTGCATATTGCCAATACCGAAATTCCAAATGCAATTTTATTGCCACAACAAGCGGTTACGCGTGGTCAAACCGATACGGTGATGATTGTTAAAGCAGACGGCACCTACGAACCACGCCCTGTGGTGTTGGCTGGACAGCAAAATCAAAATTGGATTATTACCAATGGTTTGAATGCTGGCGATCAGGTGATTATTGACGGTATGGCGGTGGTGCAAATGACAGGTTCGCCCAAAGTGCAAACCAAGCCGTGGGGTGTAGATATGCCACCACAAGGTATGCCACAAGGTCAAGGCGGTCAAGCAGGTCAAGGCGAACAGCAAGGGCAACCTGAAAACAAGGGGCAGCCTGAAAGTGCAAATTCAGCAGAACAAGCAGGGCAACCTGAACAATCTGAAAATCAATCAGAACAACCCCCAAAAGGGCAGCCTGAAACTTCATCAGGCGAACAACCATAATTAAGGGGAAACGCTATGGCTCGTTTTTTTATTGACCGCCCCATTTTTGCGTGGGTGATTGCCATTTTTATTATTATGGCAGGTTTGGTGTCGATTAAATTTCTGCCGATTAACCAATATCCGCAGGTTACGCCGCCGAAAATTATGCTGTGGGCAAGTTACCCTGGTGCAGACGCGGAAACCATTGACAGCAGTGTGATGTCGATTATCGAAGATTCGATGAACGGTATTGACGGCTTGCAATATATGGAATCGCAGTCGTCCGCAGGTTCAGGCACGCTGACGCTTACTTTCACCACCGAAACCAACGAAGATATTGCTCAAATGCAGGTGCAAAATCGATTGTCAAGGGTGGAAAGTCGCTTGCCTGATATGGTTACCCAGTTGGGCATTCAAGTGTTTAAGCGAAGTTCTAACTTCTTAATGTTGGTGGCGTTGCAGTCGGATACGGTGGAAAAAGATGTCATCGGCGATTACGCCAACCGCAATATTTTGCCTGAATTACAACGCTTACCCGGTGTGGGTTCGGTGCAATTATTCGGTGCAGAACGCGCTATGCGGATTTGGGTGGATCACAATAAACTAAAATCTTTAAATTTAAGTTTTGGCGATATTAACAACGCCATTGCCACACAAAATGTGCAGATTGCCGCAGGTACAATGGGCGGTTTAGGCAGCCTGAAAAACGATTTTCATCAGCCGATTGTTGCCACCGTTACCGTGCCAAGCCGTATGAAAAGCGTTGCCGAATTTGAAAACTTAATTCTGCGTGCAGGCACAGACGGTTCAATCGTGCGTCTGAAAGATGTGGCACGCGTGGAATTAGGCTCGCAAGAATACGATGTGGGTATGCGTTTGAATAAAAAACCCACCGTGGGTATGGGCGTGCAGTTGTCCAACACGGGCAATGCTATGGAAGTGTCAGGCTTAATTCAAGCCAAAATGAAAGAACTCGAACGCTATTTCCCCGAGGGCGTGTCTTGGACAGTGCCGTATGATGCGTCCGTGTTTGTGGATTTATCAATTAGCAAAGTGGTGCATACGCTGATTGAAGCGATTGTGTTGGTGTTTATCGTGATGTTTATCTTCTTGCAAAACTGGCGATACACCTTAATTCCCACGATTGTCGTGCCGATTGCTCTGTTGGGAGCGTTGGCAGTGGTGTACGCCTTGGGTATGTCGATTAATGTGCTGACCATGTTTGCGATGGTGCTGGTGATTGGGATTATTGTCGATGACGCAATCGTGGTGGTGGAAAATGTCGAACGCATTATGGCAGAAGAAGGTTTATCCCCCAAAGAAGCCACCAAAAAAGGTATGGATCAAATCTACGGTGCGATTATCGGTATTACTGCCGTGTTGATTGTGGTATTCATTCCAATGGCGTTTTTCAGCGGTTCAACAGGCAATATTTACCGTCAATTTGCGATTGTGATGTCGGTTTCAATCGCATTCTCGGCGTTTTTGGCGTTATCACTCACACCTGCATTGTGCGGCACGCTGATTAAACCGTTAAAAGAAAATCATCACGACAAAAAAGGCTTTTTCGGCTGGTTTAACAAATGGTTTGCTGCCACTGCCAAATCGTATGAACGCGGCACAGCACGACTTTTACAACGCGGTGCAAGAATGCTGATTTTGTATCTGATGATTATCGGTGTCGCCGTCTTTACGATGTCTCGCTTGCCCACAGGCTTTATTCCCGAAGAAGACCAAGGCAACCTGATGATGATGTATCAACTACCGTCAGGGGCTTCGATGGAACGCTCGATGAAGACGGTGGAAACTTTTGAAAATGTTGTCGGCAGTCTGCCAGAAGTGAAGAATATTGCGGTGATTAGCGGTTTCTCCTTTAACGGCAGTGGCGAAAATGTCGGTATGGGTTTCGTAACCCTTAAAGACTGGAAAGAACGCGAGGGCAAAGGTCAAGACGCGTCAAGCCTTGCCCAAAAAATCACAGGTATGATGATGGGTACATTGCGAGACGGTTACGCTGTCGGCATTGTCCCCCCTGCGATTATGGGTTTGGGTAACGGTAATGGCGTATCGTTCCGCTTGCAAGACCGTGGCGGTAACGGACACGCCGCCTTGCTTGCCGCACGCAATCAGTTTATTGGTATGGCGATGCAAAGCCCCATTCTCACAGGCGTGCGTCCAGAGGGCTTGGAAGACGCGGCACAAATGCACATTGAAATCAACCGTGATGCGGCTGCCACACAAGGCGTAAGTTTTGCCTCCATTGGCACGGTGTTATCCACCGCCATTGGTTCAAAATATGTGAATGACTTTGACAACAGCGGCAGATTGCAACGCGTAATTGTGCAGTCCGAACCCAAAGACCGCTTGCAACCCGAAGATATTCTTAACTTAACCGTGCCGAATATGCGTGGCGAACCTGTGCCGTTGTCCGCTTTTGCAACGGCAAAATGGGTGAATGGTCCAACAATGACCGTGCGTTATAACGGCTATCCAGCGATGAAAATCACTGCGTCTCCTGCACCAGGATACAGCAGTGGCGATGTCATTGCCGAAATGGAACGCATTGCTCACCAACTGCCCCAAGGCTTTGGCTTTGAATGGACAGATGCCACACTCGAAGAAATTCAGGCAGGCGCACAAAGTTATATTTTGTATGCGTTCTCGATTTTCATTATTTTCCTGTGCTTGGCGGCATTGTATGAAAGTTGGTCGATTCCTTTTGCGGTGATGTTGGTTGTGCCGTTGGGCTTTTTGGGCGTGGTTTTGGGCGTATGGATTCGCAACACATTAGGCTTGGGCGGACACAGTTACGCCGCCGATGTGTATTTCCAAATCGGTATGGTAACCGTGATTGGCTTATCCGCCAAAAACGCCATTTTGATTGTGGAATTTGCCAAAGACCTGCAAAAGAGCGGTGCAACCGCTTATCAGGCAGCCTTAACCGCAGCCCACTTGCGTTTCCGCCCCATTTTGATGACATCATTTGCATTCATCTTGGGCGTAGTGCCGCTGTATGTCGCCACAGGAGCCAGTTCCGCCAGCCAGCGTTCTATCGGCACAGGCGTATTTTGGGGTATGCTGATTGGCACAATCTTGGCAATCAGTTTTGTGCCACTGTTCTATTTAACCGTGCGTAAGTTATTCAAAGGATAGTAGGGTGGGCATTTTTGCCCACCTTAACGACAGAATAACTTTCAGGCAGCCTGAAAACAAGGAATAGAAAATGAAGAAACAGCAAAAACATTTTGTGATTGAAGCCTTGTTAAAACAAGGCAATGTGGCTACTTTGTCGCAACTTTATCATTTAACCGATGTTTCTTCTTGGCAAACCAAAACACCATTTGCGTCTATTCGCCGTATTTTGCAAACAAATGCGGAATTTTTTAAAATTCAACCAGGTTTATGGGGATTAACAGAATATAAAAAAGAAATTTTAGAAAAATTTGCAATAAAAGATGAAAAAATCATTAACGAAAATGAATTTACCCATGCCTATTATCAAGGCATAATTGCAGAAATCGGCAATAAAAAACAATTCAAAACTTTTGTACCCGCACAAGATAAAAATAAATTATTTATCAATCGCAAATTAAGCGAAATTGTTACCACAGATAAATGCGATTTTACTTATCCTGAAATTATTAGATTTGCTAAAACCATTGATGTGATTTGGTTTAATAACAGAAATTTACCTAATTCATTTTTTGAAGTAGAACATAGCACAGATTTTAAAAATTCAATCAATAAATTTTTTGAATTACAAGATTTTCGTGCCAGATTTTTTATTGTTGCCAAAGAAGAACGGCATAAACAATTTGATAGTATTATTAACGCTTCCATTTACTTGCCTATTAAAGATTTAATTACTTTTAAAAATTATGAAAGTCTGGTCAAACAATATGAAAAAGAAATGACTTTGATTGAAAAGGAAATTTAACCTTTCAGGCAGCCTGAAAACAAAACATAAGGATTTATATAATGGAAAATAAAGAATTAACATTAAAAGAATTTATTGCATTAGCAGTAAAAGTGTTGGAAAAGGCTCCTTATCTTAAACAAAGGAAAGTTATAACAGATTTTTTTAAAAACAGTAAAGATAAGTACGCAAGACTTGCCATTGTTGATACTTTTTATTCTACACAAATGAATAAAAGACTTTTTGGTTTAGACGATTTAGCAAAGGAAATAGAAGAAATCGGTACAGATGAACAATTAAAAGAAGAAGTAGAAAAATTTAAAAATTATGATGATGAGCAAAATAAGATTAGTAAATTATTATCTGATAAGAATAAATATGGGATACGCAAAAATGGAAAAGATTTTGGTCACGCAAGGTCTTTAATTTCAAAATATATTTATTTTGCAACAGATTTTAATTTTCCGATAGAAGATACATTTGTGAAAGATAATATAAATATTATTTTACTTCATTTTGTAAAAAATGAAATTGATAATAAAAATGATATATTAAAAGAAATTATAAAATTCTGTGATGGTAATAAAATTAAGTATTCAGAATTTGATAATTTATTATGGTTGTTTGGTAAAATAAAAAAAGGTTCTTTATCTTTAATTGTGAAAAAAGAAGAATATTTGGACATAATTAAAGGATTAGGATTAAAAAGTAAAAATTACAAAAAAAGTGAAGAATTTAATAAAAGTGAAGAATTTAATAAATGTATGGCTTGTAAATTAAAAAATTTGCAAGAAATTGAGAAGATTAAGGATTTAATCTCCGATGATTTTTATACATTTTTAGTACAAAGTTCTAACATAGATATATAACCCAAAAAAGAAAGCAAAAAATGACATTCAAACCCCATATTTTAACCGCCGTTTTAACCGCAAGCGTTTTATCGGCTTGTACAATGGCACCGACTTATCACCGTCCCGAAGTCAATGCCCCAGTGATTGACGACAACAATGCCACACAGACGAATGCTGTGCGGGCTGTGGAAATTCAGTGGCAAGCCTATTTTGCTGACCCACGCTTAAAAGCCTTAATTGACGCGGCGTTGCAACGCAATACCGATTTGCGTTTAGCGGTGTTGAATGCGGACGCGGCACGGGCTCAATATGGTATTCAACGCTCGGAATTGTTTCCTAATATAGGGGCAAGTGCTTCGATGACGCGTAATCGTGTGTCGCAGGATTTAAGCCAAACAGGTCAAGCCTATATTGCGGAGCAGTATTCAGTGGGCTTGGGTGTTACTGCTTGGGAGTTGGATTTGTTTGGCAAAGTGCGTAGCCTGAATAACGCCGCCGTGCATAATTATTTTGCCGCTCGCCACAGTGCAGACGCTGCTAAAATCAGCATTATTGCGGCGGTTGCCAAGTCGTATTTTGCGGAAAAATCAGCACAGGAAAGTATGGATTATGCCGATAAGACTTTGAAAACACGGCAAGAAAGTCATCGTTTAGCAGAAATCAGCCACAAGGCAGGAGTGATTTCCGATATTGCCCTAAATCAGTCGTTAAGCCAAATTGAACAAGCCAAAGCCGCATACGCCGCCGCGAAGACACAAAGAGACGCGGCTCGCAATGCTCTAACCGTTTTAGTGGGCGGAACGCTGCCTGAAAAACTGCCAGACGGCAAGCCTTTAACATTAGAAGCCCAGTTTAACAACCAAATTCCCGCAGGTGTGTCGTCCGATATTTTGACGCAACGACCTGATATTTTATCTGCCGAAGAACAACTTAAAGCCGCCAACGCTCAAATCGGAGCGGCACGCGCGGCGTTTTTTCCCAGCATTAAACTCACAGGTTCAGGCGGCTTTGCCACAGGCGAGTTAGACAATCTATTTCACGGCACGGCACGCGTGTGGAGTTTTTCGCCGCAAATCAGCATACCGATTTTCACTTGGGGAGCCGTCAAATCAGGCTTGGACTTGGTGAAAGTACGCAAAGAAATGTCGATTGTGCAGTATGAACAAGCGGTGCAAAACGCCTTTCGCGACACTTCAAATGCTTTGAACGCCCAAAAAACCTTGTCCGAACAAGCGGCAGCACAAGAAAAAATCGCCCAAGCAACAGGCAAAGTGTTGCAATTAACCGAAATGCGACACAAACACGGCGTATCGAGTTCTTTGGATTTGCTTGACGCACAACGCCAAAGTTTCGCCGCCGAAACGGCGTTAATCAATGTGCGTTTGCAACAGTTAAATAATCGTGTGGATTTGTATAAAGCATTCGGCGGGGGTGTGAAATAGTTTATTGTAGCGTGGGCAACTTGTTGCCCACGCGTTTTAATAAATTGAAAACATTTCACTTTTCATTGTTATGTGTGTTTGTGTATGCTACCTGAAAATGATAATTGCAACGCGTGGCGGGCAAGTTACACACCCTACACTTGCTTAAATAAAAAAGATTTAACCATTGTTATTCCTAAAAACAAACAAAGTTAATTTAATATTTTCAGGTAGCCTGAAAACTTAATTATAGTGATTAAATGTTCAATAAATTTTCCACGCAGTGAGTGGAAAATTTTAAAATAGCCTTTCAGGCAGCCTGAAACTTTTGATTTAAAGGAGCAAAAAATGACTACACCATTTATAGAATTTCAAAATATATCATTTGCTTATGGCGAACGGTCGATAATTGGCGACATTAACTTTACCATTCACAAAGGTGAATCTGTGGCGATTATGGGCGGTTCGGGTTGTGGCAAGACTACGCTGTTGCGATTGATTACACGCCAGTTGCAGCCAAATTCGGGCAGAATTTTAATTAACGGCAAGGACTTATCTGCATTTTCTGCCGCTGAATTATACGAATATCGCCGTGCAATGGGGGTTTTGTTTCAGTTTGGGGCGTTATTTACCGATTTATCGGTGTATGACAATGTCGCTTTCCCTTTGCGAGAACACACGGACTTGCCCGAAAGCATGATTCGCGACTTGGTGTTGCTGAAATTAGACGCAGTGGGCTTGCGTGGCACGCAGGATTTAATGCCGTCCGAGTTATCAGGCGGTATGAGCCGCCGCGTGGCGCTGGCACGCACCATTGCATTAGACCCTGCGTTAATGCTGTATGACGAACCTTTTACAGGGCTTGACCCCATTTCTTTGGGCGTAACCGCTCACTTAATCGCCCGCTTAACCAAAGCCCTGCACGCCACAGGCATTATGGTAACCCACGACATTGGTGCGTCTTTGTCGCTGGTTGATAGAATTTTATTTATGGCACAGGGCAAAATCATCTTTTCAGGCAGCCCCGATGAAATGCAAAACACCGATGAACAATGGGTGCAACAATTTATTAACGGCAGACCACACGGCCCTGTGGAATATCGCTATCCTGCTAAAACCAGTTTGAAAGATGATTTGGTTCAGGCTGCCTGAAAGATGAAAGGAATAAATAATATGTATGTGAATATTAAAAAATCAGTTCAATTATTAGGTGTTTTGTTTGTTTTTAATAGCATATCTGATTTATATGCGAATGAAGAGATAATGCAAAAACAAAACAAAGTCATTTTAAAATCAGACCCGATTATTCTTCAATATGATAATGTTGGTGATTTTATCAATGGATTTGCAGAAGTTTATAAAGATAAAAAAGTGGGTTTAATTGATAAAACAGGAAAAGAAATTATTTCGCCCAAATATACTTCTGTTTTTAAATTAAAAGATGATAATTTAATGGTAGTTTGTACTGGTAAAGAAACGGTTCTTTTTGGAACACATTTTAATATATTGCCTAATAAATGTGGTTTGATTGATAATCAAGAAAATATCATTGTTGATTTTAAATATAATACAATCGGAGCATTTAAAAACGGATTGGCACAAGTTTGTATTGGGAATAATTGTTATCTTGATAAAGGTAAGAATCATCATAAATATGGCTATATTGATAAAACAGGAAAAGAGATTATTCCTGCACAATACGATTGTATGAGTGATTTTATTGACGGATTAGCCGTTGCTTGTATTGATGACAAAGCAATATTTATTGATAGAACAGGAAAAAAAGTTTCGCAAAGCACATATGATACCGCTAATAATTTTAGCGAAAATATTGCTTCTGTAAGAAAAGACGGAAAATGGCAACTGATTGATAAAAATTGGAAAACAATAGCAATTATGCCGAAAAAATATCATCATATTCATGATTTTGAAAATGGATTAGCACTTGTTTCAATATATCAAAAAGATATAGATAAATTTAAAAAAGGCGTTATTAACAAAAAAGGTAAGGAAATTATTCCCACAGAATATGATTCTATTCAAAGAAGAAATGGCTTTTTCATTGTTAATAAAGATAAAAAAAGTGGAATAGTTGATAACAAGGGAAAGCAAGTAACACCGATTCAATATGAAGATTTTATTTACACTTCTGATGAAATTGATTTGTTAGGTGTTTGTCAAAATAATCAATGTGGATTTATTGATAAAACAGGAAAAGAGATTGTCCCATTAAAATATGATAGTGTGGGAAATTTCGTAGAAGGATTTGCTCTTGTTAAGAAAAATAATAAAGAAGGTTTTATTGATAAAAATGGAAAAGAAATCATACCATTGAAATATGAATATATTGGTTATTTTGAAAATGGTTTAACAACAGCAAAAAAAGACGAAAATCATTGGGTGATTGTTGATACAAAAGGCAATGAAGTTTTGGATATAAATACGGGTAATTTTTATAGTGGAGATTTAGAATATAAAGAAATATGGATAGAAAAGAATAAAAAATTGGGTTTAATCAATATTAAAGGAGAACAAATTATTCCGTGTGAATATGATACAAATTACGGTCCGCCAAAATTTATTGACGGATTAGCAAAAGCAAGATTAAATGGCGAATGGGTTTTTATTGATAGAATGAATAATATTATTATGAAAATTAACAATAAAAAATAATATTATAAACTTTCAGGTTACCTGAAAAAATATAAAGGAATAAAAAAATGCCACAAAACAATCCATTAGGCGACAATATGCAAACTGCATATCAATTTATTCGTGGTCAAATTATTGACGCACAGCGGCAGGTTTATCGTGCGGTGAATGTGGCTATGGTGCAAGCCTATTGGCATATTGGCAAGGCGATTTATGAATATTGTGGCGAAAATGAACGGGCAGCGTATGGTAAGCAGGTGTTGAAATATCTTTCTGAACGCTTAACGGCGGAATTTGGTAAGGGTTTTGACGAAAGTAATTTACGCAGTATGGTTTGTTTTATTTAACTTTTCAAAAACAGGACTCACTGCGTCCTGAATTGAGTTAAAAAATAATATACCATTTTTCTAAAAACGGCAGACACTGTGTGCCAAATTGTATTGCTATATAATTGAAAGTTTTTCAGGCAGCCTGAAAACTTATAACACAAGGATTTTACAACACAAATGACAAACTTTTTTCGTGCCATTGGGCGATTTACCATTGAATTTATTCGTGGTTTGGGGGCGACAGTTTTGTTTTTACTCAACATACTGTTGCGTTCGGCAGACAGCGTCAAACGCCCCCGTTTAACCATTCGCCAACTTTATTTTTCGGGCGTGATGTCCATTCTTATTGTAGCGGTGTCGGGCTTGTTTATGGGTATGGTTTTGGGCTTGCAGGTGTATAACATTTTGGTGCAGTTCAAAGCCGCCGATGTTTTGGGCTTTGCGGTTGCCGCGTCTTTGTTGCGAGAAATTGGACCTGTGTTGGCGGCGTTGCTGTTTGCCAGCAGTGCAGGCAGTGCCATGACCAGCGAAATTGGCTTAATGAAGACCACAGAACAGTTGGAAGCGATGAATGTGATGGCGGTGAATCCTGTGGCACGCGTGGTTGCACCACGCTTTTGGGCTGGGGTGATTTCTATGCCCTTGCTTGCCGCCATTTGTGATGTGTCGGGCATTTACGGAGCGTACTTAATTGGCGTAAAACATTTGGGCTTGGACGCAGGCATTTTCTGGTCGCAAATGCAGGCGGGCGTGGATTGGCATTATGATGTTTTAAATAGCATTATTAAGTCGTTTGTGTTTGGTATTGCGATTGCGTTAATTGCCGTTTATCAAGGTTTTCACGCAAAAGCAACTGCAGAAGGCATTTTGCGTGCAACCACGCGTACTGTGGTGATTTCGTCTTTGGCGATTTTGGCATTGGATTTTATATTAACCGCATTTATGTTTATAGGGTGAATAACGATGAAACAAAGCACAATAGAATTATGGGTTGGCGTGTTTGTGGCGATTGGTATTGCTGCATTGGTGTTTTTGTCCTTGCAAGTGGCAGGCGGCACAGGAGCAGGCACTGGCAACGCGGGCAAAACTTACACGGTGTATGCCGATTTTGACGATATTGGCGGCTTAAAAACCAAAGCCCCTGTGCGTATTGCAGGTGTGGTTGTGGGACGCGTGTCGAACATTGGCTTAAACCCCGAAACCTATCGAGCCCGCGTTACGCTGGAATTATCCGAACAATATAAATTTAGTTCAGATGCATCCGCACAAATTTTGACTTCGGGCATTTTGGGCGAACAATACATTGGCTTGGAAGAAGGCGGCGACCCCGAACAACTGAAAAACGGCGACACCATTTCGCTAACAAATTCCGCAATGGTATTGGAAAAAATGTTGGGTAAATTTATGACGGGCTTTGTGGAGAAAAACGCGGAATAGTTTTTAACTTCACTTTGTTTATTGAACGCTGTTTCAGGCAGCCTGAATAATTAAAAAGCAACGCCTATCGGCGTTGTTGGTGGGCAGAAATGCCCACCCTATAAGCACCTGCGGTGCTTTGGTGGGTTGGAAACCCACCTTACGGCAGATTAAAATATTCATTTCAGGCTGCCTGAAAAAAACAAAAGGACAAAAAATGCGTTTTTCTTTATTTTTTAGCACCATTTTTACTTTATTGGGTTCCACAATTTTGTATGCACAAGATTGCGTTAAGCCCAAAATTTATGGGCATAGTGCTGAATGTTTGTTTGAAAATCGAGCGGTTATTCACACTTATCAAGGCTATGGTTTTGCTGATGAAACAGGCAAAATTGTTATTCCTATGCAATATGATAAAGCGTGGCGTTTTAAAAATGGTCTTGCCAAAATTGAAAAAAACAAGCGTTATGGTTTAATTGATAAATCAGGCAAAATTATTATTCCACCACAATACAATGAATTAAATTATTTCACTGATAAATTATTGCGAACACGGCACAATAATCAATATGAATTATTTGATACACAAGGTAATATTATTAGCGATGAATATGATTTTATTGGCAATATAGACTATGGTTTTGCTAAAATAAAACAAAAAGATAAATACGGTTTAATGGATGAAAATGGCAAGGTTATTATTTCGTGTCAATATGATGATATACTCACCTTAATAAAAGAACCTGATTTAATTGCGGTAAAAAAAGATAATCAATGGGGATTTGTGGATAAAAATAATCATACAGTGATTCCTTTTGTTTATGAACAGGTATGGCATTTTCATAATGGTTTTGCCAAAATTAGAAATAATCAACAATACGGTATAATTGATTTAACAGGAAAAATAATTATTCCTGCATCGTATCAATGGTTAAGTGACGCAAATGAACAAGGCGTTATGGTTTTTAAGCAAGATAATAAATTTGGTTTAATCAATAAAGATAATCAAATTATTAGAGAAGCCAAATCTGAAAAAATAGCAGATTTTAATCATATTATTATTCAAAAACAGACTGTTTCTATCAATAAAACAGTCGAAGAAAATTCGCCACAAGAAAAACAAGCGGATAATACGGAATATGATTTTGAAAAAATAGACGGTAAATATGTTATATCAGAAAACATATTGGCAAACAAAACAGTCATAATTACAGAAAATAATCAGTACGGTTTAGCAGACGCAACAGGAAAAATAATTCTTCCTGTGGAATATAATTATATTTCTGTGATTAGTGAAGATAGATTTAAAATTCAAAAAAATAAACAATATGGCATTGCAGATAGTCAGGGAAATATTATTTTTCCTGTGGAATATGAATATATTGCTGAATTTAAAGACGGTTTGGCTTATTTCAGGAAAACTAATGGAGAATATGGTGTTGTTGATTTAGACGGTAATATTCTTGCTCCTATGTATAGTAATGTTTCTGAATTTAAAAACGGTTTAGCAAAAGTTGAAAAAGACGGAGACAAAGGATTAGTTAATTTGCAAGGCAAACTTGTTTTACCGATTGAATATTCCAGACTGGAAGATTTTCGCAATGGTTTTGCAATTATTCATAAATCAGGTACGCAATCAGGTTGTGGCGTAATTGACCAAAAATTAAATTTTATTTTACCGCCTGAATATTATCATATTGGTTTTTTTGAAAAAGGTTTTGCTAAAATTAGCATAAAAGGCAATGATTGGGGGTATTTGAATCAGCATGGTCAAGTGGTTGTTCAAGGTGTTGAATATGACCGTGTTGAACCATTTAATAATGGCGTTGCTAAAATTTATAAAGGCAATAAAGCGTGGCGAGTGGATTATTCGGGACGGGTTTTTGGTATTGCAGAAGAAAATAAACAACAAAAAGAAAATAATCAAACCAAAGATAAAGAATATTTAAATCATTTAAAAGAAATTGAACGATTTAGGAAAAGCAATCAATAGCAATATTTCAGGCTGCCTGAAAATATATTAAGGAGTTTTATTATGAATAGTCTGTTTATGGTTATGATGGATAGTCCATTTATTGATTTAAGACCATTTATTGCAATTATTTTGATTGGACTTCTTTGTGCCGAAGTTGCTTTTGGTTTTATGGTTGCCGTAGTTATATCTTATATATTTAGAGTAAAAAAAGAAAACAAACCATTAGTTATTGCCTTAATTACTTTTGCTTTTGGTGCTCATTTTTTTTATTGGTGGCTTTCTCCGTCAGAAACGCAAAAAGCCGAAAAGAAAAGACATAAAGAAATCGAAGCCGCTCGTATCGCCGCAGAGCCGATATTTGCAGAACAATGTAAAAAATCAGGTGAGCAAATTTATCGCACGGTTGAAAATGTTGATGGCGTGCGATTGCTCAAAATTTGGCGTGGGGCAAATGCCGATAACGATAAGCCTTTGTATAATGACCCACAATGGGAATATGCCGCTTGGGATGTGGCAGGCGGTAAATCGTATATTGGTTATTTTTTGAACAACCCTAAAAACAGTATGGGCTATTCATTTGTTGATGTGCGATTAGATGATAATCAAATTGAACGCTATTTAGGCGAATATCACGGCTCATTAGACGGAAATTTGCCTGATATGGTTGATACTGAATTAAATCCGATAGAACCTGCACAATACGCCATTACTTTTGAAAACAACACTGACCCAGAGTTGAGAAAACATTGGATTGCAGGGACAACTTTTAAAATTATGGATTTGCAAACAAATGAATTATTGGCGGAAAAAATAATCTTTACAACAGTAGATAGAAGTAGTTCTGATTATTGGCGAAATGATAGGGTTCACCATTGCGGTATTTATGGTCATTATGAGAAAGAATTAAAAAACGATGTACTGCAATTTATCAACAGCGTTTTAAAACCACGAGAACAAAAATATGGGAATTAACAGGTTTCAGGCAGCCTGAAAACATTGCTGTCATTGCGAGCCGTGATGAAATCACGGCGTACGCAATCTCCTAACTACGAATAACGGAAATGCACAAACCCTTTCAGGCAGCCTGAAAATATCGTTAGATTATAGGGGGGCATTCTTGCCCACCGCAACGCCGATAGGCGTTGATTAAATCTTTCGTTTTATGCAAACCGTAGGTTTTGGTGGGCAGGAATGCCTACCCTATAAGCACCTACGGTGCTTTGGTGGGTTGAAAACCCACCCTACAACAAAGCCTGACGGCTTTGCGGTGGGCTGGAAAGCCCACCCTATAATGTATTCTGCCCATAAAAAAACGCCTGCCAAAGCAAGCGTTTTTATTGATATATCAAACTGTTACCCCAAAAGCAGTGAATCATCATCAATTTCTTCGCCGCGGGTTCGTTCAAACATTTTGAGTAGGTCTGCCACTTCCAAGCCTTGTCGTTTTTCGCCAGCCACATCAAGCACCACGCGTCCTTGATGCAGCATCACCGTGCGTGTGCCGTGGTCTAATGCTTGTCGCATGGAGTGGGTAACCATCATTACGGTGAGTTTGTTTTCGGCAACAATTTGGTCGGTGAGTTCCATCACAAAGGCGGCGGTTTTGGGGTCGAGTGCGGCGGTGTGTTCGTCTAATAATAAAATTTTGGACGGCTGCAAAGACGCCATTAACAGGCTCACGGCTTGGCGTTGTCCGCCTGATAATAAGCCCATGCGGTCGGTTAGGCGGTTTTCCAAGCCTAATTTGAGTATGGATAATTTTTCGCGAAAGCGTTCGCGTTTGTGTTTGTCTATGGCTAATTTAAAGCCGCGTTTGTGTCCGCGTTTGTCGGCTAATGCGAGATTTTCTTCAATGCTCAATGCTTCGCAAGTGCCTGCCATCGGGTCTTGGAAAACGCGGGCAACCCAGTGGGCTCGTTTGTGGGCACCGATTCGCGTTACATCTTTGCCGTTGATAAAAATTTTGCCCGAATCCACAAATTGTATGCCGCTAATGGCGTTCAAAAAAGTGGATTTGCCCGCACCGTTACTGCCGATGACGGTTACAAATTCGCCGTCTTTGATATTTAACGACATGCCCCGCAAAACGGGGTTTTCAATCGGTGTGCCTTTGTTAAAAGTGAGATATAAATTTTCAGCCTGCATCATGATAACAACCCTTTCAACTTTTTAATTAACAAACGGATTTGCTCACACCTAACGGTGTTCGCTTATATTTACAAATAAAAAATGTGAGCATCGTTAGATGCGAACAAATCCGCTTGTTAAAATAAAACTAATTATGTTCAAATTTTGATAAGTTCTCTTGTGTCTTTTTTTCTAAAATCTAAAAGCGTATTAACTTTTCAAGCGATTACAAGAAAATTTGTAAATCAACATGATAACTATGATAGGTATCGAAATACATAATACACCGAACCCATAAACCAAAAGCCGAAGACTATCATTAAGTATAGCCAAACCACACATAATAATGCCTAATCCGCCTGTTATTTGGGCAAGCAAGCCAAGAATACGAATATTGCGTTGATGAGGGTCAGTTATTGCTAATATGTGCGATTTAATTTTGGGCAGAACCAAAGCAATCACCACTAAAACAGCCGTAACCAAATTCACATCTTGCGATTTTAAGCCCATGTCGCTTAAAGTGTCGTTGCCTAATGCTAACTGTATGAATAAACGATATAAAATTGCACCGACAACCACAGACACGGTGATGAAAATCATGCGTTTTGTGGGCATTAAAGTTTCGCCGATAATCACCGCTGCCAAGCCGATAACGATTGTGCCGACACCGATTGAAATATCTGCACTGCCGTAAATTTGCACAAATAACGCACCGCCTAATGCAATTAGGGCGTTGGATAAAGCCATACCAAACACAACCATTTTGCGTGTGGCAATGCCCTGTGCTTGTGCCATGCGTTGATTTGCCCCTGTGGCTCGCACCGATAAGCCGATTTCGGTCGAAAAAAACCAGTCTAATAATAATTTGAATATCACCACAAATGCGGCGATGATTAAGGGTTTCATATAATAGGAATTTTCTTGTACTATAAATGGTAGTGAAAAAACCGTTTTTTCGCCCAAAAGCGGCACATTTGGTGCCCCCATAATGCGTAAATTGACGGAATATAGGGCAACCATTACCAAAATACTGGCTAATAAATGCAAAATTTTCAGCGATACATTCAGCCACGCGGTAACCAAACCCGCACACGCTCCTGCCAGCATACCTAAAAATGTGGCTAACCAAGGATTTGCCAAAAAAGATAAGGGCGAAGTGGGCGGTTGCACAATACACACCGCACACACCGCACCGCCTAATGGAAAACTGCCGTCCGCAGTTAAATCGGGAAAATCCAAAATGCGAAACGAAATCAACACGCCCAAAGCAACCAAAGTATAAATCAAGCCTGTTTCTAATGCCCCAAAAAAGGCATATGTGTTCATTCCTAAAAATGAAAAATCTGACATAAATAAAACGCTTTCTGTATGTATTTTTATGTTTTCAGGCAGCCTGAAAATAAGGTTTGTTTGATACGAAGTATCAAACCTTTGATAAACGCAGTTTATCAAAGTAGATTGCGAAGCAATCAAACCGAAATTTCAACGCAGTTAAAATAAGGTTTGTTTTAACGAAGTTAAAACCTTTTATGAACGAAGTTCATAAAAGTAGATTGCGAAGCAATCAAACCGAAATTTCAACGAGCCGCAAGGCAAAGTTAAAATATTTATTTCACCACTGTATGTTCAATGCCGCCCGAAATTTCGCCAAACACTTCGGTTTTGCTGCTGCCGTCTGTGGCACAGGCGGATAGAGCGAGTAGGGCGGTGCATAAAATAAAAAAACGCATAACCATTTCCTTAAAATTTTCAGGCAGCCTGAAATAAATGAAAACTCTCTATTATACGCTTATTTATCGTTTTTCAGGCAGCCTGAATGATTTGTTTTTAGCGATTATTTGTATTACAATTTGTAACTACGCTTGTAGGATTATTCAATAATGCAATTTGAATGGGACGAGAAAAAAGCCGCTGACAACATAAAAAAACATGGCATTGTATTCAATGACGCGGCTTTTGTATTTGCAGACGAACACAGGATAGAATGGTTTGATAATCGCCAAGATTATGGCGAAGACCGTTTTAATACCGTAGGAATGGTGTTTGGGGTGTTGTTATGTGTTTGTTATACAATGAGAAATCAAGGAAAGACTATCCGCATTATTTCCGCACGAAAGGCATACGGCAATGAAAAAAGAAACTATTTTGCGAACCGACATTGATTTAACGCAACCGTTAAGCGATGAGCAGAAACAACGCCTGACGGCATTAGCAAATATGCCTGATGAAGAAATTGATTTTTCGGATATTCCTTATAATCCAAACGCCAAATGGGTTCAGGCTGTTTCAATAAAAACAAATAAAAAACAACAAGTTACATTGCGATTAGATAAAGATATTTTGGATTTTTTCAAAAAAACAGGCAAGGGCTATCAAACTCGCTTAAATGCGGTATTGAGGACTTATATGGAAGCCCAGCAATAAGTGAATATTGATTAAAAACCGCTTGATAATCAAGCGGTTTTTAATAGTCAAAATACTTCAAAACCATAATGCGTTCTTTCGCCTTGCCGTATTATTTATACTGTCGTAGGCGTTACGCCTTTTCTACTTTTGAATTATTTTGACTATGTTTCAGGCAGCCTGAATACTGTTGTTTATATCCATTAACGCCTGCAATGGATTTTTGGCTTGGGTAATCGGTCTGCCAATCACCAAATACGAACTGCCTGCATTTATGGCTTCTGTCGGTGTCATGGTGCGGCGTTGGTCGTCTGTTGTGGCTGTGGCTGGGCGAATGCCTGGTGTTACTAACCAAAAATCTTGCCCTAATTGTTGTCGCAATAAGGCGGCTTCTTGGGCGGAACACACCACGCCGTCTATGCCGCTGTTTTGGGCAAGTGTGGCTAATCGCAAAACTTGTTGTTCCACAGGCGTGGTAATGCCCACTTCTGCCAAATCGTCCGCCGTCATACTGGTTAAAACGGTTACCGCAATTAGTTTGGGGCGGTGCGTGTAGTGGGCAATGGCGTTTGCCGCTGCTTCCATCATTCGCTTGCCGCCTAATGCGTGCATATCCACAAGCCACACGCCTAATTCCGCCGCCGAACGACAGGCAGCCGCAACCGTGTTGGGTATGTCGTGAAATTTTAAATCTAAAAATATTTCAAAGCCTTGCGTCATCAATTTTTCAAGCAAACCCGCCCCTGTGGCAGTAAAAAGTTCTTTGCCGATTTTTAAGCGACACAACGCTGGCGACACTTGTCGCACAAAGTTAAGTGTTTGTTTTTCATCTGGAAAATCTAATGCAACAATGATTTTGGGGTCGCTTTTTTGCGTGCTGATTTCTGAAATTAAGGGGTTCATTTGCTGTACTCGAATAGAAAATAAGGGTTTATTTTATCAATTTGCGTTCAGGCTGCCTGAAAAATTTATGCTCATTATTTTTTAATAATAGTTAATAAGTTTTATAATAAAATATACCCTTACTGGTTATTTATCGAGAAAGAGGTGCCATATGGCTGCGACATTGAAAATGGTTACGGCTCAAATTCCCGAAAGCGTATTTTGGGAATTAGAAACTTATGCCAAAGAACTTGACCGCTCAAAAAGTTGGCTGGTGCGTAAAGCGATTGTGGATATGTTGGCGAATAGAAAGAAAACGCAACAACAAAACAACGAAAGCGAATGGGACGAGTTGTTTGCTCTATTTCGCGAAGCACAGGAAAGTGGCGAAACATTTGAACTGCCGCCACGCGAAAATGTGTGGAAACCCAACCCCATTTTGGAAACCGACTGGGGCGAAATGGCTGATGACGCAAAAGATGAATAGGATTAACGCACAATTTTCGCCATCAATATGTAACCGCCTTTTCATTCTTTCAAACCGCCTGAAAAGGCAGTTTTTTCTTTTAAATTATTGATTTATAAATAAAATAAAAATCAACAAAAACAAGGTATTATAAAATATAAAAATTATTTTCACAATAAAATCAATAAGTTATTAAATATTTTTTCACTTTTGAGAAAAAGTTACATTATATAGAGTAGAAATGCAAAATTTTTAATTTTTGAAAGGATTAAAAATGTATATGTTAGATACGAATGCCATTTCGGCAATAATGAATGGGAATGTTGCTTTTATGCAACGCTTGCGAGCGAAAAGTTTTGAACATATTTGTATATCATCGATTGCGTGGGCGGAAATTAAGTATGGCATTTGTAAAAAGGATTCGGTTAAACTGCAAAAATCTGCGGATAGTTTGGCGAAAAAAATCCGCATTGTGCCATTTAATCAACAAACCGCCGATATTTACGCCCAGTTGCGTGCCACAATAGAAAAACAAGGCAAAAATTTATCGCCGATGGATATGCTGATTGCAGCGTCTGCTGTGGCAAATCATTGTATTTTGGTTACGAATGACCAAGCCTTTTTGCAAGTGGAAACCTTGCCAGTGGAAGACTGGACGGTTTGATTTTTATCGCCCTACGCAGTTTCAGGCAGCCCATTTCGTCATTGCGAGTATTGAACGAAGTTCAATGCGAAGCAATCTCCGATTAAATCGGCGTAAGACGATTTAATCGGGTAGCCTATCCGAAAAACGGCAATGCAAAAAAGATTGTAGGGTGGGTTTCCAACCCACCGCCAAGCCGTAGGCTTGGTCGTAGGGTGGGTTTCCTAACCCACCATAATGGCAAAACATAATATAATGACAGAATATATTTTTCAGGCAGCCTGAAAACCGAAATAAAAACGCGTGGTGGGCAAGTTGCACCCATACGCTTGCTATCTTGAAAAAATAATTATTTAATAATATATTTTAAAATGTTTTTCATTTTAATTTATCTTTCAATAAATATTGAGTTTTGATATTCTTGCAAAAATTTTTCTTTATTTAATTTTTCTCGCCCGTCATTATCTTGTTCGATAAAATCTTGCACAATACCTTTTTTGTGCATAGAAACATAAATTGCTGCACTTCTTGCTTGACAGTTTATAGCTTTTTTAGGGTTAAATTCAATATCACTAAAATATTCATATGCCAATAATTGTTCAGATAATTTTTTATTTTGAATTAAGGCAGTGATATATAAATAATCATAAAAAAAATTTTTAGGATTTAATGGATAATCTTGACCAAATAACTGAAAAGCAATCATTTGCAATTTTCCATTTTTTACTTCATTCAAAACATTAGCAAGTGGCTGGTATCGTTTTGGGTGTAGTGATTTATCGATAATAATTTCTTCAAATGCTCCAATTTTATCTGAAAAAATATCATCTTTTTTTCCAAATACTTTTGCACCTTGAAAAAATCGTTCCACATTTGCAGTGATTGCTTGGTTTTGATTATTTTTCAAAGTTAATAATAAATTAAAAGCACTTAATTGTTGCCCTAAACTGTTTGGAGATAATTTGCAAATTTCTAATATTTTACTTCTGTCTATATTAAATTGTTGAGCAGTAGTATCTAAAAAACTATGGATACTCCTGTTTTTTTGTTCTTTGGAAAATCCACTAAACCAATGAAAAGTGATTTCTTTTTTCATTACATTCAGATTTTTATCAAGATAAAAACAATATCTTGTAGCATTTTTAGTTGTTTGGGTATTCATTTAATAACTCCAAATTTTATGTTAAAAGGGGATATAATCATCATTATTGACAGAAATGTTATTTCTAACTGGTATTGTTTCTGTTAATAGTGAGTATCTATTTAAATATTTATTACTCATAATAATACATTCTATATATTCTAATGGAATATGTTTTTCAACTAAAATTTCTGCTTGTCGTTTATAAAATTCTGAACTCTCTCTCCTACATTGTTTTAGTTTTACTGCGTTAAAATCAATGTGTTCTACATTGTCTTTAATAATAGCATATAAAGAAGCAACATTTATGTCCGAATATCGAATTTTTAATCTTTCATCTTTAACTATATCTATGCTTATTTTTATCCATACAAGTTTATTACCATTTTTTTCTATATGATAAGCCATAGGAAGATAATATGGACAAAAACTTAAATGTACATCATTTAATGTACCATATCCTTCATCATAAGAACGACTTTTAGTATTTCCATTATATTTTACTTGTTCTCCATTATCTTCAAGATATTTTCTTGAATATAATCCTTTTTTGAGAATATTAGGTAAATTGCTAATATCAGTAAAGTGATAAAAGCAATCAATTCCATTTTTTTTGATTATATTATAATTTTCATGGGTAACCATATTACCTGTATGCATATTATTCAGCAAAGAATTTAATGCAGCAGAAGTTGAAGTTTTATATTTTAACATTCTTTTAGAACTAACAATTTCTTGTTTTGGTAATTGAAACATTTGTTGTTGTTTTTGTACATGAAATTGCTGATTATCATTTTCTAATAAATGAGAATGACTGTTATTCGACACAGGATTATTCAAGACCTGTTGTGTTTTGGCTTTTTCTTTTAGTTTCTTTTTTAGATTTTTGTTCATTTTATACAGGGCAGGCTTTGTTAAAAGTGCCTTATGATAGCACTATTACAGAGATAGTAAAAGACAAAAAACGCCCTGCGGCGTGGGTGTTTGGCGTAGGATTTCAGGCTGCCTGAAAAATTAACAGTACCGCCGTAGGGTGGGCTTCCCAGCCCACCACAACGCCGATAGGCGTTGATTAAGTCTTTCGTGTTATGCAAACCTTGCGGTTTGCTGGTGGGCTGGGAAGCCCACCCTACAAGGGTTTTTGCATTGTCGTTTTCCGTGCGTGCGAGATTACTACGCCTATGCAGAGTAATGGGCTTGCCACGCCTGCCTTTGGCAGTCTCGCAACAGTGTGGTTGTAAGCAATAAATTGCTAACAACCACTACTGGCTCGCAATGACGGCAAAAGTTTCAGCCAGCCTAAAACAAGTTTCAATTTTTATTCCTTATAGTAAAATAACGCCTGATTTTACTGTTCAGGCAGCCTGAAAAATGAGTGTTCAATCGTTTGCAATCAATACCTTGCATGGTGTGCATTTGGGTTTTGTGGCTATGTCGTCTGATGACAATCTGCATGGGCAGATGATGATTAAAGCCCAAACTACGGACGAAGATAGTCAAAATTTGCCTGAATTTGTGGCGTTGCAGGATTTGTCGGACGGCACATTATCGTGGCAGGTTAAAGGAGAAAAAATTGATATTTTTAACGATAAATGCCACGCCAAATTGCACAACGGTTATTTAACTTATAAAAATTTTTCTTATATTTTGAACGACTTAACAGGAGCATTATAAATGGAAAGCATTTATATTTTAATTCCGATTAGCATTGTTTTGGTGCTGTTAATCGGCGTGGCTCTGTGGTGGTCGTCTAAAAGCGGGCAGTTTGATGATTTGGAAGGGCCGGGTCATCGCATTTTAATGGACGATGACGACACAACCCATTTGCTTTCAGGCAGCCTGAAAGATAATCAAGGAGAAAATAAAAATGAGTGAAGAACTTCGTCAGCATTTTGACTGGACAGCGTCTGATACGCCCGAAGAGTGGGTTACCGATTACGCTCGCAGGCTGCCTGAAAACGATAAAAAGGTGTTTTTTAGCGTTTTGACTTTATTAAAAAATACGCTTACCGATAAAGACGAAACTCCTGTGGGCGAGCCTTTGTTCCGCCATTTATTACGCACGGCGGAAATGGTAGAAGAGTTGGATTTATTGCCTGACGCAGTCATCGCCACGCTGGCTTCCGTTTTCCCTGCATTTGTGCCAGAGTGGAAAATTAAATTAGAAAAAATCGCAGGAAAACAAGTTGTTAAGTTGGTCGAGGGCATAGACCAAGTTTCTAAACTCACCGAATTTGCCAAGGTGGATTCGCTGGCAACGCCTGACGAACGCAATCGCCAAGCGGAAACCATGCGGAAAATGTTGCTGGCAATGGTTTCTGATATTCGTGTGGTGCTGATTAAACTCGCACAACGCACCCGCACCATGCAATATTTAGGGCGTGTGCCAGATAGCCCACAAAAACGCTCGATTGCCAAAGAAACTATGGATATTTTTGCACCGCTTGCCAACCGCTTGGGCGTGTGGCAGTTAAAATGGCAGTTGGAAGATTTGGGCTTTCGCTATCAGCACCCAGAGGCATATCGTGAAATTGCCGAAGCGTTAGACGGCAATCGTGATGAACGCTTATCGTATATCGAACAGTTTTCAGGCAGCCTGAAAGCCGAATTAAATCAATTAGGTATGAAATGCGAAGTGGCAGGACGACCGAAACACATTTATTCCATTTATCGCAAAATGCAAAAAAAACACCTGCCGTTTTCGGGTTTATACGATATTCGTGCGGTGCGTGTTTTGGTGGAAACGGTTGCTGATTGCTACACCACATTAGGCATTGTGCATAGCCTGTGGCAGCCGATTTCAGGCGAGTTTGACGATTATATTTCGCACCCCAAAGCCAACGATTATCGCAGTTTGCACACCGTTGTTGTCGGTCCTGAAAATAAAGGCGTGGAAATTCAAATTCGCACTTTTGAAATGCACGAATACGCCGAATTTGGTGTGGCGGCACACTGGCGTTATAAAGAGGGCGGACAAGGCGATGCGGCGTATGAACAAAAAATTGCGTGGTTGCGTCAGTTGCTTGACTGGCGTGAAAATATGGCAACGAGCGACAAAGCCAACTTGGCAGCCGCTTTTCAAACCGAATTATTTAGCGACACCATTTATGTTTTAACCCCGCAAGGGCGAGTTTTATCACTGCCCGAGGGTTCTACGCCGATTGACTTTGCCTACGGCTTACATTCCGATTTAGGCAATCGCTGTCGTGGAGCAAAAGTCAATGGGCAAATGGTGCCTTTATCCACGCCATTAGAAAACGGACAACGGGTAGAAATTATCGCTGCCAAAACAGGCAATCCATCGCCTGACTGGTTGCACAATGGCTGGGTGAAAAGCAGTAAAGCGGTGAGCAAAATCAAAGCCTATATTCGCTCGCAAACCCTTGATTCTGTGCGAGAAAATGGCAAAAATTTATTCGATAAACTATTGTCTCGCCTGCCGTATCAGCCAAATGTACAAAAACTGATTGAACATTGCGGTTTTTCCAAAGCCGATGAATTTCATTTAGCATTAGGGCAGGGCGATATATCCGTGCGTGCGGTCGAAAAAGCCTTAAACGAATTTTCAGCCAAAGAAGAACCAAACCCGCCAGTGGCAAACGCCGCCGAAGTTTTAAAAATCAGCAAAGCCAAAAAGAACGACAAAAACGGCATATTACTCAACGGCGAAAGCGGTTTGCTCACCGTGCTTGCCAAATGCTGCAAACCCGCACCGCCTGATGAAATTGTGGGCTTTGTAACCAGCGGGCGTGGCGTTTCCATTCACCGCAAAAACTGTCCTGCATTTGCCAAATTAGCCGAACGAAGCCCCGAAAAAACGCTGAATGCACAATGGTCTTTACAAGGTTTCTCGCAAAATGTCTTCCCGATTGACATAGAAATCATCGCCCACGACAGGGGCGGCTTGTTACGCGATGTATCAGACGCATTTGCCAAAAACAAAATCAATGTCATCGGCGTGAATACACTCACACGCGACCACACCGCCACAATGAAATTCACCGCTGAATTACGACAAGGTGAAGAATTACCCAAACTCTTGTCGTCTTTGGCGGATATACAAGGCGTGTCGGAAGTGAGAAGGGTTTAAACAATAAGAAGTTTCAGGCTGTCTGAAATGCTTAAATTGCTACAAAAACCCTTGATTTTTACTTAAATATCTTTTAAAATGGCGGTCTTTCCCGAAGATTTTTGGGAAAGATTGTTTTTAACTTAACGCCCACGCACACGCTGAAAGGGTGTTTCTTTTTAGAAATTCTTTCGTGTTGCGTTAGGCTTAACCCTTTCAACTTTAAGGAAATTTTATGGCACAAGTTACCATGCGTCAAATGCTTGAAGCAGGCGTACATTTTGGTCATCAGACCCGTTATTGGAACCCAAAAATGGAAGAGTACATTTTTGGTTCTCGCAACAAAATCCACATTATCAACTTGGAAAAAACATTGCCGATGTTAAACGACGCACAAGATGTAGTTCGCCGTTTGGCTGCAAATAAAGGCACAGTGTTGTTTGTTGGCACCAAACGCCAAGCACGCGAAATTGTGCGTGAAGAAGCTCTTCGTGCAGGTGCTCCATTTGTGGATCAACGCTGGTTGGGCGGTATGCTCACCAACTATAAAACCGTGAAACAATCCATCAAACGCTTGGAAGAAAAACGCCAGTCGTTGGAAAACGCTGACGCTAACGGTTTGAATAAAAAAGAACAATTAGATTTGCAACGCGAAGTGGAAAAACTGGAACGCTCATTGGGCGGCATTGAAAAAATGCGTGGCTTGCCTGACGCAATTTTCGTCATCGACACAGGCTACCAAAAAGGTGCGATTATCGAAGCCGCAAAATTAGGCATTCCTGTGATTGCGATTGTCGATTCAAACAACAGCCCTGACGGCGTGAAATATGTTATTCCAGGCAATGACGATTCGTCCAAAGCCATTCGCTTATACTGCCGTGCTATGGCTGATGCGATTTTGGAAGGTAAAGCACAATCGTTGCAAGAGACTGTGAATAACGCTGAAAAAGCATAATGCAGTTGTGAATAGGTGAAAGGGCGACAATCGCCCTTTTTTCAAAATAGATTAAACAGATTTTAAGGATAAAAAAATGGCAGAAATTACCGCAAGAATGGTTGCCGATCTGCGTGCGGCAACAGGTTTGGGCATGATGGAATGTAAAAAAGCCTTGGTTGAAGCAGACGGCAATGTTGAAAAAGCCGAAGAAATTTTACGCATTAAATCAGGTGCAAAAGCCAGCAAATTGGCAGGCAGAACCGCAGCCGAAGGCGTGATTGCTCATATTTTAGACGGCAACAAAGGTGCGTTGGTTGAAGTGAATTGCGAAACCGACTTCGTTGCCAAAGATGCGGGCTTTTTGGGCTTTGCCAAAGCCGCCGCAGAAGCCGTTGTTTCAGGCAACCCTGCGGATTTGGACGCTTTGAACGCCGTGAAAACTGCGTCAGGCGAAACCGTAGAAGAAGTGCGCAAAGCCGTGATTGCCAAATTGGGCGAAAATATGTCGGTTCGCCGTTTTCAACGCTATGAAACTGCCGACAGCCTGACCGTTTATATGCACGGTTCTAAAATCGGCGTAATGGTAGAATACGCAGGCGATGAAGCAACCGCACGCGATGTAGCCATGCACATTGCGGCATCTCGTCCGCAATGCGTTTCAGTAGAACAAGTTGATCCTGCATTGGTTGCCAAAGAACGCCATATTTACGAAGAACAAGCCGCACAATCAGGCAAACCTGCGGACATTATCGCCAAAATGGTTGAAGGTCGTGTGAAAAAATATTTGGCAGAAGTAACCTTGTTAGGCCAACAATTTGTTAAAAACCCCGAGCAAACTGTGGCACAACTGTTAAAAGCCAACAACACCACGGTTAAAGCCTTTACCGTATTCCAAGTGGGAGAAGGTATTGAGAAAAAAGTAGTCGATTACGCCGCCGAAGTCGCCGCTGCGGCAAAAGTGTAATAGATTGTTTTTTTAATGAAAAAAGGCGTTTTGAAAACGCCTTTTTTGTTTTTCAGTTAGCCTGAAAATAAATAAAAAAGCGAGAGCAACAATTTGCTCTCGCTATGCTTACTGAATTTGTTCCTACTGAAAAATAATGATTTTAGTAATTACCAATTCTTTAACTCATTGGTTATCCTATCAATGTCATGTGCTATGTTTTTGTCTATTGTATCTATTGTGTCACTATCAGCTACATTCAGGAGTAATCCAAAAAATAGTTCTTCTGTACTGCTATCTTTCTTCATCCCATTCATAGTTCTTTCTAGTGTCCTATTAGTTATTTTTATACGATTGTCGGTGTTTTTTTCTAATGAATCTGCATATGTTTTTATTGTTCGCATTTTTCGTTTGGAGTCATAAAATTTGGAATTATTTTCACAATGACTGCTTATGTTAGATACATTTCTTGCAAAATTAGATAGTGTATGCATTTTGCTTAATGAAGATGATGTTGTATCTAGTTTTTCGAGTAGTTTTTCGTATTCTTTTCCTATTTGGGTCAAATATTCTGTATCACTGCACCCATAACCACTACTTGCTATTCCGATAAGCAGAGCAATAAACATTGAACGAAAAATTGCAACTGATGAGCACTTTTTGATGATTTTTTGAGAAAACATTTTCCATATCCTTTTGTTTGCAAGTTGAAAATTGATTGCAACGCATCACAAAAAATTGTAACGGTAGCAAAATTTTGTACGGGCGTGCTTGTCAAGCAAGCACGCCCTTATAGAGTACTCTATAAGCAAACATTGATGACAAACGCCGTTAGGCGTAGGCTTTCAGGCTGCCTGAAATGTTTTTGAATTGCCGTTTTCTGTGCGTGTAAAGATTACTACGCCTTGTCTTACGACAAGGCTTGTAATGACGGTTGTGGGTTTTGTATGGCTTTTCAGGCAGCCTGAAAACGATTTAACACTCCGTGTTCTTCGTGTTCTCCGTGAGAGATTAAATAATTTTGTCTCATTAAAAAATAAAGTTTTAATCTCTCACGGAGAACGCGGAGAACACGGAGTTTTTGATTTAGTTTCAGGCTGCCTGAAATGTTTTTGCATTGTGCAATGAATGATACAATTCCATTTTTTCCATTTTCAGGCAGCCTGAACGCTTTTGATTGATATGAATAAACCGCCATTTTCTTTTAATCTTGACCAAGTTCTTTGCAAAGACCGTTTTTTCTTGCAAAAGGCGTTCAGGCAGCCTGAAAAGTTTGGCGGTGTGCGTCAAATTGAAAAGAAATATCAAAAATCGCACAATCAGTATTTGCAACGCAAAAATGCTTTGCCTAAACCGCAATTTAATCAGGATTTGCCTGTTTTTCAATCGCTTGACGCCATTAAAAATGCGATTGAAAACAATCAAGTGGTGATTGTGTGTGGGGAGACGGGTTCGGGTAAAACCACGCAGTTGCCGCAGATTTGTTTGGCACTAAATCGTGGGGCGGCGGGGTTGATTGGGCATACGCAGCCACGCCGTTTGGCGGCGATGTCGGTTGCACATCGTATTGCTGATGAATTAGGTGAAAAAATGGGCGATAAAATCGCCTGCAAAATGCGTTTTACCGACAACACCACGCCGCACACTTTGATTAAACTGATGACGGACGGCATTTTGTTGGCAGAAACTCAAAGAGACCGTTTTTTAACCGCTTACGACACGATTATTATTGACGAAGCCCACGAACGCTCGCTGAATATTGACTTTTTATTAGGCTACCTGAAAAATCTTTTGCCACGCCGTCCTGATTTAAAAATCATCATTACTTCTGCCACGATTGACGCTAATCGCTTTTCGCAACACTTTGATAATGCTCCTGTTTTGGAAGTTTCGGGCAGAACTTTTCCTGTGGAAATTCACTATCGTCCTTTTCAATTAGACGATGATGAAGTGGAAATCGAAATGCCCGAAGCGATTGCGAATGCGATTGATGAATTGCCGACTTCTGGCGATATTTTGGTATTTTTGCCAGGTGAGCGGGAAATTCGTGAAACGGCGGATTTTTTACGCAAATTGCACGCAAATGACGAGATTTTGCCGTTGTTTGCACGATTGTCGAACGCAGAACAGCAGAAAATTTTTCGCCCAAATGGTGAAAATAGACGCATTATTTTGGCGACTAATGTGGCAGAAACTTCGCTCACTGTGCCGAATATTCATTTTGTGATTGACACGGGGCTGGCTCGCGTCAAACGCTATTCGCCACGCAAAAAAGTGGAAGAGTTGCAGATTGAAAAAATTTCGCAAGCGGCGGCAAAGCAAAGAGCAGGGCGGTGCGGTCGCCTTGCGGCGGGCATTTGCATTCGTTTGTTTGATGAAGATGATTTCAGGCAGCGTTCTGAATATACCGACCCTGAAATTTTGCGGTCGAATTTAGCGTCTGTGCTGCTGCGAATGTCTGCCTTGAAATTAGGCGATATTGACGCTTTTCCGTTTATCGAAAAGCCTGATAATCGCTATATCAATGACGGTTATCAACTGTTGCAGGAGTTGGGGGCAATGGACCATCAACGGCAAATAACCGCCATCGGCAAAAATATGGCGAAGTTGCCGATAGACCCCAAAATTGCACGCATGTTGCTGGCGGCGGTCAAACACCATGCTTTGGCGGAAGTTTTGGTGATTGTGGCAGCGTTGTCCATTCCCGACCCACGCGAACGCCCTGTCGATTGTAAAGACTTGGCAGACAAGGCACGAGAACGCTTTTATGACAAAAATTCGGACTTTTTGGTGTATTTGAATATTTGGGATTCTTTTCAAAAAGAACGAGAAAAGGGCTTGTCTAATCGGCAGTTATTAGCGTGGTGTCGTCAATATTTTTTGTCGTATTTAAGAATGCGAGAGTGGCGAGATTTGCACAAACAACTTGCACAAACGGTTGTTGAATTGAATTTAGCCAAAGAAGAAGATTGTTTCAGGCAGCCTGAAAGTGTTGTGCAGAATAAAGTACAACAGATTGATATTCATAATAAAAATGCTGATTTATCGGCACAATTTAAGCAAAAGGCGTTAGATAAAAAACAACGCCGACAAATCAATAAGGGACGCAAACAAGCCACATACGAAGCCATACACCGCAGTTTGCTCACAGGTTTAACGGCGAATATCGGCTTGAAATCGCCTGACGGCAATGATTATTTATCGTCTCGTGGCACGCATTTTTATATTTTTCCTGCGTCCGCCTTATTTAAGGGCAATGCCAAATGGCTGATTGCGGCGGAATTAACTGAAACATCAAGGATTTACGCACGAGATAACGCCAAAATTGAACCCGAATGGGTGGAACAAGAAATGCCGCATTTGGTGCGATACCATTATTTTGAACCGCACTGGGAGCGAAAAAGGGGCGAAGTCATTGCCCAAGAACGGGTTACGCTGTTTGGCTTAACGCTTTTGCCACGCCGTCCTGTGTCATACGGCAGAATTGATCCTGTGGCAAGTCGTGAAATTTTTATCCGTGAATGCTTGGTTCATCGTGAATGTAATATTCAGGCAGCCTTTTTTCGCCATAATAACAAGGTGTTACAGGAAATTGAAGCAATCGAACACAAAACCCGCAAAACCGATATAAGCACAGACGAAGAAAGCCTGTTTGCGTTTTATGATGAAAGAATTCCGTATGAGTATGTGCCGCAAAACTTTTCAGGCAGCCTGAAAAATCCAAACCCCATTCCCATTGTCGATTTATCATCATTTGAAATTTGGCGAAATCAAGCCGAACAGGAAAATCCTAACCTCTTGTTTTTAGACAAAGAAACGCTACTTCAAAACGCCCAAAAACACGCCATTGATGAGCAGTTTCCAGAATATCTCACCACGCCTGACGGTAAGTTTAAACTCTCTTACCGTTTCGAGCCGAATCACCCTATGGACGGTGCCACGATTGACATTCCGCTGTCGGTCTTAAATCGCATGAATGCCAACCGCTTGGAATGGCTTGTGGCAGGTATGATTCGCGAAAAACTCACGCTCATAATTAAGGCTCTGCCCAAGCAAATTCGCCGCCTGTGCGTGCCTGTGCCGCAGTTTATTACCGAATTTTTATCGCAAGATATTGATTATTCAGAAAAAATTATTCCACAATTAGCCAAATTCATCGCCAAAACCGCAGGCGATATGCGGCTGTTAGACGAAATCAATATAGACGAATGGCAGGCTTTCAGGCTGCCTGAATATGCTTATTTCAATATCAAAGTGATTGATGATGGACAGCAAGAACTTGCCATAGGGCGAGATATAAATCAATTAAAACAACAACTTGGCAACGCCGCAACCGCCGCATTTCGTGATAGTTCAAACGAATTTGAACAAGATAATTTAACTTCTTGGAACATAGGCAGGCTGCCTGAAAACATTAAATTTGCACGCGGAAAACGGCAGTTAGTGGGCTATCCTGCCTTGAAATTAGACAAAGACGGCAAAATCGGCTTGCGGATTTTCGATACGCCCGAATTAGCCGAATACGAACACCGTCAAGGCGTGATTGCCCTGATGAAATTACAAATGAAAGAACAAATCAAAGATTTGCAAAAAGGCATTCACGATTTTACAAAAATCGCCTTAATATTCAAACACATACCAAGCGATTTTCTGAAAGAACAAATCGTGCAAGCCGTGTGCAATCGGGCTTTTATCGGCGAAGACGCCTTGCCACGAGACGAAAAAACATTTAAAGAACAAATTAAAAAAGCCAGAAGTCGCATAGGAGCGGTAAAAGTTGCGATAAACGAGCATTTACTTGCCACAGCGACCGCTTACGCCGAATTGCAAGGCAACATCAGCAGCGGCAAACACCCCCTGTGCGGCGTGCTAAAAACACAATGCCAAAGCCTGTTGCACGACAATTTCATCACGCAAACGCCGTATGAACAATGGGTTCGCATGCCGATTTACATTAAAGCCATGACGGCAAGAATGGATAAATACAGCAACAACCCCGCCCGCGACACCGCACGAGAAGCCGATATTCAAGCCTTATACGAAAAATGGCAAAATAAAATCAATGAGTTACAAAAAAACAATCAACCCATTTCAGGCAGCCTGAAAACATTTTTCTGGAAAATCCAAGAGTTAAGAGTGTCTTTATTTGCACAGGAACTCAAAACACCGTATCCTGTGTCGTTGAAACGCTTAAATAAAGAGTGGGACGAGATGAATAGAATAGGGTGATTGAAAGGCTGCCTGAAACAAAATAAAGCACTCGCTTACATTCCCATTTATAATACCCCCTTTGAATTTTAAAAAACGAGAAACGAAATGAAAACCGCATTTTTCTTCCCTGGACAAGGTTCGCAGAGTTTGCAGATGATGGCAGGTTTTGCGGGTGGAGCCGTTGTGAAACAAACTTTTGATGAAGCGTCTGACGCTTTAAATCAAGATTTATGGGCGATGATTCATGCTGAATCCGCCGATTTAATTAACCAAACCGAAAACACCCAGCCGATTATGCTTGCCGCAGGTTTTGCGGTGTGGCGTGTGTATCAGGCTCGTGGCGGCAAAACGCCGTCTGTTTTGGCAGGGCATAGTTTGGGCGAATATACCGCCTTAACCGTTGCAGGCAGCCTGAATTTTGCGGACGCGGTGAAATTAGTGCGACAAAGAGCCACGCTAATGCAAACCGCTGTGCCACAAGGCAAAGGAGCAATGGCGGCTGTGTTAGGTTTGGAAGACAATGTTGTTGTGGCTTTGTGTGAAGAAGCAGGGCAAGGCGAAGTGGTTGAAGCGGTGAATTTTAATTCAGTTGGACAAGTGGTGATTGCGGGCGACACGGCGGCGGTTAATCGTGCTATGGAAATCGCCAAAAACAAAGGAGCAAAACGGGCTTTGCTGTTGCCTGTGTCCGTGCCGTCTCATTGTGCTTTAATGAAGCCTGCGGCAGAAAAATTAGTACAAGCCTTTGAAAATGTGGCTTTCAGGCTGCCTGAAATTCCCGTGATTCACAACGCCGATGTGTGTGCTTACAACGATTTAGATAAAATCAAAGACGCTTTGGCACGCCAGTTATATTCGCCTGTGCGTTGGACAGAAACCGTGCGTAAAGTCGTGGCAGACGGCATCACGCAATCCGCAGAATGTGCACCAGGTAAAGTTCTGGCAGGTTTGGTGAAACGCACCGACAAAAACTTGCCCTGTGCGGCATTAACCGATATTGCCGCAGTGGAAGAATTGATTGCTGGTCAAAATTAGGAGAAAAAAATGGTCGGTTTTATTTTTTTACTTTTGATTATTGGCGTGATTATCGCCATTTGGATTATTAAAACTTACAATAGTTTGCAAGCCTTAATGCAAGAAATTCGTGAGGGCTATGCTAATTTGCAAGCGACACTCAAAAAACGAGAACAACTGAATGGGCAAATGATTGATATTGCTTCAAAATATATGGAACACGAGCAGTTAATGCAATTACAAGTGGCACAAAAGCAAGGCGATATGAAACAAATGCGTTATTTAGCCCAAGACTTTCCTGAATTGCGTGCCAATGAAACCTATCAAAAATTGATGGATCAATTAGAAACTGCTGAAAACGATATTTTGGATAAACGAGAAAGTTACAATAAGCGTGTGAAACATTACAACGCTTATCGCAGTGCATTCCCAGCGGTTTTGATTGCGGGCAAATTGTCGTTTGATACCGTTGATTATTTCAACACCGATGACGAAAAATTTGATATGCAGGCGGCGAAATTTGCCAAAGACGACTCCGAAGCCCTGAAAAACCTGATTGATAGTGGCGTAAAAAGCGTGGGCGACACCGCAGGGCGTGCCGTGAAACAAATCAATAAAGGCGTTTCCAAAGGTGTGGAAGAAGCGAAAAAAATAATGGGTAAAGATGACGGCGAAAATACGCCTGAACCTGAAAACAAAGAATAATTCAGGCAGCCTGAAAGCAAAAAAAAACCGCCGAAATGGCGGTTTTTTGGGTTTGTGCAAACAATTATTCAAACCCTTCAATAAACGCCAAAATTTCATCAAAGGCTGCCTGAAACTGTTGTAAGCCTTTGATTTGTAAGTCCTGTGCAACGGCAGACAAGTCAGCGTACTGTGCTACTTCTTGCAAAATATTTTCGGCGTTATCTGTATTCATCAATTCAACTTTGCCGTGTTCTAAAAAGGCGTTCATGGCTTTTTCAGGCAGCGTATTGACGGTGTTTTTGCCGATTAAGTTGTCGATATACAGCGTATCGGAATAAGCAGGGTTTTTCGTGGCGGTTGATGCCCATAATAGCGTCAATAATGGGCAGTCTTCGCGATATTGTGGGCGGATTTTAACAGGCTCGTCATCGCCATGGCAGTTATCGCACTCATCGCAATTTCCGCAACATTCGTGTTTTTCTTCGTGATGATGATGAGCACCGCAACACTCGTGTTTTTCATCGTGGTGATGATGATGATGAGAACCACAGCCACAGCCGCCACAGCATGTGTCTTCTTCTTCGTCTTCGTGATTATCGGCGTTTTGCCACGCTTCAATCAATGCGGCAGGCGGGGTGTGGTCTTTCATTTCATTGTATAAGGCTTGTGCCATTGCAACCGCTGTTTTGCCTTGTAAATAGGCAGGCAGTTTGTCGTCAATCGCCGTGTCTATGCGAGACAAAAATACGCTGGCAACAATGCGTCCGTTCGCAGGCGGATTGCCTTGGTAAAAGGCTTGTTCGATTTTTTTCACGGTATCAGCGTCAAAAATCAGCGTGGTATTGATATTACATTCGTCTGCCAAGCGTTCTACCGCCTTAATGCCTGCTTCTGTGGCAGGGATTTTAATCATCACATTTGGGCGATTGATTTTTTGCAGCAAACGCCGTGCTTCAAACACCGTGCCGTCAGTGTCGTTTGCCAAAGCGGGATTGACTTCAATGCTCACAAACCCTGCATTGCCGTTACTGTATTGATATTCCGTTAAAAATATATCGCAGGCAGCCTGAACATCGGCACACGCCATGGTTTCGTAAATTTCGTGGGCGGTTTTGCCATCGGCTTTTAACGCACGCATTTGTTGTTGATACAGTTCGTCATTTTTAATCGCCGCTAAAAAAATCGCAGGGTTCGTGGTAACGCCCGATACGCCTTGACGAATTTTGTTATTTAACTCGCCCTTGATAATCATCGAACGAGAAAGGCTGTCTAACCAAATTTGCTGCCCTAATAGGCGTGCTTGTTGAATGTTGTTCATGTTTTTTCCTTGTTGATTAAATCGTTTCAGGTAGCCTGAAAGCAATTTATTTAAAATCATCAAATAATTTTTAATCCTTTGATTTGTTTAATTTTTTCAGGTAGTGTTGCCACATCAAAGTCGTCTGGCAAACTTAATTCTTGTAAATTTTCAAATTGCCCCACTTTTTCTAATATGGTCATGATATTTTGACAATCATTTAAGCCTAACGACAATAAATTCGTTAATTGCCCAATACTTTCAGGTAAAACGGTCAGTTGCAGACATTCATACAAATTCAATTCTGTTAAATTTGTTAAATTACCTATATCTTCTGGCAATGCGGATAAATTTTCACAATATCCTAAATCCAAAAGTTCTAAATTTTTTAATTGTGTAACGCAATTTGGTATGCTAATTAAGTTAGAACACAACATTAAATTCAAAGTGCGTAATTTTTTTAATTGTACAATAGTTTCAGGCAGGGTAACAAGTTCTAATTGATATAGGGTGAGATATTCTAAATTTTCTAACGCACCTATTGTTTCAGGCAATTCGCTAATGCAACTGTTTTCTATGCTTAATTCGTTTAAATTTTTTAATTGTCCGATTGTTTCAGGCAGCGTAATAAAATCGACAAATTCCATATCTAATGATATTAAATTTTCTAATTTACTAATATTATCAGGTAAATGGGTTAAATTTTGAATAAAAGCAAAAGATAAATATTCTAAATTTTTTAATATATCTATATTATCAGGCAATACAGAAGTGTGTTCGATATTTAATGAAGTTAAATATTCCAATTCACTCATACTATCAGGCAAATGAGTGATATTTTCGCAAGAACTTAAACTTAAATATTCTAAATTCTTTATTTTGGCAATACTTTCAGGCAATGCGGAAATATTTTCGCATTCTAATTCGGTGAGATGACAAGATAAACGATTGTCTATCTCTTCATCGCTTAAATGTTGTAATTCAGGAATAATTTTTTTCCATTCCAAAATTTCATCGGTTGAAAAGTTCATTTTCATACTCCTGTTATGTTATTCAGGCTGCCTGAAAAAATATTGCTATTGCTTAATTAAGTTTTCAGGCTGCCTGAAAATTTTATAGTCGATTCACAGCAAAATCATGCAGCGTTGCTTCGCCTTGCCGTATTATTTATACTGTCTTCGGCTCGTTGCCTTGCCTGTTTTTGCTGTGAACCGACTATATATTTCAATTAACTACGATATTTCAGGCAGCCTGAAAGTAGTGGCAAAATTTCGGATAAAGCAATTTTTTCTGCCGTATCGCTGCTGCGTTTTTGGTATTCAACCACGCCGTCTTTTAAGCCCCTGTCGCCCACAACAATGCGGTGCGGAATGCCCAACAATTCGGAATCTGCCAAAAGCACGCCTGCGCGTTCGTCTCGGTCGTCTAACAGCACTTCTACGCCTGCATGAGTTAAGTCGGCGTATAGTTTATCGGCGGCGGCTTTAACGGTTTCCGATTTATGGTAATTCATCGGCACAATCACTGCTGTAAAGGGTGCCATAGCGTCTGTCCAGATAATGCCTTTGTCGTCATTGTTCTGCTCAATCGCAGCGGCGACAATGCGAGTTATGCCTATGCCGTAACAGCCCATTTCCACAGTGCTTAATTGTCCGTCCTTGTCGGACACGGCAACATTTAAGGCTTGCGAATATTTTTGCCGCAACTGAAAAATATGTCCCACTTCAATGCCACGCACGAGTTTCAGGGAGCCTTTGCCGTCAGGAGACGCATCATTTTCAACCACATTGCGTAAATCCACAAATATGGGTTCCGAGCAATCGCGTCCAAAATTAAAGCCTGTGTAGTGGTAGTCGTTGTCATTTGCCCCTGTAATCCAGTCGGCGGCTTTTTCCACAGCATAATCAGCATAAACCTTGCCTGAAAAACCCACAGCACCCAAAGAGCCGCCGTCTGCACCAAATGCCGTGCGAATAGCGTCTGCACTGGCAAACGATAAGGGCGATTTCACGCCTGCTAATTTTTCCGCTTTCACTTCGTTTAATTCATGGTCGCCACGCAACAGCAACAATATCGGCTGTTCGTCTTCGCCTTCAACCACAACCGATTTCAGCGTTTTTTCAATCGGCACATTCAAAAACGCCACAAGTTCATCAATGGTTTTCACATTTGGCGTGGCAATTTTTTGTAAATCTTGGGCGGGCGTGGCTCGTTCGCCTGTTAAAGGCAGGGTTTCGGCTAATTCAATATTTGCCGCATAATCCGAAGTTTCGCAATACGCAATCACATCTTCGCCTGATTCAGCCAACACTTGAAATTCATGCGAGCCTGTACCGCCGATCGAACCCGTATCCGCCGCCACAGGGCGAAATTTTAAGCCCAAGCGATTGAAAATATTACAATAAGCGTCATACATTTTTGCATAAGTTTCTTGTAAAGACGCAAAATCCAAATGGAAAGAATAAGCGTCTTTCATCACAAATTCACGCGAACGCATCACGCCAAAGCGTGGGCGAATTTCATCACGAAACTTGGTTTGAATTTGATAAAAATTCACAGGCAACTGGCGATAACTTTTAATTTCATTGCGCGCAATTTCGGAAATAATTTCTTCGTGTGTGGGACCCAAACAAAAATCGCGGTCGTGGCGGTCTTGCAAACGCAGCAACTCCTTGCCATAAAATTCCCAACGCCCTGACTCCTGCCACAATTCCGCAGGTTGCACCACAGGCATTAACAATTCCACCGCCCCTGCACGGTTCATTTCTTCACGCACAATGGCTTCCACCTTACGCACCACACGCAAGCCCATCGGCAACCACGCATACAAACCAGACGCAATACGGCGAATTAAGCCTGCACGCAACATTAAACGATGACTTGCCAACTCCGCTTCCGCAGGGGCTTCTTTTAGGGTCGAAATAAAAAATTGAGAAGATTTCATAATTGTTTGAAAGCGTAAAAATAAAACCATTTATTTTACTCTTTTTCAGGCTGCCTGAAAGGTTGATTTGAATGGTAGGAAGCGTCAAAATTTTTCTCAATCATATATGATTGAGTACTGTGCTTGACAGCACAGTACTGTAATATAAACATTACTGCCGAACCATAGGGCGTAAGCCCACAAGGCAAAGCCACACTATGTTTGGTCGTGCGTTGTGTTACAGATTGTCAAATAAATTCAATAAAAACAGATAGTTGCCTACGATAGTATAGATAATATGCAGGACGCGGTAAGTGTTTGAATAATATTGAAATTATGCGACAACAGGGAAACCATAGTCATAAGTTGTTTATAAGTTATCATCCTTTCTTATTGTCATTTGGAAAAAGCAGGCGGTTATTTTTTAATAACCCCTGCTAACTTTCCATAAATGGTTTCTTTTTTTAAGTTTGAGGAAAAAATAAATTTAAGGATTTCAAAATGTCTGAAAAAAGTTTTGTCCAATTTGCCGTAATTAGCGTTGCAGCATTATTGTCGGTATTAGCGTCTGTATTATGGTAACGACAAAAAATATCGACTTAATGGCATATGCCTATGTATGTGCGTATATCATTGTGTTATTAACTTGTTAAATATTTTAATGGATCAAAGACGGTATTAAAAAACCGTCTTTTTTATTGTTCAGGCAGCCTGAAAAATATTTGATTTTTTATTTGACAAGATATTCAATTATTATATAATACACACCGCTTATTTAATTTCCCAAAAAGAAAGACGCACAATGAATGATGATTTTGCAGGAACTGCGGTTTTTGCTTCGGCAATTACAGGTGTATGTGCTTTATTATCTGTATTAGCCATTTGTTTTTTATAAACAATCAGTTAAAAAAAGGACGGCATAAAAAACCGTCCTTTTGCTTTATCCCAAAAATATTATCTTGGTCCAAAGGCTTCGGCGAAAATGCCGATGATTTGCTCTTTGGTTGCCTGAATAGGATTCGTTAAACCGCAGACATCTTTTAAGGCGTTAGTTGCCAAAGTGTCGAAGTCTTCGCGTTTGACACCTAATTCTTCTAATGATTTGGGAATGCCCACAATATCGGCTAATTTTTTAATCGCACCAATCACGCAACCGTTTTCTAATGCAGGATTGTTAGCAACTAATAATTTGCCGACTTCGTCCAAGCGTGCTTTGGCTTTGGCATCGCCTTGATTGAATTTTTCCACATGTGGCAATAACAAGGCATTGCATACGCCGTGTGGCAAGTCATAGAAACCGCCCAACTGGTGAGCCATCGCATGCACATAACCCAAAGACGCATTGTTAAACGCCATACCTGCCAAGAATTGTGCGTATGCCATTTGTTCGCGTGCTTCTTTGTTTTTGGGTTGTTCCACCGCAATCGGCAGATATTTGGCAATCAATTCAATCGCTTTGACGGCACAAGTATCGGTAATTGGTGTGGCAATCGTGGAAACATAGGCTTCAATGGCGTGGGTTAATGCGTCCATACCTGTGGCGGCGGTTAAGCCTTTGGGCATACCTTCCATTAAGTCAGAATCGTTAATCGACAAGGTTGGGGTTACATGTTTATCAACAATCGCCATTTTCACATGACGGGTTTCATCGGTAATAATGGTGAAACGAGTCATTTCAGAAGCCGTACCTGCGGTGGTGTTAATGGCAACCAAAGTCATTTGCGGTTTGTTGGATTTATCCAAACCTTCATAATCTTCGATTTTGCCGCCGTTAGAAGCTACCAATGCGACACCTTTGGCACAATCGTGCGAAGAACCGCCACCCAAAGAGATAATAAAATCTGCCCCTGAATTTTTTAATTCAGCCAAGCCTGCATTTACATTACCTACGGTAGGATTGGGTTGTGCACCGCCAAAAGTGGCTGAATCAATACCTGCTTCTTTTAATTTTTTCGCAATTAACGGAGCACCAAATTCGGCGGTTGCCAAGAAGTTATCGGTAACAATTAAGGCTTTTTTGAAACCCAATCGTGCGATTTGTGTAATACCGTCATTCAACGCACCTGAACCGATTAAGTTGGTTACAGGCATAAAAAAAGATGAAACTGCCATGTTTTTGTTCCTTCATTATTGGAAATAACAAAATATGTCGTCATTTCGTTGTATATAGTCGATTGATAGCAAAATCTACCAGCGTTGGTTTGCCTTGCCGTATTATTTATACTGTCTGCGGCTTCAGAAGCCTTGGTATATTTTGCTCTGAATCGACTATAAAATGGCGACAAACCCAAGCAATTTAAAATTGCTATGTGGTGTATGGTACGCCTGTTGTCTTTTTTTTTCGTTGCTAAAAAGCAAAAAAAGGACGAATTTATTTTCGTCCTTTTTTGCGATAGGCATATCAGCGATTACAAGCCTTCGGCTTTTAAGGCTGCCTGAACGCCTGCGTCTTGGTTCATTGTGTTCATCAGAGCGGTTAAGTTGGTAAATGGGCTTAAATCAATGCCCACACCCACAGCCCAACGCAAAATCACAAATAAATAAGCGTCCGCTACGGTTTTTACGCCTGCCAAGTATTGTTTACCTTGCAAGGCGTTATTCGCAATGCCTAATAAACGCACAATTTTTTCGCGAGCGGTATTTTGCAGGGCAGGGTGTTCTTTTTCGTTATCAATAAAACGCATGGGAGCGAAAATCGGCACAAAGGCTTCGTGCAAATCGGCATTGCAAAACGCCAACCAACGCATCGCATTCGCACGCACTTGTTTATCGCTACCGCCCAATAACGCCGCTTGCGGAAATTTTTCGTCCAAATAGAACAAAATGGCGACATTTTGCGTTAAGACAAAATCGTCATCAACCAAGCACGGCACTGAACCCATAGGATTCAACGCCAAAAATTCAGGCTGCTTCAACGCTTCGCGTGCAACCGCTTCGGCATCATATTTTGCCCCAGTCCATTCCAAAGCAATATGGTCAGCCAAAGAGCAAGCACCTGGCATATAGTATAGTTTCATAGTGATAAACCTTTCATTGTGTGAATGTTAATAGAACGGATTTATTTTAGCATATTCTAAAATAAATACAAACCCTTTGTGGTGTTTGTTTTCAGGTAGCCTAAATTTAATCTTGTGTCATTGCGAGATTTTTTCGTAGAAAAAATCGTGGCAATCCAGTAAATGACAAAGTCATTTACAAAACGCCGTAGGCGTTTTTAACGACATTGCAAAAAGTCATTTAGGTTGCCTTTGTTGTAAAGGTAACAGTGCGTTACAACGCCTAATGGCGTTGCTTGAAAACCTGCGGTTTTCAAGTGGATTGCCACGATTTTTCCTGTGGAAAAATCTCGCAATGACACAGGTTTAAAGTTTAGGCTGCCTGAAAAGTTATAGTCGTTTCATAGCAAAATCATGCAGCGTAACGATAGCCTTGCCGTATTATTTATACTGTCTTCGGCTCGTTGCCTTGCCTGCTTTTGCTCTGAAACGACTATATATTTTTAAAGCCCATTTTCCTTACGCAGGGAGATTGCTTTTTCAGGCAGCCTGAACGCTTAAATTTAAGTTTTTGCCCAACTGTCGCAATGCGGCGGCAATGGTGTCGATTTTTGTGGTGTGCGATAAATTCACAATACGCGTTACTTCTTGTGGCTTAATCAACATACGGCGAGCCAACTCGGCATTACTGACTTTCTGTGCCAACATTTCGTTTAATAACAACACTTTGGCAAACACGCTGGTAGGCAGTTCTATCATCACTTCGCCGTCTTGCGGTGCGGACGGCATAGGCACAGGGCGTTGGTCTTCAAAGTAGAAATCCATTGATGATAGCAATACATCTTCCGCCATCATAATGGCTTCGGTTTTATCATCGCCTTGTGTGATGGCTTCGGGAATATCGCGAAATGTAACCACAAAGCCGCCGTCAGGGTCGGGGGTGAAAGTTGCTGGATAAAACATTGTTTTTACTCCTTATTTTTTTAATCCTAATTGTTTTTTAACCCCTTCAACCAAACCTGTTTTCAATTCAGCACTTGGGTGTCGGGGCAGGTGTGATTGTTTTCCATTGAGAAACAGTTTGATATGTTTTGCACCGTCTCGTATTTCTACGCCTTGCGAGCGTAGCCATTTTAAAAATTCACTTTGTTTCATGTCGATTATAATATAAACAAAAATGTTTAGGTTAATTGATTTTCAGGTTGCCTGAAAATAATTCAGGCAGCCTGAAAAGGTGTTAAAACGGAATATCATCATCGCCCAAATCATTCACAGGCGGGGGATTGTTGTTTGTGGGGGCTTGTCCTGTGGGGGCGGCGGGGACGGGTTTGCTTGCCGATTCTTCGGGGAATGATGAATAGCCACTCATTGCTCCGCCTTCATTTTTGCCGCCCAACATTTTCATATCATCGCACACAATGTCGTAAGCAATGCGTTCCACGCCGTCTTTGCCCGTGTATTTGCGGCTGGAAATTTTGCCCGATAAATAGACTAAACTGCCTTTTTTTAGCCATTGTTGGCAGATTTCCGCTAACTTGCGATACACCACAATGTTGTGCCATTCGGTTCTTTGCTGGCGGTTGCCGTCTTTGTCTTTCCAGTTTTCGTCTGTGGCAAGTGAAAAGTTGCAAACGGGTTCGTTGTTGCTCATATAACGCGTTTCAGGGTCGCGACCTAATCTGCCGACCAAAATGACTTTGTTAATCATGGTGTCTGATTCCTGTGAATTGAAAAGTGAATAAAAGAGTGATTTTACTGTTTTTTATAAAGCCCTGCAAAATTCTATTTTTCTACAATCGGAAACAATAATTTAAACCTGCCGTAGGGTGGGCATTCTTGCCCACCGCAACGCCGTAAGGCGTTGATAACACAAAAAAATTATAGAAAATTAAATCATTTGTTGCCCCTATGGGACTAAATTTTTAATTTGATACGAGATAAGATATTTGTTTTTTTAAATTTCTCACGGAGACACGGAGAATATAAAAAATTCTAATAAATACAATAAGTTAAAATTATTCTCCGTGTTCTCCGTGTCTTGGTGAGAGAAAATAATAAAAAATCGTTGTGAGAAACAAAAAATATCTTTTCAGGCAGCCTGAAAAATCGCGTTGGCAACAAGTTGCCCAGCCTACGCTTGCTTGCTATCAATAAAAACAAAAAACCTGCCTGAATAAGGCAGGTTTATCAAAATACGAGATTTAATCTCTATCTGCGGCAAAAGAACCAACCAAACCTTGATTTTTATCGTGGAAAGTTCCCCCAATACTTTCCGCATTCGGACCGAAGAATTTACCTTCGGTAGTTACATTGTTTTTACTACCAGCAAATTTATTGCCGTTAATTTTGGCGTAAATTTCTGTATCTTTATATGTGCCAGCATTATGTCCCCAATAATGCCCCACAGTGCCAGTCAATTCTTTCTTACCAAAATCTGCCGTTAAATTAACATCGGCTTGAATAGCCCCAACATATTTCCCTTTGTTAATTTCGTTAATGTCATAAATTCCTGCACCACCGTTCATAAAAGAAAGTGTACTGGGGTCATTTCGGCGTTGAAATCCGCTACGATAATGCACTACACCGCTTTTAGGCATAGACTCTTCTGGGGTTAAATAACCCTGATAAAACACGCCAAAACCTTTGTACAGGTTAAAGGGATAGTCAGTATCACTTGGGTTAATCACATAACTACCCCAAGACGCGTATGACACAGAACCTTGGGAACCAGTTGCCAAATAATTTGTGAATACGGCATCTGCATCATAATCCACACCAGGTTTTCTATCTTTATTATTAAAATCACTGATAAGAAATCTTTTACCATCAACCAGCAAAATATCAACATCATCAGATTTCTTGTATTTAGTTGTTGTGCCGTATTTCTCACCGACAAGCACAATATTACCGTCAATTTCTAAATTTGCAGTAGGTTTAGTGGGGGCATTCACTTGTACGCCATTGTTAATATCGCCACCACCGCCGCCGCCGCAAGCGGTTAAAGCCAACACAGAAACGGCAGTGCTTACTGCCAACAATTTTGCATTTTTAATCATAAAAAATACTCCATAAAAAGGTTGAGCAAATTGATTTGTGAGTAAAAAAGTTTTCTTGTAAATGAGTTGTTGCACTGAATAATTGAATGTGCTAAAAATTTTTCGTACGGGCAGGCTTTGTCAAGCCTGCCCTTATAGAGTACTCTATAAGCAAACACTGGGGGACAAAGAAAAAAACGCCCTGCGGCGTGGGCGTTTAGCTTGGGTGTTTCAGGCAGCCTGAAAGGATTTTTAGTTATAACGCTTTTTTTAACTGCGGCAAAAATAAACTCACCACAAGCCACAACAGCATTAAGCCGCCGCAAAATAAAAATACCGTAGATGATTGATATTTCTGCAATAAAATGCCGCCGATAACGCTGCCTGAAAATAAGCCCAAACTCATTGCGGTGTTGTAAATGCCCATTGCCGTGCCTTTGAGTTCTTTGGGAGCGATTTTGGATACGGCGGACGGCAGCACTGCTTCGGCAATATTTAAGCCGATGAAATAAAAACATAAAGCGATGATTATCGGGATTAAGGCGGCAGAAGACGCCAAACCGATTTGTGCCAAGCCAAGCAAGGCAATCGACAACAACAACACCGCTTTTAATTTATGGCGTGTTTCGCCGACAATCACCGCAGGAATCATCAATATCACGCCGATAACGGTTACAGGAAAATAAATTTTCCACAAATCCGCTTTGACAAAACCCAAATCCTGCAACACAAAGGGCAGGGCAACAAACATCGCCATTTGTGCGGCGTGTAGGGCGAAAATGCCGAAATTCAATCGCCATAAATCGGCGTTTTTCAACACGGCGGTAAAATTCATTTTTTCAGGCTGCCTGAAAAAAGTGTTTTCGGCAGGAATAGCAAATAAAATTAAGAAGATACCTAATATCGCACCGATTCCCGTCAAAATAAATACGCCTGACACGCCGATAAAACGGTCTAATATGGGGGCAATAATCAGGCTGCCTGAAAAAGTCAAACCGATACTGGCACCGATTAGCGACATAGCACGGGTTCTGACTTTGTCTCGCGTGGTGTCGGCAAGCAAGGCAACCACAGCGGCACTGACTGCCCCCGCACCTTGCACCGCCCGTGCAATGGATAACATAAAAATATTATCGGCAAATGCACATAAGAAACTCCCCAAAGCAAAGACAGACAAGCCTGCCACGATGATTTTTTTGCGTCCAAAACGATCCGATAACACACCTAATGGTAACTGGCACGCTGCTTGCATTAAACCGTATAAGCCAAAGGCTAAACCTATCCAAAACCGATTATCGCCGCCTGATAACTGGGACGCATAAAGTGAAAATACGGGCAATAATAAGAATATACCCAACAGCCGTAAAGAATAAACTATGGATAATACGATTGAAACTTGTCTTTCTAAACTATTTAAACGAGAACGAACTTGGGATTGAGACATAAACTATATAACAAGAATAAAAAAAACACAGGCGGCGTATTATACAGAGAAACCGATTAAAAAAGTCTATTAAATAAGTATCATTGAATAACCGAAAAAAAGGGGGGCGACATCACATCGCCCCAGAACACACACATCAAGAGGAAAAAATGTTCATTTATCAGGTCAGTATTATTGCTGACCTGCGTTTTTTGCGTCTTTCTCGGCTTGCTTACCAACCCAGAAAAATAAATAAACGGCCATCACAACCACAAATGCAATGGTGAAAAGTGAAATCAAACCAACGAACGAACTAAAAAGTTTTGCGAAAAGAGCCATTTGTGTTCCCCAAATTATTTGCAAAAGTCATTACAATGGGCATTTTACGGATAGAAAAAATCTCTGCATTGATATAAGTCAATAAATAGCAAAGCATTGCGTTTGTTTGATAATAAAAATTCAAAATGATGATGATTGTTGTATATTTGATACACAAAATGTTTTCAGGCTGCCTGAAAAATAAAAAAACGGAAGATTTTTATCTTCCGTTTTGTTTTGCCGTTCAGGCAGCCTGAAATTATTTGAGATTATCCAAATAGCGTTCTGCGTCTAATGCGGCTTGGCAGCCTGATGCGGCACTGGTAATGGCTTGGCGGTAGATTTTGTCTTGCACATCACCTGCGGCAAATACGCCTGCAATGTTGGTTAAGCCCACATTGCCGTCTTTGCCGCCTTGTGTTTTCAGGTAGCCTGTTTCGTCCATTTCCAACTGTCCTTTGAAAATGTCGGTATTCGGTTTGTGTCCGATGGCAATAAATACGCCTGTAACTGCCACTTCTTCCGTGCTACCGTCATTGTTTTTCAGGCGAACGCCTGTAACGCCGCTATCATCGCCCAAAATTTCGTCTAATTGAGCGTTGAGTTTCAACACAATTTTGCCTTCATTCACTTTGGCATACAGTTTATCGACCATAATTTTTTCTGCACGGAATGTATCGCGGCGATGAACCAGCGTTACTTTGGAGGCAATATTTGCCAAGTACAAGGCTTCTTCTAACGCCGAATTGCCGCCGCCGATAACGGCGACTTCTTGATTTTTATAGAAAAAACCATCGCAAGTGGCACAAGCGGAAACGCCTTTGCCTGCAAATTTTTCTTCACTCGGTAAGCCCAAATATTTGGCAGACGCACCCGTGGCAATAATCAAGGCATCGCATGTATAAACGCCGTTATCACCCGTGAGAGTGAATGGTTTTTGTTGCAGATTGACGCTCGTAATTTCGTCAAAAATAATTTCCGTGCCAAAGCGTTCGGCGTGTGCCAAAAAACGCATCATCAAATCAGGACCTTGCACACCGTCAGGGTCGGCTGGCCAGTTATCCACTTCGGTGGTGGTGGTTAATTGCCCGCCTTGTTGCATACCCGTAATTAAAACAGGTTGCAAATTCGCCCGTGCGGCATAAACGGCTGCGGTATAACCCGCAGGACCAGAACCCAAAATTAACAATTTGCTGTGTTTTGTGTCGGACATTGTTTTTTCCTTTCTGTTTCCGTAGGGTGGGTCTTCGACCCACCGTTGTACATAATCATTTTCAGGCAGCCTGAAATTGCTTTTTCGTTGCGGTGGGTCGAAGACCCACCCTACGATTTTTCCTTCATTCTTTGCAAAAACGCTTCACGCGTTTCAATCGGGTGTAAAAAGCGTGCTAATTCGCTTAATGCGTCTAAATAAACTTTTTGTTTGAAATCAACCACTTCATCGGCAGGTGCCCAATAGTCGTGCCAACGCCATGCGTCAAATTCGGGTTTATCAGACGCACGCAGGCACACATCGCACTCTCTGCCTACTAATTTTAACAAAAACCAAATTTGTTTTTGCCCACGAAAAACGCGTCCCCAATCGCGTTGCACCCACGAATCTGGCACATCGTAACGCAACCAATCACGGGTTCTGCCCAAAATGCGTACTTGGTGCGGCAATAAACCCACTTCTTCGGTGAGTTCGCGATACATGGCATTAGTGGCACTTTCGCCAGGCTTAATGCCGCCTTGCGGAAACTGCCACGCAAATTCGCCCACGCGTTTGCCCCAAAAAACTTGCTTGCGGCGATTGGTTAAAATAATGCCGACATTGGGACGGTAACCCTCTCTATCTAACATATCCGTTAAAAATGTATCAGAATATAGGGGGCATTGTCGCACAATCAGCCTTTTTTTGCAGGGTGTATTGTGGGGGAGATTATATGAAAAATCAATTTGAATTTTTTTATTTATAGATTTACTTTATAAAAGAAGTGAGCAGTTAGCAGTGAGCAGTTAGCAGTTGTTTTGTTCTGCCTTGCGGCAGAACGGATTATTTTCAGATAACGCTTCGATTATCTTTCAGGCAGCCTGAAAAAAATCGAATCGTTATCTGAAATATATGCGTCAAACCGCAGGTTTGACATAAAATTTAACTGCTCACTTCTAACTACTCACTGCACACTGTTTAAACCACTTCCGCTTTTTCAATCAGCACGGTTTCTAATGGTACATCATCGTGATAGCCGTGTCTGCCTGTTTGAACGGTTTTGATTTTATCGACAACTTCCGTGCCAGCCACGACTTTGCCGAATACGCAATAGCCCCAGCCTTGTGGTGTGGGGGCAGTGTGGTTCAAAAAGTCGTTGTCTTTGACATTGATGAAAAATTGTGATGACGCTGAATGCGGTTGCATGGTGCGAGCCATTGCAATGGTGTAGCAGTCGTTTTTTAAGCCGTTTGCCGCTTCGTTTTCAATCGGTTCGCGTGTGGGTTTTTCTTGCATATTCGCCGTCATACCGCCGCCTTGAATCATAAAATTGTCAATCACACGGTGAAAAATCGTGCCGTTGTAAAAGCCGTCTTTAACATATTGTTCAAAGTTGGCAGCGGTTTTGGGGGCTTTGTCGAAATTTAATTCAATGTCGATATTGCCAAAGTTGGTGGTTAAACGAATCATTTTGCATTACTCCTTATGGGGAATGGGTTGGTAAAAAGGGTTTCAGGTTGCCTGAATGTAAATCGTGTCATTGCGAGATTTTTTCGTAGAAAAAATCGTGGCAATCCAGTAAAAAATCGTTAGATTTTTTACCAACGCTGACAAGCGTTGTAGTTGCATTGCAAAAAGCCATTCAGGTTGCCTAAATTTTGTAAGAAACAGTGCGTACAACGCCTGCGGCGTTGATAAAAAATCTGCAATTTTTTATTGGATTGCCACGATTTGAACGAAAGTTCAAATCTCGCAATGACACTGGTTTCATTTTAACTTCACTTCGTCCACTATGCGGTTTCAGGCTGCCTGAAAACTTAAAAACCGCGTGGCGGGCAAGTTGCCTACTCCACGGTGTTATTTCTTCTCTGCCTGTGGTATGACTTTTACACTTTTAATCACCACAGGTTTTTGCGGTACATTTTGGTGCATGCCGTGATTGCCTGTTGGCACGGCAACAATTTTATTCACCACTTCCATACCTTTACTCACGCGACCGAATACGGCATAGCCATAATATTGCGGCGTGGGGGCTTTGAAGTTGAGAAAGTCGTTATCGGCAACATTGATAAAAAATTGCGAAGTTGCCGAATTCGGATCGTTAGTGCGTGCCATAGCAATCGTGCCTACTGTATTTTTTAAGCCATTTGCCGCTTCGTTGGCAATGGGTGCGTCTGTGGCTTTTTGCGTCATATCCGCTGTAAATCCGCCGCCTTGAATCATAAAATTAGGAATCACACGGTGAAAAATCGTGCCGTTGTAAAAACTTTTGTTGGCATATTGAACAAAATTTGCCACGCTTTTGGGGGCGGCTTTTTCGTCTAAAATAAGTTCAATATCGCCCATTGAAGTTTCCATTTTAACCACAGTGTCGGCTAAAACAGGAGCGGATAGGCACAACGCTAACGAGCAGAAAAGGGGGGTGAATTTCATCGCTTTTTCCTTGTGTTAAAAATCGCTATTATAGCGTGAATGGGTGCGATTTTATTTTTTTCAGGCAGCCTGAAACTTACGCCACAAAAAAACTCGAACAATGAACACTGCACTGTTCGAGTTGCTTTTTGTGAAAATCGTGGATTATTAAGATGATTTATTTATTTTCTTGATAAACAATCAGCAACGCAACCAAAGCCGTTTGCACATTTTGGGAGCATTCTACCAAAGTGTTGCGTAGGTCAAACATTGCGTCTGCGAAGTGTTTTTGTCTGTGTTTTCTCACAATGCCGCCTGCACATTCGTGGAAAGCGGCGTGTTCTTTACGCAGCGTTTCATATTCTGGATATTTATCCAACGCTTTGCCATCGCCATACAGCCATTTACCCACAGCACACAAGTGGTCTGCACCCAAAACTTCTGGGTCATATTCTTCGGGGTTTTACCCTTTTAAGGTGAGCGTGAGTTTATCAATCCAAGCAGCGTGAGCGGCAATCGCCGTGCCAAGTGTCAAGCCGTTTAAGTCCTGTTCATCAGGCGGCAAGTTTAAGGGAATGCGGTTTCCAGCGAGTTGTTGTTCCAACCAGTATTTTAAGTGTGCACTCATTTTTGAAGCCCTTTCTCATTGAGGGTGCCGACTGTTGGTCGGCAAGATAATCAACACGGGAAGATAATACGGTGAGTATATCCCCCGCACAATGGGGTACTACTTTAAAATCATCAAACTCTCGGTATTCGCTTGATTTTTACGCATATATAAATATCAATGGAATACGCTGTCAGTTTATTAAAATTCGATGAAAATGCAAAATACTTTTTTTGATTATTATCAAACTTTACGGTGATTTTTAGATGAATTTTTTTTGAATAGGGGGAAGCGGTGAGCAATGAGCAGTGAGCAGTTAGCAGTTATTTAGTCAAGCCTTTCGGCTTGACGGATATTTTTTAGATAACGCTTCGATTTTGTTTCAGGCAGCCTGAAAGCACTTTCCGTGCAGGGAAACTGTCATTGTGAGCCGTGTGTAATATTAAAATAAAACCAGTGTCATTGCGAGATTTGAACGAAGTTCAAATCGTGGCAATCTATGTTTTGCCGTTAGGCAAAACAAACGCCGTAAGGCGTTTTATAGTCAATTCATACCAAAATCATGCAGCGTTGGCTCGCCTTGCTGTATTATCTATACTATCTGCGGCTTAGCCACCTTGCCTGTTTTTGGTCTGAATTGACTATAACGGCTTTGCAATAAACCATTCAGATTGCCTAAATAGTAAAAGAAACAATATGTTACAACGCCTTACGGCGTTGGTTCAAACCTATCGGTTTGAACTGGATTACCACGATTTGGGCTACGCCCAAATCTCGTAATGACACAGGATTAAAATTCAGGCTACCTGAAAGCACTTTCCGTGCAGGGAAACTGTCATTGTGAGCCGTGCGTAATATTAAAATAAAACCAGTGTCATTGCGAGATTTGAACGAAGTTCAAATCGTGGCAATCCAGTTTTGCCGTTAGGCAAAACAAACGCCGTAAGGCGTTTTATAGTCAATTCATACCAAAATCATGCAGCGTTGGCTCGCCTTGCTGTATTATCTATACTATCTGCGGCTTCGCCGCCTTGCCTGTTTTTGGTCTGAATTGACTATAACGGCTTTGCAATAAACCATTCAGATTGCCTAAATAGTAAAAGAAACAGTATGTTACAATGCCTTACGGCGTTGGTTCAAACCTATCGGTTTGAACTGGATTACCACGATTTGGGCTACGCCCAAATCTCGTAATGACACAGGATTAAAATTCAGGCTACCTGAAAGAAACTCGAAGTGGTATCTAAAATTATCTGTTTTGCCTGACAAGGCAAAACGAAAAAACTAACTGCTCACTATTTTCAGGCTGCCTGAAAAATGATTTTGTCCTTTATTTTGATATAATCCCTGTCGTTTTGATGATTGAAAAATGGAGAATTTGTCAAATGGCAATGGATGTTAATGAACTTAAAAATAAGGCAAAAACAATGCCTATTTTTTTGATTATATTCATTATTTTTGTTTTATACACTTCTGCTTTTACCGTGCAGTCTGGCACACGCAAATTAGTTTTTTCGGCAGGAAAACTCACTTCTGTGGCTGGCGAAGGTTTGCATTTTAAAATTCCGCTGTATCAAACCACGAAAAAAGTGCCGATTACCACACTCAAAACCGCCGAAGAAGCCGAAGCCGCGTCAAGCGACTTGCAAGTGGTGCATGCGGCGATTACGATTAACTATCATTTTGACCAAACCAAATTAGCCGACATTTATACGCAAACGCATTTTGATGTGGAAGACCGTATTATTAAACCGCGTATTCAGGAAACCTTAAAAGCCGTGTCTGCCAAGCATACGGCGGAAGATTTGATTGTGAATCGTGCCACTGCCAAGCAGGAAATTGATAATATTTTAAAAGGCGATTTGGCACGCTACCACATTATTGTGGAAGATGTGCAATTAACGCATTTTCAGTTTAGCCCTGAATTTAATCGGGCGATTGAAGCCAAGCAAACCGAAGCCCAAAACGCTTTGAAAGCGAAAAATATTTTGGAACGCACCAAAATTGAATCGGAACAACGCATTGCCCAAGCAAAAGGCGAAGCGGAAGCCATTCGCATTCAAGCCGAAGCCATTCGTAGTCAAGGCGGTGCGGAATATGTGCAGTTAAAATGGATTGAAAAATGGAACGGCGAGCCGCCGCAAGTGATTGCTGGACAAGGTGCGTCTAATTTTATGCTGAATTTGGATAAAAAGTGATTTTGTGGCGATGAAACCAGTATTTCAGGCTGCCTGAATTTAATCCTGTGTGTCAAAAGCGAGATTTTTCCGTAGGAAAAATCGTGGCAATCCAGTTAAAACCGCAGGTTTTAACAAACGCCGATAGGCGTTTTTAACGACATTGCAAAAAGTTTTTCAGGCAGCCTGAAAACCTAACTCGTCATTGCGAGAAAATGCGTAGCATTGCCGAAGCAATCTCCTAAAAATCCGCAAGGATTTTTAGGGTAGCCGCACATTGCAAACGGCAATGCAAAAAGCATTTCAGGTAGCCTAAATGAATAGATTTTTTAAGTGTCACACGGATTTGATTTTGCTTACGCAAAATCTTTAAAAACAAAATTTAAAGGAATTGCGTTAGCAATTCCGAATCCGTGTGGCAATAAAAAAACAAAATGATTACAGTAGGTTAAATATTTTTCAGGCAGCCTGAATGGATAGATTTTTAATGTCACACGGATTCGATTTTGCTTGACAGCAAAATCTTTAAAAACAAAATTTATAAGAAACGGCGTTAGCCGTTTCCAATCCGTGTGATAATAAAAAAAAACAGAATGATTACAGTATATTAAATATCTTTCAGTCTGCCTGAAATCATTTTTGTACTGCTGTTTTCCATAGTTAGAAGATTGCCACGCCTGACTTTGGTTAGGCTCGCAATGACGATAAACGGTTTTTAGACAGCCTGAAAATACATTAACCCCTTATTTTATATACAAAAAAATGCTTCAATTTTCTTTATTAAACCAAGACGGCTTTGCACGGCGTGGTTCCTTGCAATTAAATCACGGCACGATTCAAACGCCTGTGTTTATGCCTGTGGGAACATACGGTTCAGTCAAAGCCATGTCGCCTGCAAATTTGAATGAAATTCAGGCACAAATTATTTTGGGCAATACTTTTCATTTGTGGTTGCGACCGACTTGTGATGTCATCAGCCACTTTGGCGGACTGCACAATTTTATCGGCTGGGATAAACCTATTCTCACTGATTCTGGCGGTTTTCAAGTGTTTTCTTTGGCGAATATGCGAAAATTAACGGAAGACGGCTGCACATTCAAAAGCCCTTTGAATGGCGAAAAATTGTTCTTATCGCCCGAAATTTCTATGCAAATTCAAACGGTTTTAAATGCCGATATTGTTATGCAGTTAGACGAATGCCCTGACGGCAATTCCGATAAACACACGGCAGATAAATCGCTTGAATTAAGCCTACGCTGGGCATTGCGTTCTAAAAACGAATTTGAGCGATTAAACAACCCCAACGCCTTATTCGGCATTGTTCAGGGAGCCTTATTTTCCGATTTGCGTGCCAAATCTTTGGACGGCTTAATGCAAATCGGCTTTGACGGCATTGCGATAGGCGGTTTATCCGTAGGCGAACCCAAACCCGAAATGCAACGCATTTTACGCGATTTAGCCCCCATTCTGCCAAGTGACTTGCCGCATTATTTAATGGGCGTTGGCACGCCCGAAGATTTGGTGTTTGGTGTGTCTTGTGGCATAGATATGTTCGACTGCGTCATGCCCACACGCAACGCCCGCAACGGCTGGCTTTTCACCCGATTTGGCGATATAAAAATCAAAAACGCCCGCTACAAAATGGACGAAAAACCATTAGACGAAAGTTGTAATTGCTACACTTGTCAGCACTTTTCAAGAGCATACCTACACCATTTACACCGAGTAGGCGAAATTTTAGGCTCGCAATTAAACACCATTCACAATTTACACTATTACCAAACCTTGATGTCAGAAATGCGACAAGCGATTGAAAATCAAGAGTTTAATCAATTTCAGGCAGCCTTTTATGAAAATCGAAATAGGGGGATTGAATAATTTTTCAGAAACCCCTGCAAAACAGGCATCTGTGGCACATTTCTGCGTTGTGCGTTGCTCGAAATCTCGCCTAACTAAATGTTATGTCTTCGATTTCTGTGCTACTACGCCTTGAAATGCACACACATCTACCAGTTTTGCAGGGGTTTCTTTCAGGCAGCCTGAAACACAAAAAAATTCTTCATTCACCACTAAAACGGTTAAAATAACGGGTTTCATTTTCTGATTATTAAGGCGTGTCCCAATGACCGATTACAGCAAAACATTAAATCTTCCTGATACTGAATTTCCAATGCGTGGCAATTTGGCAAAGCGTGAGCCTTTGTGGGTGGAACTTTGGCAAAAGCAAAAACGCTACCAAAAATTACGCAAATTAGCCCGCGAACAAAATCGTCCGCAATTTATTTTGCACGACGGCCCGCCATATGCAAATGGCGATATTCACGCAGGACACGCAGTGAATAAAGTACTGAAAGATATTATCGTCCGCAGTAAGTCGTGGGCGGGCTTTGACGCTCCTTATGTGCCAGGTTGGGATTGCCACGGTTTGCCGATTGAGTTAATGGTCGAAAAATTGCACGGCAAAAATATTGAGTCGGCAAAATTTCGTCAGTTGTGTCGTGAGTATGCGGTGGAACAAGTCGCTCGCCAAAAGAAAGATTTTATGCGCTTGGGTGTCATCGGCGATTGGGATAATCCGTATTTGACGATGAATTTTAAAACCGAAGCGAATATTGTTCGTAATTTGGGCAAAATTTATGAAGCAGGCTTTTTGCAAAGGGGCGAAAAACCTGTGCATTTTTGTATCGAATGCGGTTCGGCTTTGGCAGAAGCGGAAGTGGAATATAAAGACAAACAGTCGCCTGCGATTGATGTGGCGTTTCGCTGTGTGGATAACGCCCAAGTGGCTGCCGTATTTGGTGTACCGAAAATCAATGACAATGTGTTTGCGGTAATTTGGACAACCACGCCTTGGACGCTGCCTGCAAATCGTGCGGTGTGCGTTAATCCTGATTTGGATTATGTGTTGGTTTCCACACTTGACGGCAGTTTTATTCTTGCCAAAGATTTGTATGAAGACGCTTTGAAACGCTTTAATTTAATTGAAGAAACCGTTTTGGGCGAAGTTAAAGGCAAGGCATTGGAACATATCGCTCTACAACACCCATTTTTAGACAGACAAGTGCCGATGATTTTGGGGCAACATGTTGCCGCAGACGCTGGCACTGGCTTGGTGCATACCGCACCTGCACACGGTATGGACGACTATTTTGTCGGTCAAAAATATGGTTTGGAAATTGATAATCCTGTTTTATCAGACGGCACATTTCGTAAAAACGAGCCTTTGGTGGGCGGTTTGTCTGTTTGGGACGCAAATAAAACCATTGTGTCGGTATTACAAAATTCAGGCAGCCTGAAAGCGTTTGCCCAGTTAAATCACAGTTATCCGTGCTGTTGGCGACACAAAACGCCGATTATTTTCCGTGCCACAACGCAATGGTTTATTGCGATGGATAAAGTGGGCGTGAAAGGCAGAACCTTGCGTGATATTGCCATGGGCGAAGTGGAACAAACCGAATTTTTCCCTGCGTGGGGGCGTGCCCGATTAGACGCAATGATTTCTGGCAGGCCTGACTGGTGCGTGTCTCGCCAAAGACAGTGGGGCGTGCCGATGACGATGTTCGTTCATCGTGAAACAGGCGAGCCACACCCCAAAACGGTTGAGTTTTTTGAAATCATTGCCCAAAAAATTGAACAATCAGGCATTGAAGCGTGGTTTTCATTAGATAAAAAAGAAATTTTGGGCGAAGACGCTGATGTGTATGAAAAATTGCCCGATACGCTTGATGTGTGGTTTGATTCAGGCAGTACGCATTTTGCGGTGTTGCAACAGCGAGACGATTTGTCCGCTCCTGCCGATTTGTATTTGGAAGGCAGCGATCAGCATCGTGGCTGGTTTCAGTCGTCCTTGCTCACCGCTTGTGCGGTATCCGAAAAAGCACCGTATAAACAGTTGCTGACGCACGGTTTTACGGTTGATGAACACGGTCGCAAAATGTCTAAATCGTTGGGCAATGTGATTTCGCCACAAAAAATTAACGATTCGTTAGGGGCGGATATTCTGCGTCTGTGGGTGGCTTCAACCGATTATTCAGGCGAATTAGCTCTGTCGGACGAAATTCTCAAACGGGTTACCGAAAGTTATCGCCGCATTCGCAATACGCTGAAATTCTTGTTGGCAAATATTTCCGATTTCACTCTGATAGACAACGCCGTGCCATTAGCGGAAATGGTCGAAATAGACCGCTATGCCCTTGTTTTAGCAAAAAAATTGCAAGATAAGTTAGCGAATGAATATTATCCCAAATACGCATTCCACTTGGCAGCACAAGAAATTGTGCAGTTCTGCTCGGAAGAGTTGGGGGCGTTTTATTTGGATATTCTCAAAGACAGACTTTACACGCTGCCTGAAAACAGCCACGCCCGCCGCAGTGCGCAAACCGCTTTGTATCACATTACCCGTGCGTTGGTGCTGATGATGTCGCCGATTTTGTGCTTCACCAGCGAAGAAGCATGGGCGGTGCTAACAGGCAATGACGAAGACAGCACGCTGTATCATACGGCTTATGACTTCCCAGAAATTCAGGACGCTGATGTTTTAACCGCCCACTGGCAAGCCTTGCGAGAAGTGCGAAGCCATGTGAATAAAGAAATCGAAATACTGCGTGCCGACAACGCCGTAGGCTCGTCTTTGCAAGCGGAAGTCGAAATCATCGCCCCCGCACACATTGCTCAATTATTACAGCGTTTCGGCGATGAACTGCGTTTTGCGATGATTGTGTCTTCGGTTAAAGTCAGTGCAGGCGATGAACTGCAAATAGCCGTACAACCGTCCAAAGGCAAAAAATGCGTGCGTTGCTGGCACTACACCGATAATGTCGGCATAGTGCATGAACACCCAGAACTGTGCTGCCGCTGTGCAAATAATTTAAGCGGTAAAGATGAAAAAAGACGGTTTGTGTGATTTGAAATATAGTTTCAGGCAACCTGAATAATTTTCAGGCAGCCTGAAACAAGGATAACTGATGTTACGCATTTACTGTATTTTTTTATTATCTTTGCTAATTGCCTGCAATCAAAATCTATCTGAAGAAAAATCAGCACAAGCCGTGAAAATGCAAGAAAGTTCGGTTTGGTCAGGCGCTTATCGTGGAATTTTGCCGTGTGCGGATTGTAATCGTATTGAATTAGAAATTGTTTTATCCGAAGATTTTCATTATCAAATGAAAACCGAAAAAATCGGCAGTATTCAATTTCCGCCGCAAGTTGTGCGTGGTAAATTTAAATGGCGATTAGATGGGGACGGTTTAATTCAATTAGATGATAAGGGAGACAATATGGTGTTTTTTATCAGTCAAGACGGAAAATTAGAAATGCGTGCTAATGATGGTCGTGCGTATCCTAATTATAAAGGTGAAATATGTCATTTGAATAAATTAACAGAGAAATAAGCAAGATGAAAAGAAATATTTTATTGATTTTATTGTCTGTTTTGGTCATTATTTTTGACCAAATCAGCAAATTTACCATATTAAAACATTTTCAATATGGCGAACGGGTGAATATTATTCCTGATTTTTTTGATTTAACTTTGGTATTTAATCCAGGTGCGGCGTTTAGTTTTTTATCCAATCAAAATGGTTGGCAAAAATATTTCTTTTTAATTTTAGCCGTTGTGGTGAGTTTTTATTTAATTTATGCGGTTTTTAAAAAACATTTTGGGCTATTAGGTTCAATCGGTGCCATGATGATTGTGGGCGGTGCTATTGGTAATGTGATTGACCGTTTAATTCATGGACAAGTGGTGGATTTTTTATTGTTTTATTTAGGTAATCACTATTATCCTGCGTTTAATATTGCCGATAGTTTTATTTGCATTGGGGCGGGGTTAATTTTAATGGAAAGTTTTCGCAAAAAGAAATATGCGGAATAATTATAATCGGTTCATACCAAAAACATACAGCGTTGGTTTTCCTTGCCGTATCATTTATACTGTCTGCATAAAACCGCCTTGTCTGCTTTTGGTCTGAACCGATTATAGTTTTCAGGCAGCCTGAAACTGACTTGTTAGCAATACTGAATAAAATTTAAGCAAACTGAACGCTTTTTTTCGCCTTACACAACAATTAAATTTGACCTATTGCCCAATATATCTGACAATAGTGGTTTATTGTTTCTTAACGCCTATTGCCGTTATGTACGATCTATTACTTGCACTATCTTGGCAGTCGTTAGCACTCTTGTGTTTCTCCTTGTTTTTAGTGCTGTTTTTTGAATTTATCAATGGTTTTCACGACACCGCAAATGCTGTGGCAACGGTAATTTACACCCAATCGTTATCGCCTTGGCGTGCTGTGGCAATGTCGGGCTTGTTTAATTTCTTGGGTGTGATTACAGGCGGTTTGGCTGTGGCGTATGCGATTGTGCATTTGTTGCCTGTGGATATACTCACATCAGGCGACAGTCGTGGTTTGATTGCCATGATTTTTGCCATTTTAATTGGGGCGATTGTGTGGAATTTGGGCACTTGGTATTTTGGTTTGCCTGCGTCTTCTTCGCACACCCTGATTGGTTCGATTGTGGGCGTGGGCATTATTCACGCTTATTTAACAGGCACTTCGGTGATTGACGGCATTAACTGGGATAAGGCGATTGATGTTGGTTTATCCTTATTGTTGTCGCCGATTTCGGGTTTTTTCTTGGCGTTTATTTTATTGTGGTTGGTGCGTAAATATTTGCCGACCAGCAAAGTACACCAAACGCCGCATTTTCGTAGCGATGTCAAAGGCAGAAAGCACCCACCGTTTTGGACGCGTGTTTTGCTGATTATTTCATCGGCATGTGTCAGTTTTGCACACGGCTCAAATGACGGACAAAAGGGCATTGGTTTGATGATGCTCACCCTGATTTGTCTTCTGCCCACACAATTTTTGATTAACACCCACGCCGACCGTTATCAATTAGAACGCTCTTTGTATGCGTCCCAGCAGTTAGCTTTATTTGCCGAAGAAAATCAAGCGTGGATTAGCCAACAATTTCCGCCGCAGATTGTGGTGAATAATGCCAATCACTGCCAAGTATCGGATATTCAAAAACATTTTCAACAATTAAATATATTGTCTTTCAAAAATCCCGATATTCAATCCTTGAATAATCAACAACGCTGGCAAGTTCGCCGCAGTTTATTGTGTTTGGCATCATCAGCCAAACTGTTGGCAGACAACGAACACACCGATCCTGCTCAACAAGAATATTTAAAAAAATTGTATGCCGATTTAAATAGCACCACAGAATATGCCCCCTTGTGGGTGATTTTTGCCATTGCGTCCGCATTAGGATTAGGCACGATGATTGGTTGGAAACGCGTGGTAAAAACTGTGGGCGAAGGCATAGGCAAAGAACATATGACCTACGCACAAGGCGTATGTGCACAAGTAACCACAGCCGCAGGCATTGCCGTGGCGAATGTGGCAGGTTTGCCTGTTTCCACGACGCAAATTTTGTCGTCAGCGGTTGCAGGAGCGGCGGTTGCCAATAAATCTGGCTTAAAAATCAGCACCATTCGCAATATCCTATTGGCGTGGCTTTTCACCTTCCCCGCCGCTATGGTATTAGCAGGAGCGATTTATTATGTGATAGCGTTGATGATTGAATAATTGTCATTTTTCAGGCAGCCTGAAAATATTAAATGATGACAATAAAGGAGCAAAAAAATGATAGATGAAAATCCATACGCACCGCCTAAATCCACATATTACATGCAGCCTGAACAAGATTACCAGCCCACAAAAGGGCAGAAAATAATGCGAATTATTTTGGGAACATTATGCGTGCCATTGTTGGTTGGATTGTTGAATGGAATGACAAAAACATTGTTGAATTCGAATTTTACGCTACAGTCTTTTTTATTAGATTTTATAGTTGTTTATGTAGTGTTGATCGTGCCAAATATTATTTTTGCTTGGGTATTAGAAAAGTATTGTCCAACCATAGGTAAGAAAATAATATGTTCTTTTATTTTTTCTATTATTATTTCCATAATGATTGCATTGATTGCTATTTTTTTACCTGCTGAATATGAATTGTTTTCCGTAGTGATGTATTATCTAATTATCTCATTACCTGCCACAATCATCACTGCTTTAATATTAAACGCCCATTATAAATATTACAAAAGAAAATATTTTCAGGCAGCCTGAAAAATAAACCCATATAAAGAAAAACAATGACTTACCTTTCAACCGACTTATGTGATGGCGTTTTTGAAACACTCAAACACCGCCTGACACCTGACTTAAAAGCCTTTATGCCGTTTCGCATTAACGGCGTTTATTTAGGCTTACTCAATCAAACCTTTGCAAACCGCATTGGGCAAGACATTGACACAATCGTAACCGATGAAGAATGTTTTATATTGGATAATATGTCGTGGCAAGAAGTTGCCGATACCCTGCAAAACACCGCACGCCAATGGCACGATAACGGCTTATACAACGGCTGGCGAGACGAAAAATACACCGTATCCGACCTTTCAGGCAGCCCCTTATTTGTATTAGAACGCTCCGCCTTTCGTCCTTTGGGCTTATTAAGCCACGCCATACATCTAAATGCTTGGCTTGAAAGGGCAGGGGAGCGATATTACTGGATAGGCAAACGAAGCAGCACCAAAGCCGTTGCCCCAAATAAATTAGACACCACAGCAGGCGGCGGCATAGCCGCAGGCGAAACCCCGCACAGTGCAATGGTGCGAGAAAGTTTTGAAGAAGCAGGCGTGCCGTCATCATTCACCCAAACGCTCACCCAAAACGGGCAAGTATATAGCCTACGCCCCGTTCATCGTGGTTTGCACCGCGAAATTCTGTATTTATACGACATCAGGCTGCCTGAAAACTTCACCCCACAAAACAAAGACGGCGAAGTGGCAGAATTTACGCTGATGAACGACAGCCAAATCGCCCAAGCCATAATCAACGAACAATTTATGGAAGATTCCGCCCTAACCTTGTTAATCAGCATACAAAACCGCCACAAAATACCGCCCAATCACCCATTAAACGGTTTATTGTTGCAAATACAAAATCTACCGTTAATGCAAAAAATGTGTGAAAACAAGTTTCAGGCAGCCTGAAAACTGCAATCGTCATGGCAAGCGAAGCAATCTCATAGTCGGTTCATACCAGCGTTGTTCTGCCTTGCCTGTTTGTGGTCTAAATTGACTTATAATATTTTAGGCAGCCTAAAACCTTTGCAAAACTCAATCTGAAACAAAAAAAGTGTCCATTATAGGGTGGGCATTCTTGCCCACCACAATGCCGTAGGCATTGGTTACTTATTGATATTAAATAAAATTTCGCCCTATCGGGCGGTTGGTGGGCAACATGCCCACCCTATAACGATTGCATTTATTATATAGATAAATAGTTTTTGCAAAAGTTTCAGCCTGAAATTATTGATTATTTTCAGGCTGCCTGAAAAGTTTTTATTGCACTGCAATCGATTTGAGAATAATTTTTATTTACAAAAATAAGCGTTTAATGTATCATTAAGGCAGTGTGCTTATATTGACTATGTGGCACGGCGTTGGCACTGTTGTGTTGGCGAGCGGCACACACATTTTTAACTTTATTATGAAAGGTAACAGCAATGTTGAAAAGAGGATTATTGGTTTCTGCTTTGGTTTTGAGCGGTACATTTGCGGCGGCGGCTGATTGTTCTTTTGACTTAAAAGGCACGGACGCGATGACTTTCACCGATGCCGCAGGCAAACCCGTTCCCGAAATTGTGGTGCCTGCATCTTGTGCGGATTTTGAAATTCGTTTAGAGCATGTCGGCAAAATGCCCAAAACCGCTATGGGACACAATGTGGTGATTGCTCAATCATCTGATGTGAGAGCCGTTACTGCCGCTGGCGTGAAAGCAGGCGTGAAAGGGGATTATTTGCAAGCGGGCGATCCGAAAGTGGTGGCAGCGTCCAAAATGGTGGGCGGTGGCGAAAAAACCACGGTCAAAGTGCCTGTGGCAAAAATCAAATCAGGTGATTATGCTTTCTTCTGTTCTTTCCCAGGACACGAAATGAAAATGCGTGGTAAATTAACCGTTAAATAAGCATTGATACAGATTAAAATCGGATAGGTATTTGGCTTATCCGATTTTTTTATCAAATAAAATAAAATAGTATTTTTGTTTTATCAACTAATTGATAATATATAGAAAAAATCTTTATATTAAATTGTTATATTTTATCTAATGATGGAATATTTGACATTTTTTTATTTAGCGTTCAAAATAAAAAATTGAATATTGTTATTCAATAAAATTTGCGAAAATAAAAAATAGCGTGTTATGGCAAAATGCTGTAACGCTGTGTTGGGCAGTTTTTCAGGCTGCCTGAAATGTGTTTTTTCAAGTTTTGATGAAGTGATATGACAAATATTGTTAATAAGTTAAGGATACAAGTGATGAAAAAAACTGCTTTGGCTTCTTTGCTTCTTTTGGCATTAGTGGCCTGCTCGCAAAGCGAACAAACCACGCAACCTGCACCTGCTGAAAATAAAGTGGCAGAACAACCTGCTACGCAACCTAACCCTGCGGCAGAAACGCCTGCGGTTGAACCTGCCCCTGCTCCTGTGGCAGAAACACCTGCGGTTGAACCTGCACCTGCTCCTGTGGCAGAAACCGCACCTGTGGCAACGGCAACAGATTGTTCTTTCGACTTAAAAGGCACGGACGCGATGACTTTCACCGATGTCGCAGGCAAACCTGTGCCTGAAATTGTGGTGCCTGCGTCTTGCCAAGACTTGACCATTAACTTTGAACACACGGGCAAAATGCCCAAAACCGCTATGGGACACAATGTGGTGATTGCCAAAGCTGCCGATGTGCGGGCTGTCGCCACAAATGGTATTAAAGCGGGCGTTCAAGGCGATTATTTACAAGCGGGCGATCCGAAAGTGGTGGCTGCGTCCAAAATGGTGGGCGGTGGCGAAAAAACTTCGCTTAAAGTACCTGTGGAAAAAATTAAAGAAGGCGGTTATGACTTCTTCTGTTCTTTCCCAGGACATGAAATTAAAATGCACGGTAAATTAACCGTTAAATAAGCATTTTCTAATAAAAAGAACGGTAATCAAATTGCTGTTCTTTTTTGATTTATAACAATTTTTTGTATTCTCATTGTGTTAGAATACGCTTGCTGTTTGTCATAAATGGCATATTTGATGAGCATAAACATAAAAGGAAAAAACAATGGAAAAATCGGTCTTGCTCCTAATAATGGGGCTGTTTTCGGTGTCTGCTTTCGCGGCAGACAAGTGTTCGTATGATTTATTAGGCACGGACACGCGGGATTACAAAAATGAACAAGGCGAAATCGTGAAGCAAATCATTGTGCCGTCTTCTTGCACAAATTTCACGATTACACTACGAAATGTAACCAAAATGCACAAAAACATTATGGGGCATAATGTGGTGATTGCCAAAGAAAAAGATGTGAAAGCGATTGCCATAGACGGTGCGATTGCGGGCGTGAAAAAGGATTACCTAAAACCAGGTGATACGCGTGTTTTGGCTGCCAGCAAAATGATCGGCGGCGGCGACAAAACTTCGGTGCGTTTCCCTGTGGCAAAAATCAAGGGCGGCGGCTACGACTTTTTCTGCTCGTTCTTGGGACACGAACGCAAAATGCACGGTAAGTTGATTGTAGAATAGGGTAAAAAAATCAGTCTGCGGACTGATTTTTCTTTTTCAGGCAGCCTGAAACCTTTGCAAAACCTATTTCTCTATATAATAAATGTAATCGGTTATAGGGTGGGACAATCCAACCCACCAACCGCCCGATAGGGCGGAATTTTTTTTAATATCAATAAATCATTTCAGGCTGCCTGAAAGATATAATGGGCTTTTTATTGACAAGCTCAACAGAGCGGAATTTTCTTTAATATCAATAAATAATCAACGACGCAGGCAGAGTTGGTGGGCTGGAATGCCCACCCTATAATGAATGCTTTTTTGTTTCAGATTGAGTTTTGCACAGGTTTCAATCCTTTCAGGCTGCCTGAAAAAATTGATACAATCCTTTTTTTATCTAAAAAGGACACAAAATGCGACTGCTACACACCATGATTCGCGTAGGCAATTTACAACGCTCGCTTGATTTTTACACCCAAGTTTTGGGTATGAAACTGTTACGCCAGCAAGATTATCCTGACGGCAAATTTACATTAGCCTTTGTGGGCTATGGCGAAGAAATTGACCATACCGTGATTGAACTGACTTACAACTGGGACACCGACCATTACGATTTAGGCAATGGCTTTGGGCATATTGCGATTGAAGTGGAAAACGCCGCCGCCGCTTGTGAAGCCATTCGCCAAAAAGGTGGCAAAGTGGTGCGAGAAGCAGGAGCGATGAAACACGGCACAACCATTATCGCCTTTGTGGAAGACCCAGACGGTTATAAAATTGAGTTAATTCAAAAACACAGTTAAATCACTGCACCATTTTGTTTTGTTGTGTTTTTGAATGTGTTTGATAATAAATGAGTGTCATCATTTGGATTTTTTACGCAAAAACGGTATGATAAGTGCATAAAGAGAAATATACCTTAACTTTATAAACATAATACATAAAGAAGGGAACAAACTATGTGCAGCAAAAAACTCTTTTTTGCCCTGTTGTGTGGGCTTGCAAGTAGCGTTTGGGCGGCGGACGCTTGTTCTTTCGACATCAAAAGCACCGATGTGATGACTTGGACAAATATGGCAGGCAAGCCCATTCCTGTGATTACCGTTCCTGCCCGTTGCGGCACTTTTACCATCAATATGCAGCATATCGGCAAAATGCCCAAAACCGCCATGGGACACAATGTGGTTGTCGTCAAAAGCAGCGACATCAAGGGCGTGATTAAAGACGGTATGCGATATGGCATTAGCAAAGACTATCTCAAACCTGGCGATACACGCGTTTTGGCAGCCAGCAAAATGATAGGCGGCGGCGAAAAAACTTCGGTAAAAATTCCCGTGCAGAAAATCAAAGACGGCGATTATCTATTCTTCTGTTCATTCTTGGGACACGACCGCAAAATGCGGGGCAAGTTAGAAGTGAAATAATGGGTTTATGGCGTTTCAGGCAGCCTGAATAAAGGTTTCAGGCTGCTTGAATGTGTTTGGAAACACAATATCGTTGTTTTACAACAAAACAATACAGTGAAAAATCGCCTTATTTGAAAGCGTTGCAAAACCTATTTATCTATATAACAAAGGTAAATGTTATAGGGTGAAACCTTTGCAAAACTCAATTTGAAACAAAAAAAGCGTCCATTATAGGGTGGGCTTTCCAGCCCACCACAACGCCACAGGCGTTGATTATTTATTGATATTTAAGAAAATTCCGCCCTATCGGGCGGTTGGTGGGCAGGAATACCCACCCTATAACAGTTGTATTTATTGTATGCAAAAATTAGTTTTGCAAAGGTTTCACCCTATAACGAACGCTTTTTTGTTTCAGATTGAGTTTTGCAAAGGTTTTCTATTTGGCTTTTATTCTGTGAAAAAGACAATAAAAAAACGGCTTAAAAGCCGTTGTTTTTGATTGGTGCCCAGGGTCGGACTCGAACCGACACACCTTGCGGCGGGGGATTTTGAGTCCCCTGCGTCTACCAATTTCGCCACCTGGGCAGGTGTTGAAAGGTCGTTATTATAATGCTTTTTTTAAAAATGTAAAGTGTTTTTTTTGTTTTTCAGGCTGAAACTTTTGCAAAACCTATTTATCTATATAATAAATGCAGATGTTATAGGGTGGGCGTGTCAGCCCACCAACCGCCCAATAGGGCGGAATTTTATTTAATATCAATAAGTAATCAATGCCTACGGCATTGTGGTGGGCAGGAGTGCCCACCCTATAATGGACGCTTTTTTGTTTCAGATTGAGTTTTGCAAAGGTTTCAGGCAGCCTGAAAATATATTCAGGCTGCCTGAAACGCAATTCGTCCTACGATTTAGCGATAAATCTCGCCGCCTGTTTTCACAAATTCCACTGCTTTTTCTTCCATTTGCCTTGCAAACTGGCGGATTTCGCCTGTGATTTTCATTGAACAAAACTTTGGACCGCACATCGAGCAGAAGTGGGCGACTTTTGCTCCTGCCGCTGGCAGGGTTTCATCGTGCATACTGCGTGCTAACTCTGGGTCAAGCGATAAGTTAAATTGGTCTTCCCAGCGAAATTCAAATCTTGCTTTGGACAAAGCATTGTCTCGCAGTTGCACGCCTGGAAAGCCTTTGGCTAAATCAGCGGCGTGGGCGGCGAGTTTATACGAAACAATCCCTGTGCGAACATCGTTTTTATCAGGCAGCCCCAAATGTTCTTTGGGCGTTACATAGCACAGCATTGCCGTGCCAAACCAGCCGATATTCGCCGCTCCGATTGCCGAAGTAATGTGGTCATACGCTGGGGCAATGTCGGTAACCAAAGGTCCAAGCGTGTAAAATGGGGCTTCAAAACAGTGTTGCAATTCTTCATCAACATTCGCTTTGACGCGTTGCAGTGGCACATGTCCAGGCCCTTCAATCATCACCTGAACATCGTGTTGCCACGCTTTTTGGGTGAGTTCGCCCAGCGTATGCAATTCCGCAAACTGGGCTTCGTCATTCGCGTCCGCAATCGAACCTGGACGCAAACCATCGCCCAAAGAAAACGCCACATCGTAGGCTTTGGCAATTTCACAAATTTCGTCAACGTGTTGATATAAAAAGTTTTCTTGGTGATGAGCCAAGCACCATTTTGCCATAATTGAACCGCCACGCGACACAATGCCTGTCAAGCGATTAGCGGTGAGCGGCACATACCGCAACAAAACCCCTGCGTGCAAAGTGAAATAATCCACGCCTTGTTCGGCTTGTTCAATCAGCGTATCACGCAAAATTTCCCACGACAAATCTTCGGCAATACCGCCTGTTTTTTCCAAAGCCTGATAAATCGGCACCGTCCCCACAGGGGCAGGACAGTTGCGGATAATCCACTCACGCGTTTCGTGAATATTCGCCCCAGTGGATAAATCCATAATCGTATCCGCCCCCCAACGCAGCGACCACGCCGCTTTTTCCACTTCTTCAAAAAGCGAAGACGAAACCGCCGAATTGCCTAAATTACCATTGATTTTACAGCGAAAATTGCGACCGATAATCATCGGCTCTAACTCAATATGATTGATATTCGCAGGAATAATCGCTCGCCCTTTTGCCACTTCATCACGCACAAATTCTGGCGTAATATCGTCAGGTGTTTTGGGCATATTCGCTCCAAAGTCGTGTCCTGCGTGCTGTTTGACGAGTTTTTGATATTCAGGCAGCCTGAAAAGTTTATCCAAATTCATTCGCTCACGAATCGCCACAAATTCCATTTCAGGCGTAATAATGCCCTGTTTGGCGTAATACATTTGCGTAACTGCTTGATTAGAAACTGCTTTTCGTGGTTTTCGTGTGTTCGGAAAACGAATGCTGTCCAAAGATTGATCATTCAAACGCTTATTGCCGTAACTGCTTGATAATTCAGATAAAACAACCGTATCGCCCCGTTGTTCAATCCACGCTGAACGAATATCGGGCGAGCCTTTTTGTAAATCAATCACCGCATGTTCATCGCCATAAACGCCTGACGAATCATACACAGGAATAGGCGGATTTTTTTCCACACCATTGTCAGTAACCGTGTCCGCCTGCGAAATCTCACGATACGGCACACGCATAGTATTTGTGCTGCCTGAAAGATATTTGCGTTGCGAGTTGGGAAAAGGAATGTGCAGTGATAATGTGTCCATAAAAAAGCCCTTGTGTGTTGGTTTATTATTAAGAAACAAGGGCTTATCGTTGATAAGAAAACTCTCCACGACGGTATTAACCGCATCGGATTGTAAGGGTGTTTCTCAACCGTTTGTGGATAGTTGTTTGTATGCCGAGCCTTATACTGTCGCAGGCAAAGTTACCTTATCTTGCTTGGAATACAAACAACTATTATCAAGCACAAACAGTACCCCTGTTTCTTGCAAAACGGCGATTATACAACGCTTTCAGGCTGCCTGAAACATCAAATTTATTCAGGATCATCGGTAAATGGTTTTTGCGTGAAGATTTTGAAGAATGGGTAGGCGTAAAGTCCAAACGCTAAAATCAGCAAACTTGCCGATAAGTGAATGTAACCTGTCCAATGACTGAATAATGAACGCACAATGCCACACACCACCATCGTGATAATGGCGATAATGCCTAACAACGGAAATTTAAGTTCAACAAAGCCACTGTGTCGCAGGCTTGCGGTGATGAAGATAAATAAAATCATACTCAAATAATAACTTAATGTGATTAAGTGTAACGGTGCGGTGTGGGGAATGGTTAAAATTTGCGTTGTGCCAAGCCACAAATAGCCGATTGCACAGGCAAGTTGTAAGGTGTAATAAAAAATAATGTAATGGCGTTTGAGTAAGGCAAAATAGTGTAGTTCTTTGAGTTTAGCAAGCATCACACAGCCTACGCCCAGAGCGATAAATCCGCTGGTTTTTTCGTCTAAAAAAAGGAGCGATAAGGCGTATAAAATGGCAAACAGGGCAAGCAAATTTTTATACACAAAATTAGGCAAAAACACTGGGTCTTTGTAATCGGTTTTTTTGAGTGCTTCATCGCCTAAAACCATACTCACACGGAAACTCACCACAGAAATGGCAGCCACGCTGATATGAATTTGGGCGTATAAAAATTGAAAGTCGTGTTTATATAAAAAGACAATTTGTAATGCGAAAAGTAATGACAAAATCAGTAAAATAGAAAAGTTATTATCGTTTTTGTCTTGCCATAATAAAACGGCACAAAAGCCTAATAAAAACAACCAAAATAAGGCAATAAAACTGCCTGTGATTAAATAGTTAAATGGTAATGCTAAAAAAGCCAATATAATCAACGAATAAAGTGTGGTGCTTATTTTTTTCAGGCTGCCTGAATAATTCGTCCAATCAGGCAATGCGGTGAGTAAAAAGCCACCGTAGGCACAGGCAGGAACGATATTCAGAAAAATCATTTGGTGCAACAAAATATAATTGTCGCTAGCAAAAAAACTTAAACCGCCAACCATACCACACACAGCGGCGGTAATAAAAAATAGTCGCATAGGGTGCGTAAAAAAATTATTCATAATAAACGCTCCCTGAAAATTCTTGGGCAACGATTTTTTCTTCATATTGACGATTTCTTTGATTTAAGGGCATATCTAATTTTATTTGCCGTTTGATTTGCATATATTTTGTTTCTAATTCGATGATTTCATTGCTTAATCGCACCGCTTCAAAACGGTCGTGCGTAACCAATAACGCCGATAATTTTTGTTGCTCTATTTTTTCTACCAATAGGCAAATTAAAATATCTCGCATATCTAAATCTAATGCGACAAAGGGTTCGTCTAAAAGGGCTAAATCGCAACCGCTTAAATAAAGTCGTAAAAAGGCAATTCTTTTTTGCATACCACCACTTAACTCTTTGGGATATTTATTTAAATCGGATTTTTCTAATCCAATTTTTTGGGCTGTGGTATAAATTTCATCAACATTAGGTTGGGTATTAAAAATCGCAATATTTTGTAAGGCAGTTAAATGGGGTAATAGGCGATTATCTTGAAATAAAAAGCCGATTTTTTTAAATTGTGAATGGATTGTGCCACTTTTGGGCGTGTTTAAGCCTGCCACCAAGCGTAAGAGTGTGGTCTTGCCACAGCCTGATGGTCCAAACAGCGTTTTGACTTCGCCTTGTTGTAAATCTAAACTGAAATCGCGAATAATAATGTCGCGTACAATTTCAAAGCGTAAGTTTTTGATTTGTAACATTATCTTTTCCACGGCATAAAGGCGATTTCCAGCGGTTTGATGATTAAATATTCAAACAGCGACACAAAAGCAATGGCTAAAACCACATACGCCAATACTTCGGTGCTGTCTAACATGGTTCTGGCAGTGGCGATTTTTGCTCCTACGCCGTCATTCGCACCCAAAAGTTCTGCCATAAAAACCACTTTAATGCCACTGCCCACCGCAAGACTAATCGCAGAAAGTAAATAACCGCTTAAATGCGGTAGATAGACGAAACGAATTTTTTTATATAGCCCTAATTGGTAGGCATCAAAGAGTTCCAAATGGCTGTCATTCACGCTTGCCATACCGAGTGCCGCATTGGCAAAGGTCAGTGGCGTGAGAATGGCGATAATGGTGAAAATCACGCTGGGATTGCCAAAAGAAAACCAAAAAATCGCCAACACAATCCAAATAATCGGCGGCATAGCCAAAAGTATGGTAATCATCGGTCGCAATAATGCCATTGCCGTTTTGAATTTGCCTGCGATAAAGCCAGCAAGAATACCTAAAATCAGGGAAATGCTAATGCCAATCAAGGCACGATAAAGGGTGAGATGAATTTCGCTCGCTGTAAATTGCGACAACAGTTCGCCTGCTTTGGTAAAAACTGCCAAAGGGGCTGGCAGCAGTAAGGCACCCAAATGTAAAGCGGTCTCTTGCCAAACGGCAATCAACACAAACGCCACGCCCAGCCCTGCCAATCCGCCCCACAGGTAATCCAAAATGTAAAAAAATACATTTTGATTTTTGCGAATTTTGTCGATTTTAATCATAAAAACTTTCGGTGAATATTTTTCAGGCTGCCTGAAAAAATATTTTGTCATTTGCTCCGTTCAGCGTGGGCAAACAAGTTGCCCACCCTACACGCCACCTGTCATTGCGAGACTTGACGAAAGGCAAGGCGTGGCAATCTCCTAACTACGAAGAACGGATTTAATCTTTCAGGCTGCCTGAAATGTTTTATTTTTTGTTTTCGGTGGGTTGAAACGAAGTTCAACGAACAAAGTGAAGTTAAAACCCACCCTACAACGCTCCTTACACTGGGAGATTGCCACGCCGTTATTTCATAACGGCTCGCAATGACAAAAGTATTTTTCAGGCTGCCTGAAAAGTAAATTTTCCCTTACGACCACAAGGTCGGTGGGCAAGGATGCCCACCCTACGGCGTTACGGTAACTACCACAAGAAAAAATCATTACTTGGCAATTTTCCACCAAGCAATTTCGGATTATGCGACAGCAAAATTTCAAAGAAATTCATCATTTCATCTTTAATATCGCTGGATTTCAAAACACATAAATTAGAATGCGGTATCGACTGGGCAATCGCAGGAGCGGCGGCGGGCAAATAATTTGTACCAATATTTGCCGCACTTTGCGTATTGGCTTTTAACCACGATAAAGCATTGACTAAATCGTTATGCAGCAAGGCAAAATCGTCTTGGTGGGCAGCAAAAAATGCTTTATCCGCAATTATTCCTGCTTGCGGAATTAACGCTTGTTTTTGATTAAACACTTGTTTCCACACATTTAAAATATCAAAATTACGCACCACTTTAACGCCCACGGTTTTGCCTTTCAAAATGCTGGCACTTGCCATCGGTTCAGGCAAAAAGGCAGCGTCATAACCTTTACTTAAAAACATTGCCAAGGCTTCGGGCGGCGTGGCTGCGTAATCTAATTGAATGCGAGAAATGTCCAAACCCAATTTTTGAAACAGCACACGAAACACAATATCAGGCATATCGTTTTTGAACGGCATAATCATTTTTTTGCCGTATAAATCGCCCAATTCGTTGATAGGCTTGTTTTTGGTGAGAATATTATTCAAACCCTGCGTAAGCATATTGATTTGCCCAACGCTCGCCCCTTGATTGGCTAAATTCACACCCACATTACTTGGCGCCATCATCACTTTGAATGTGCCATTGGCAACGCCTGCACGCAGTTGGTCAGGGCTATTCCAAATTTTTAATTGCGATTTATATTTTTTACCCAATTTGCCGTTTAATAAAGCCGTGGCAATGGTAATGCTGGGCAAGGCTGGTGCACCGTAAATCGTCCAATCGGATTGATTATTGCCTTTGGCATACACTTGTCCAAACAGGCCGCTTAACCCTAAACCCAAAGCGGCAGAAGTGCTTAAAAATTCGCGTCTATTCATTTTGTTTATCCTACAATTTATTTTTTCAGGCAGCCTGAAAATCATTACTGTCATTGCGAGACTTTGCAAAGCAAAGTTGTGGCAATCTCCTTATTAAGAAAGCGGATTTTATGCTTTCAGGCAGCCTGAACACCTTAAAACGCCACTTTCAAATTGATATAAAAAGTGCGACCTGGTGCATACACCACATTTGGAGCAAACGCTTCCACATGATCGGCACTGATAAACTCGGCGTAATGTTTGTCCAACACATTATTCACGCCAAAGTTAATGCCGATATTGTCTTTCAGATTAACGCCTGCGTATAAATCCACAACAGCAAAGCCTTTGGACGCATCTTTATTATCAATGCCTAAACCTTTTGTCTTATCAAAATCGCCACGAGATTGCTTGGACACCGCACGAACACCTGCCCCCAAGTTATACGAACCGTATGCAAAATGATTTTTGTAATCCACATCCACATCCAATTCAAACGGACGAATTTGATACAACGCTCTGCCATCTGTGCGATTTTTGCCGTAAGCGTAATACAGTTTAGAACCCACGCCCCAGTTAGCATTGAAGTTGTATTGAGCGTCAAGTTTTGCCACCAGCATATCCGCATCAACATTGCGAGCGATAATATCGCCTGATTTTTCTTGAATGCCAGCTTGCCCCCTTGCACGGTCAAACACAATCAAATCATCAACACGGTCTAACATTAAAGAATAGCCCACATTAAAAGCATTCGGATTAAGCGAATTCATATAGCCTTTGAAATGGTCGTTTTTCAGGCTGCCACTGATTTTGACAAAATTGTGTTTTTCCTTATCCAAAAACGGATTACCGATAATGCCAGAGCCTGTGCCATTGGGCGACATATACGCCCCCATTGGATTGACCACAAAGCCAGACAGCGTATTAAAGCGTTCAATATTGTCGCCAATGCGTTCAATATGAGCCACTTCCACCGCGTGTTTTTGATTGTCATTCGGCGTAAATTGATATTTCACATTTGCCCCAAAAGCATTTTCATCAACACTGCCGTCAAATTTTTGACCGTAAAACTTTTGCCATAATTGTGCGGCACTGGGAAATTTCATCATCGCATTTTGCGGATTGGGCAGATTTTCATTGAATTTTTTTGCTTTGGCTTTGTTGATTTCATAACTTAAACCCAAGGTTGCCTGATGATTGTCATTGAATTTATAAGACAACTCATCAAACACACGATAATCGTGAATATCCAAATCCGCAAAACGATACGCATTCACAAACGACATTTGCCCTTGTTTGCGGTGTCGTTTGCCATTGTGTTCATCGTGCGTAAAAATCACACCAACTTTATTGTGAACATTGCCAAAATCCTTATCATAAGACAAGTTAATGTCCCAAATATCCCTGTCCAATTTCACAAACATTTCTTGTGGCGATTGACGCAATTTAAAATTATTCGCGTCTCGTTCAACTTTGCGATACGAAAAACCATAACCCAATGTATTTTCTAAATTTTCCAAGCCCAAACGACCGTCAAACTTAAAAATTTTGCGATCGGTTTTCACCGCATCCACCTGATATTCAGGCTGCTTATCGTCTTTAATATTGTCGTGCAGAAAAGTGAATTTCAATTCATTCAATTCATTCGGCACATAACCCAAAACCAACGCCTGATTAAAGCGTTCATAGCCAAAATCCACTTCATTACCTTTGCCGTCTTTATAGCCATTGGCTTTGGTGTAATTCAAATTACCCATCACATACGCATTTGCCCCACGAGCCAACGCCAACGCCGATGAATAATAATTTTTCCCATACGCCCCAGCATGCAGACGCAATGGCGACATTTGATTATCAATCGAATGAGTAACCGAAAAATAATCACGGCGATTGGTTCTATCAAACTGATTTTCCACCCCATAATTTTGAGCCACATTCGGCGTAATCGGCGCAGGCGGACCAAACGGCTTTAACGCCTGAAATTGATTAGGCGACGCCAAATCTTCCGCCCAAAGATTGGCACTTAAAATCGTTGCTGCATAAATTACAGAAACTTTAAAAAACTTTGTTATTTGCATAATCATTCAATCAATTACGATAATTACTATCAATTATATGCTATATTGAGTTATATGGTCAAGATTTATAGTGAGAATGGTTTTTATTGTTGGAAACTTACAAAAATTTTTTTTAGGCAGCCTGAAACGAAAACTAGTGTCATTGCGATCAGATAGACAGCAATAAGAGATTCCTGCAAAACTGCTATCTATGGCACATTTGAAGTGTTGGGCTTACGCTCGAAATTGTAGCCTTTCGATTTGTTATGTCTTCGATTTCTGTGCTACTACGCCTTGAAATGTATGAGACCCCTGCAAAACCTACTTTTTTATCACTCATCATTCTCCGCTATGCGAAGAATCTCATTGTAAAACAACAAGTTGAGATTCTTCCCTTTCTCTTACGCTCAAGGTCAGAATGACGAGTTTTGCAGGGGGTTTTTGAAGTTTAACGACTATAAAAAAACCCTTTCAGGCAGCCTGAAAGGGTTTTTTATCAAAACAAACGATTATTTCTTATCGTCTTTCACTTCTTCAAAATCCGCATCGACCACATCGTCATCTTTTTTCGCTCCGCCGTCAGACGCACCTGCATTGGCTTGACCTTCGGCTTGTGCTTGGGCATACATCATTTCGCCTAATTTTTGGCTGGCAGTGGCTAACGCTTCGGATTTAGCGTCAATCGCTGCTTTGTCATCGCCTTTGACGGCTTCTTCGGCGGCTTTCAAAGCATCTTCGATTTTGGCTTTTTCGTCCGCAGGCAATTTGTCGCCGTAGTCGCTCATGGATTTTTTCACCGAGTGAATCAACGCTTCTGCTTGGTTGCGGCTTTGTACCAACTCGGTTAATTTGCGGTCTTCTTCGGCGTTGGCTTCTGCGTCTTTAACCATGCGTTCGATTTCTTCTTCGCTCAAGCCGCTTGACGCTTGAATGGTAATGTTGGCTTCTTTGCCTGTGCCTTTGTCTTTGGCGGACACATGCAAAATACCGTTAGCGTCAATATCGAAAGTTACTTCAATTTGTGGCACGCCACGCGGTGCTGGCGGAATATCGGTGAGATTGAATTGTCCCAACGATTTGTTCGCAGACGCACGGTCGCGTTCGCCTTGCAACACATGAATGGTAACCGTGGTTTGGTTGTTTTCCGCAGTCGAAAATACTTGCGAGTGCTTGGTGGGAATGGTGGTGTTTTTGTTGATGAGTTTGGTCATCACACCGCCCATTGTTTCAATGCCCAAAGACAACGGCGTTACATCAAGCAGCAGCACATCGGTTCTATCGCCTGATAATACCGCTCCCTGAATAGCCGCACCCACAGCAACCGCTTCGTCTGGATTAACATCTTTACGTGGTTCTTTGCCGAAAAAGGCTTTTACGGCTTCTTGCACCTTGGGCATACGGGTTTGACCGCCGACCAAAATGACATCGTTAATGTCATTCACCGATAAACCTGCGTCTTTCAAGGCGATTTTGCACGGCTCAATCGAACGAGCCACCAAGTCTTCAACCAAACTTTCAAATTTGGCACGGGTGATTTTCATTGCCAAGTGTTTGGGACCTGTTGCGTCCATGGTGATATAAGGCAAGTTAATTTCGGTTTGCGAACCCGAAGACAATTCGATTTTGGCTTTTTCTGCGGCTTCTTTTAAGCGTTGCAAAGCCATAACATCGGTTTTCAAATCAATGCCTTGTTCTTTTTTGAACTCGTCAATAATGTAATCAATCAAGCGTTGGTCGAAGTCCTCACCGCCCAAGAATGTATCGCCGTTGGTTGCCAAAACTTCAAATTGTTTGTCGCCATCAACATCGGCAATCTCGATAATGGAAATATCAAAAGTACCGCCGCCCAAGTCATACACCGCAATTTTGCGGTCGCCTTTTTCACCTTTATCCATACCAAACGCTAATGCTGCGGCAGTCGGTTCATTGATAATGCGTTTAACTTCCAAACCTGCAATGCGACCTGCGTCTTTGGTGGCTTGGCGTTGGCTGTCGTTAAAGTAGGCAGGAACGGTAATCACCGCTTCGGTTACAGGCTCGCCCAAGTAATCTTCGGCGGCTTTTTTCATTTTACGCAAAATTTCAGCCGACACTTGTGGGGGCGAGAGTTCTTTGCCTTGTGCTTTCACCCACGCATCGCCATTGCCTGCCTTGATAATTTCAAACGGCATGGTTTCAATGTCTCGTTGCACTTCCGCGTCTTCAAAGCGTCTGCCGATTAAGCGTTTCACCGCATACACGGTATTTTTGGCGTTGGTAACCGCTTGGCGTTTGGCAGGGGCACCAACCAAAATTTCGTTGTCTGTATAAGCAATAATAGACGGCGTGGTTCTTGCACCTTCTGCGTTTTCAATCACTTTGGTGTTACCGCCTTCGGAAATAGATACACAAGAATTGGTTGTACCTAAATCAATACCGATGACTTTTGCCATAATTCTTTACTCCTAAAAAAATATTTCAATTTCAATGAAAGGCAAGATAGGGGGGATTTTGTTTTTTTCAAGATGAAAAATGAAAAAAAGTGTTTCAGGCAGCCTGAAAATACGATGAAATATGACTTAAATCAGTGATTTAACTTGTCAAAAATGAAGAAAAATGGTAATGTTTCACGGATTTTTGACATTTTCAAGAAAAGCGAGTAGGCAATGTTTAATGTATGGCGTAATTTTTTTGTCGATCCCGAAAGTGGCTTGCCGTGGGCAACGGTGATGATGTTTCCATGGCTGAAATACGGCATTGTGCCGTCTGAAAAGCAAAAAGTGGCAGTGAAAATTCCTGAAACGATGAAAAAAACCGTTTCATCGTCTATGAAAAAAACGGCAAAAAAAGAAGTAAAACAAGAAGTTAAAAAGGAAGTAAAAAAAACAACGGCAACCAAAACGCAGCCGTCCGAAAAAAAATTGCCTGTCAAAGCACCAGCAACTTCTTTAATTAAAGTGGAAAAAAAATTGCCTGCGGTAAAAGTGAGTACCGAAGTCAAAAAAACGGCAACCGCTAAAAAAACGGCTGCCAGCGTCAAAGCCCCATTAGTGGTTGAAAGCAAAGCAGAAACACCCAAAAAAGAAACAGCAAAAAAAGCCCCGTTAGTGGTTGAAAATAAAGCCGAAACACCCAAAAAAGAAACGGCAAAAAAAGCCCCATTAGTGGTTGAAAAAAAGGCAGAAACACCCAAAAAAGAAACGGCAGAAAAAGCCCCGTTAGTGGTTGAAAAAAAGGCAGATACGCCCAAAAAGGAAAGCGTTAAACCCGCTGAAACTTTGCCTTTGGATTTACCCACACCGCCGAAAAAAACCGAAAGCAAAAAGAAAAAAGTTTCAGACGAAGAAGTGCCGCCTGTGGTGATTGTGGAACGCAAATTTACACCCATTAACACCGACAAAATGCCTGTCAAGGTGCAAAATTTAATCACACAAACCAATCCGTCTTCACCCAAAGCCCAAATTCGCGAAGCGATTGTGCTTTTGTGTGCCGACTGGGCAGAACCTGCGGCAATTGCCGATATTTTGAAATACAAAACCACTCAATTGGAAACCTTGCACTTAACGCCAATGGTCAATAGTGGGCAATTATTATTGCGTTACCCGCAAGATTTAACGCACCCTGAACAAGCCTATCGGGCAGTTTCAGAGAAAAAAAGTAAATAATTGATAGGTTAATAACAATCCCTGAATATTATTTTTGGGGATTGTTTTTATTTATTATTTCAGGCTGCCTGAAAAATAATATAAGGAATAAAATAATGAATCAAAGCATTTTAATAACAGGTTCATCGCGTGGAATAGGTAAAGCGATTGCATTAGCATTAGCCGAAGACGGTTTTGATATTATATTGCATTGTAGAAATCGCATTGATGACGCTAAAAAAGTGGCAGAAGAAATTAAGGCAATGGGCAGAAATGTCAGAATATTGCAATTTGATGTTTCCGAGCGTGAAAATACAAAACAAATTTTAACGCAAGATATTGAAAAATATGGAGCATATTACGGTGTGGTACTCAATGCAGGCATCACACGCGATAACGCTTTTCCTGCTTTTTCTGATGAAGATTGGGATAAAGTAATTCACACCAATTTAGACGGTTTTTATAATGTTTTGCACCCCATTATAATGCCGATGATTCGCCGCCGAACTGACGGACGCATTGTGTGTATTTCGTCTGTTTCAGGTATTATTGGCAATCGTGGGCAGGTTAATTACAGTGCGTCCAAAGCAGGTTTAATTGGAGCCGCCAAAGCATTGGCAGTGGAATTAGCCAAACGCAAAATTACCGTAAATTGCGTGGCACCAGGTTTAATTGAAACGGAAATTATTGACGAAAATGTGCCTGTGGCAGAAATTCTCAAAGCCATTCCTATGGGCAGAATGGGCAATGCAGACGAAATAGCCCATACCGTGCGTTTTCTAATGCACGAAAAATCAGGCTATATTACACGGCAGGTAATTTCTGTTAATGGCGGATTGTGTTAATAAATTGATAATAAAAAATAAAAACGCTATGTAAATATATAGTCAAACAACTTCAAAATGTTAAAAAACCGTGTCAAAAGCGAGACTTGCCGAAAGGCAAGGCGTAGTAATCTTCTAAAACAGGGTTCAATGAGCGAAAACGAAGTGATTAAAACCCTGTTTTAGGGTAGCCTATCCTAAAAAACGGCAATGCAAAAAGCATTTCAGGCTGCCTGAAAGTTATATTGTTTTAGGATAATTGTTTTATTTTTAAGATTATTTTAAAGATTCAAGAATAGGGAGAGCGAATCTTGCTATGTTGTAATTTTTGTACATATCGCAAGCGTCTTCATTCCCTAAATCACAAGCCCTACCAAAATATTCTTTTGCCATTGTGTGGTCTTTTCGTATATCTTTTCCTGCAAAATACAGCACACCAAGCATAGCACAACTTGTTGCGTCATCACCATCACAGGCTTTTCTAAAAAATTTAGCGGCTTGGGGAATGCTTTGTTTAATGCCTTGACCACGCAAATACATTTCCGCAAGATAACGACAACTTTCTGTTTCTTTTTCTTCACAGGCTTTGGCAAACCATTTGGCGGCAGTGACATAATCTCCTTTTTCATAGGCATCTCGTCCTACATCGGTGTAAATTTCACCACAGGCGGTTAAGCCATATAAAACAAAAGCCAAACAAGTGGTGCGTAATAAGAGTTCGAGTTGCATTTTTAGTACTCCGTTAAATAATTTAATCTAAAAATTTTATATATCAAATATCAAAAATTTTACGAATCAATCTCATTGAAAGACGATCTTCTTTACCTTGTTCAATACTCTCTATTACATGGTCTTCAATTTTATTAAACACTTTATCAATGAATTTAAAGCTATCTTGATGAATTATGCAATTCGGCAATACATTATCAGGTATTCTATTGAGTCTTGGACATAATTCCAAATTCAAATATTCTAAATGATTTAATTTTGTAAGATGATAGATAGAAATATCTTCTATGCTATGACAGCCACTTAAAGACAATTTTTGTAAATGATGTAGTCGTCCAATGCTTTCAGGTAATTTGGAGATACTGTTACACCGTTCTAAATATAATTCTTGTAAATTGTGTAATTGTCCAATATTGTTAGGTAATTCAGTAAGGTTTTCACACTGTAAATATAATTCTTGTAAATTGTGTAATTGTCCAATATTGTTAGGTAATTCAGTAAGGTTTCCACACAGTAAATGTAATTCTTGTAAATTATATAATTGACAAATGCTTTCAGGTAGTGTTTTAATACAATAACTCTCAATGCGTAACGATTGTAAATTGCGTAATTGACCAATATTTTCAGGTAGTTCTTCAATTCCTTCTATATCTAAGGTTTGTAGATCATTTAATTTACAAATACTTTCGGGTATTTTTCTAACATGTTCTCCTAAAACTAGTGTTTTTAGATTACTTAATTGTTCAATTCTTTTAGGTATAATGATTTCATTATCAAGTAATTGGATGTGTAATTCTTTTAAATTTTTTAATAAAAAAATACTTTCAGGTAATTCAGCGAAACTTATACGAGATTTTAAATATAATTTCTGCAAACTATGTAACATACCAATACTTTCAGGTAGTTCAGTAATATCATCTCTGTACTCTAACTCTATAACGCTTAACTGAAATAAATAATTTTTTAATTGTTCTATTGAAATGTTATTATCTAATTTAAAAATACTTTTCCAAACATCAATATCGTATGAAGACAATGATAACCCAAATGAATGATTATCTTCTATACCATTATTACGATAATATGCATTATTTTTTTGTACATTATTATCAGCAAAAAACGCAGTAGCAATTTCAGGAATATCCCAACAGTTTATTTCGCGGTATTCTTCTGTATTCAAATTTTTAACACAGACTTTTCCTGAAACAGGCGAAAAGCCTTCTATTTTGAACGCTACATTATGTTGATGAAAAACTTTACCCACATATAGTTGTTGGCAAGCATTTGTGATTTGTTGTTGAGAGTAAGACATGATTGTTTCCTTTACTATTAAATTCAGTTTCACTTATTTCGCACGAATTTCTGACAAAGTATCGCAGGCTTGATTGTTTCCTGCTTGGCAACCGATTGTCAAAAATGCAGTTACCTTTTCCTGATTAGGTGAAATATCTTGATTGCTCCTATATATGATAAGCCCTGCATTTGTACAACCATGTTTTTTACTGCCCAATTTACAGGCTTTTTTATATAATTCAGTGGCTCTGTCGATACTTTTAATTACGCCACGCCCGTTTTCGTACATAACACCTAAATTATTGCAACTGGCAGAACGATTTGCCCGACAGCCGTAGTGGTAAAATTCAGTGGCTAATGGATAATTTTCGTTTTTTTCTGCTTGATAAGCCACATCAAAAAGTTGCTTGCATGCTTTGGAGACGGAACGGTTGCATAAGGAGTAACAGGCTTTGGCTTCTTTGCTAACAAAACATTTGTCCCATTGTTGAGTTGCGTATTCTTTCTGTTTTTGCTCTTCCATTTTATTGCCTTTATTCAGCCAAGAAATAGCGACATAACCCGAACCAATACCAAGACCTAAAAACAAAAGCAGGAAGATAACTAAAACGGTAAGCCCAATGCCATCATAAACTTCAATTTTTAATATGTGTCTTGCCAAAATATAAATAGCCGAACAGAAAAAAATGAGCATAAAGATAGCAAAACCGCCAATAAGAAGCCCTAAAATTGTATAAGAAAAAGGTGACACAATATTGTCCTTTAAAATCAAATAATAAGGATAAAAATTTTCATAAGGGTAGGCTTTGTCAAGCCTACCCTTATAGCGTACGCTATAAGCTAACACTGACGGCAAAATGTTTACCGTTTTGTAGGGTTTCAAGCAACTTGAAACGATATAGAATTACATACCGTTAATTATCACCGTGTAGCGTCGCGACTTTATTCAGAAGATGCCGCCGCCGCACCTAACAAAAGTAGTATTGCTGCAACACCAGCTGTTGTGTTTCTACTGGAAACATAATCTTTCAAGTTTTGATTACGATATGTTTCGGTATAGTGGCGACTAGAACCCGATTGGTTCATTTCCATATAACCTTCTGAGTTATAAGTATCACCTGAATATCTGCCTTCCCAATAAATGTCCATACCAACTTTAAATTTGTTGGAATAACTGTTATATTCGCAGGAAGTCATCTGCGTTCTGATGTTTTTTCCTCCTTCATATCTGTTATTAACAACCCATTCGCCTTCTATTGAGGCGAAGTGTTGAGCTTTATCGTATTCCTGACGGTCACACGGTGCTGCGTAACATAAGTTACTCAACATTAACAACAAACACACGGCTTTTTTCATTTTTTTGCTCCTGTTAAAAAACAACATTTATTAAAACGGATGTGAATGTAATCAAGTTTCAAATCGATTGTGCAGAAATTGAGAGACTAATTTAAGAAGTCCCCAAATGAATAACCAACCAATCCCTGCGGCAATGGTGTCTCCATTACCACTCAAAATACCAACTGCAAATATAGCAACTCCCAACCAACCCAATATCTTGGCAACAAAACCGATACTGCGAGCGTTTCGTTGTCCTTTGGTGCGTTCGTAGTTAGGGTCGTTCCCTGTAATGCGATAATCACCCATAGTAGGCTCCCTGAAAAGTAATGTTGAAAAGGGGATAAAAAAATTTTCGTACGGGCGTGCTTGTCAAGCAAGCACGCCCTTATAGAGTACTCTATAAGCAAACACTGGGGGACAAAAAAAAACGCCCTGCGGCGTGGGCGTTTTGTGATAGGGAGTCAGGCTGCCTGAAAATCTTTTTGCATTGCCGTTTTCCATAGCAAAAAGATTGCGTACGCATTGCCGTAAGGCAATGCTTGCAATGACAGTAAATTTTTTTGTATGGCGTTGCTTTTTCATCGTTCAGGCAGCCTGAAAACAAAAAACCGTGTCAAAAGCGAGATTTGAACTTTCGTTCAAATCGTGGCAATCCAGTTTTGCCATAGGCAAAACACAACGCCAAAGGCGTTGTAACAGTAGTATTCAAAATAATTAAAGGCAACCTGAAAAATTGAATGCAACGCCGTTAAAAACGCCTGCGGCGTTTGTTAAAACCTGCGGTTTTAACTGGATTGCCACGATTTTTTCTACGAAAAAATCTCGCAATGACACATAGGATTAAATTCAGGCTGCCTGAAAACCGAAACAAAAATGCGTGGGCAATTAATCTTCTTTCCTTAAATTCCGTCTGCGTTCTAACTCGGTTAAATAGCGTTTGCGTAAGCGAATGTTTTGTGGGGTGATTTCCACTAATTCGTCATCGTCAATAAATTCAACCGCACTTTCTAATGTCAGTTGCACAGGCGGTGTGAGTGTTACCGCTTCGTCTTTGCCTGCGGCACGCACATTTGTTAATTTTTTGCCTTTCAAAGGATTAACAACCAAGTCGTTTTCACGGCTGTGAATGCCGACTATCATGCCTTCGTAGATTTTTTCACCAGGTGAGACAAACATTCTGCCCCTGTCTTCCAAGTTCCACAAGGCATAGGCAACCGCTTCGCCTTGTTCTTGCGACACCAAAACGCCGTTGCGTCTGCCAGGTAAATCGGGTTTAACTGGGGCGTATTCGTCAAACACATGGCTCATCAAGCCTGAACCGCGTGTCATGGTTAAAAAATCGTTTTGAAAGCCAATCAGTCCGCGTGCAGGAATTTTGTATTCCAAACGGGTTCTGCCGTTGCCATCGCTTTCCATATTCACCAATTCACCACGCCGTCTGCCCAATTCTTCCATCACCGCACCTTGCGTGTTGTCTTCCACATCTACGGTTAAGTTTTCATACGGCTCGCACTTCACACCGTCAATTTCTTTATATAAAACACGCGGTTTGCCAACGGCAAGTTCATAGCCCTCACGCCGCATATTTTCTAACAGAATGGTCAAATGCAATTCACCCCTGCCTGAAACACGGAATACATCAGCGTCTGCCGTATCTTCCACACGCAGAGCCACATTTGTTAAGAGTTCCTTATCCAAGCGTTCGCGAATTTGGCGGCTGGTTACAAACTTGCCCTCTGTGCCTGCCAAAGGCGAAGTATTCACCATAAAATCCATAGTGAGTGTTGGCTCATCAACCGTGAGCATAGGCAAGCCTTGCGGATTATCCTTATCGCACACAGTAACGCCAATACCAATGTCTTCCAAACCAGAAATAATCACAATATCGCCTGACGCGGCTTCGTCTAACGGCACGCGTTCCAAACCTTTGAAGCCCAACAACTGGTTAATGCGACCCTGACTAACTTGCTTGTCTTCATTCATCACCGCAACCGTTTGTCCTGCCTTGATTTTGCCGTTCAAAATTCGCCCAATGCCCAATCGCCCTGTGTAAGAGGAATAATCCAACTGCGAAATTTGCAACTGCAAAGGCTGTTCAGGACTGCCCGCAGGGTCAGGCGTATATTTCAAAATGGTTTCAAACAACGGACGCATATCGGTTGAATCGTCCGTTTCGTTCAGTTTTGCAAAACCGTTTAAGCCTGACGCATACACAATCGGAAAATCCAACTGCTCATCAGTGGCGTGTAATTTATCAAATAATTCAAATGTTTGGTCAATCACCCAAGACGGACGAGCACCTGGGCGGTCGATTTTGTTAATCACCACAATCGGCTTCAAACCCAAAGCCAGAGCTTTTTTGGTTACAAAACGCGTTTGCGGCATAGGCCCTTCCTGTGCATCAACCAACAGCAACACACAATCAACCATACCCAAAACGCGTTCCACTTCGCCGCCAAAATCGGCGTGTCCTGGGGTATCGACAATGTTAATATGCCAACCCTCATATTCAATCGCCGTATTTTTCGCCAAAATGGTAATGCCGCGTTCTTTTTCAATATCGCCACTGTCCATCACCCGCTCATCAATTTGCTGATTATCACGGAAAGTACCCGACTGTTTTAACAACTGATCAACCAAAGTGGTTTTACCATGATCGACATGGGCAATAATCGCTATGTTTTTGATTTTTTTAGTCATAATATGCTATCTCAAATTAAATTACCCGATAAGCGTTATCGGTTTTAAAAACTGATTATTATAAACCTGAATAGGGTAGGGCGGAGATAAATTTTGCGTTTCAGGCAGCCTGAAAGATTTATAGTTAAACAACTTCAAAATACAAAAAATAAAAACAACTAACTATGCGTAAATATTCTACAATTTTAATTTAATCCTGCGTGTCATTACGAGCCAAGCCGAAAGGCGAAAGCGTGGTAATCCAGTAAAAAACCGCAGGTTTTTTATCAACGCCGCAAGGCGTCGTAACGACAAGGTTCATAAACAATTCAGGTTGCCTGAAATGATAACAGATAAGTCCGTTACAACGCTTATCAGCGTTGATGAATTGCTATGCAATTTATTGGATTGCCACGACAGGACTTCGTCCTGTATCGCTTTTGACACAGTTTTTAACATTTTGAAGTTGTTTGACTATATTTATTGATTTCAGGCAGCCTGAAATTCATTCTTTCACAAAAAACCCTGCTTTTTCAAGCAGGGTTTGTTTTATCAAGCAAATATTAGAATTTAATGCCAATGTTCAATGCACCGCCTTTGCGTCTGCCGCCAAAGCCTTGCACGGACGCATCAACTTTAACCGAACCGCCTGTGGATACGCCCAATTCAACAATGCCTGTGTTGCCTTTCATTGTTGGCGCTGGCAGGTTGAAGCCTTGCCATTTGGCGTTGGCTTCGCCGTCAAATTCGCGTTCCACTGCACCGCCTGCAAAGGCACTGAACTTGTCGTTAAAGGCGTGTTCGTATTTCGCACCAATGCGTAAGCGTTTCGATTGAACAGAATCAAAGTGATAGGTTTCACCGCTTGATAGTTTGGCTGTGTCAGACGAAACGCGTGTTTGTAAGTACTTCGCATACGCGTCAATGGTGTCGCTATCTCCTAATCGCATGATTTGTCCTGCACCTACTTGCAAGCCAACATACGAACTGTTCGTGCCAAATGATACGGTGTTGCCGTTGGCGTGTCGTCCAAAATCACTGCTTTCGTAGTCGGTTTCCACTTTGCCGAATTTGAGTCCGCCTTGCAAGTAGAAATCGCTTTCAAATGTGTGATTGGCAAAGAAGCCTAAACCATAGTGCATGGTATCGCCACTGCCGCGTGTGCCGTCATCTAAATGAGTGTCATAATCGGCTTTGCCATATTCGGCAAATGCACCCACTAAACTGGTGCCTGCGTTGTTTTTGAAGTTGCCTGCAACACCTGCTTTAACCGTGCCACCTTTAAGTTTGATGTGGCTGCCTGTGGTTACTTTTTCGCCAACGGCTGTGGCATTGGCAAATCCTGTGGCTCCTTCACTATCTGGGGCAAGTCCTGCCAGTGCATACATGTCTTTCAGGCTGCCTGAAAGTTCGGCATTGCTTTGGTTAAGCAGTTCAACACCTGCCAAATGTCCTTGTAAGATGGATTTGACTTTGGGGTTAATGCTTGTCTTGCCACCTTGTTGCTTACCGCCAGTGTCGCCACCTGTATTACCGCCAGTATCGCCACCTGTATTACCGCCAGTATCGCCACCTGTATTACCGCCAGTATCGCCACCAGTATTACCGCCAGTGTCGCCACCTGTATTACCGCCAGTGTCGCCACCAGTGTTACCGCCAGTGTCGCCACCTGTGTTACCGCCAGTGTCGCCACCTGTGTTACCGCCAGTATCGCCACCTGTGTTACCGCCAGTATCGCCACCAGTGTTACCGCCAGTATCGCCACCAGTGTTACCGCCAGTATCGCCACCAGTGTTACCGCCAGTGTCGCCACCAGTGTTACCGCCAGTGAC
>JAFTFY010000039.1 GCA_017458185.1 Neisseriaceae bacterium
AAATAACGCCAACCCCCAAACTCCTAACTCCTAACTCCTAACTCCTAACTTGTAACGGTGTGATACAGGGCGAATTTTGCGTTATTTGGCGTACAATTCGCCGTAGCAAATGTGTTTGCCACATATTTGTGTTCCTAAAAAAGAGGGTGGCGGCTGTTTTTGCTTGTCCCATGGGTAAAAATAGCCGCCTTTTTCCTTTTGAATGTTTCTCCAAGGTTGTTGATATTTGACTACATAGTTCTCCTTTCGATGATGGTTGCGGACTGGTATAGTCAAACAAATTCAAAAGTGAAACAGGCGGTGTGTCGAAGACAGTATAAACAATACGGCAAGACACACCAACGCATTTCAATTTTGAAGTTGTTTGACTATAAAACAGTCCGTTTTTTTCACTTGTCTAAATATCGATCAATCGACAGGGTTAAATCCACACGATTAACGCCGTTGTCGCTCGCTAAATCCAAACGCACGCCGATGACCACGCCCCGCCAGTAGCCTGATGCTTCATTCACTTGTACCACTTCGCCTAATTGCGGCAGGGTAACGCCGTATTGTGTGGCAAAGGGTAGTTTCACGCTTTCTATTTTATGTGTGCCTGTGGCAGATAAGGCAGCCATGCCTGCGGCTTGACATACAGGCAAATCGGTGTAAAGGCTGTGGGCAATCACCGATGAACGGGGTAAGCGGTCTGTTCCTTGACGGAAGACATCTGCTCCCACGCCTGTTTCATCGTCCCCCATCACAAACACACCGTTACACAGCGTGGTGATTTGTTTTTGTCCTGAAATGCTTTCAATAATGCTATCAGGCAGTGTCAGGTTTGGGCGGACGCTGTCTAACTGCCACGCAGGGCTTGACCATTTAGGCTTAAAGTGCAGTTTGGGTAAGGATTTATCGCTTTCCACAAAACCGCCAGCGGCAGCGGCTATATCGCCTAATACGCTCAATGGCGTTTGGTCGGTTATGCTGTATGCGTTTGCTGGCACATACCAGTCAGGGATTAACCAGTTGCCCACCACAAACGGCAATAAATCCAACACCATATCGGCAATTTGGCGAGCATACAAGGCGTGGTTAATCGTGCCGTTTTGCGTTTTGGCGTAATCTGCCCCAAGTTTGGCAGTCAGGCTTCTGCCTTGAATGGTGTAGGTTTTACGCCCAAATTGGCGATTGTCCGAGTAATCTTCTGCCATAAACACCCACAATTCGTTATTCACGCTAATTTTTACCACGCACTCATTGCCGTGTTCTCTTGCGTCCATTTGCAGTTTGGCAAAGTCATCAGGATACAGTGTGGCAGTAAATTGCCAGCAAAAACCGTCCATGGACGCAAAAATAGATGCGTCCAACAAGTCTAATGGTGTGCCGTCTTCTAATTCGGCAGTGATTTTGTTGGTAATCATATAACTGTCCTTCAATGGTATTTCTTCACGCCACACGCAGGTAAAAGGCAGGGGGAGAAGATTGGCTTTGTTGTGGATATTGTGGCGAATAAATGTTAAAGGCAATTCATTGCTATTTTCTCGCTCGCCACACGGTGAAATAGGCGGTTGGGGCGGTATATCAGGTATTTCAATCGGATAATATTCACACGGCACGGCAACCGCTTTTTTATATTCAATGCTTTCGCAGTTTTTCACCTTAACAGGTTTGCGAATTATTTTTTGCGTGCATTGGGTAATCAGTTTGGCGTGTAAATAATGGTTTTTTCTGCAATCTTTTAATAATATCGTGGGGTCGTTTTGATGTTTCAGGCAGCCTGAAAATAAGCCTGCATTGGGCGTGATTGTGGGTTGTTTGCATAAACGCAAATCACGCATAGCCTGATACAGTGTTGTTAGGCAGCCTGAATAGGCTTTAACCTTTGTGGTGCGTGGTTCGGAACAAAATGCCCGCGTTGGCATTATGCTGGCGTTTTCGACAAGGCAGCCTGAAAGATTTACCACAGGCGACACCGTGTCCCGGTAATCTAATGCGGTGATTTTGGGCTGAATTTCAGCCAGCAAACACAAACCTGTTTTATTGCTTGGGCTTTGGGCAAAAACAAACACGCCTGTTATGCCTACAAAGTTTTGTGGCACAACAACACCGCCGTCTGCTTCACCTAACGCACGCACAAATGCCAATGGCTGGGCGGTATAGTTAGCCACAGGATTATGGGGACGAGTGAAGTTTAGTGCTGTCATTCTTAACGGCTTTGCCTTTTTAATGCCTGTTTAATTTCATTTGAAAAGGCATTTAACGCCTTTTCAATAATCATTTTTTCGCGTTGGTTCAACGATTCGCCAATTTGCCGTGCCAAATCTTCTGCCAAGCCTTTACTGTTGCCCATTTCCACTTGTTGCGGTAAGTCAATTTCAACAATACTGTCATTGCGATCCTGCGTTGCCGTCGTGGCAATCTGCTTGTTTTCTTCGCCCACTCTTTCCTGCCGTCTTTTTTCCTGTTCGGCAATTTCGGCTTGCACTTTCTCGGCTTCGGCTTGGCGTTGTTTTTCTTCGCCAATTTGTTTTTGCAGTTTTAACGCCCGCTGATATTCAGCAATCTGCACACTGTCGCCTGATTTTTGTGCGTCTTGTAATTTGTTTTGTAATTCCTTAATTTTGGCTTGTTGCTCCATATCGGCAACTTTATCGGTGTCGCCCACTGTTTGGGCGTATTCTTTTTCTAATTCTGTCCTTGTTTGCCGTGCGGCGTTTTGCATTTCTTGTAATTTTTTCTTGGCACTGTCGATTGCTTGGCGTAAATTATCTAATGTGGCTTTGTCTAATGTGTTAAAACGACTGGACGCAGCCGCTGCCGCTCTTGCAAGCATATTGCTATTGACTGTGCCGTCTTGCACGGCTTTGTTTAAGCGTTCTGTGGCAGAAATCGCACCGTTGGTTGCTCGCTGATGAGCCTGCATGACACGATCCAAATTTTTGAAATAATCTTGTGCCCAAAAAATTAAATCGCGACCATTGGCAGGGGTCATGGCGGCAACCATTTTTTTAATTTTCACAGCGGCTTCGTCAGACGCTCCGCCTGCTTTGATTGTGCCGTTAATCATGGATTGCAAGCCACTGGCAAGAGAGCCTGCTCCACTGGCGGTTTTTTGATACACTTCGGAAACTTTAATACCTGCGTCTGCCGCGTCTTTTGCGGCTTTTTGATAATCTGCTACGGCGTTTGTGGCTTTTTGGTAAGCGGTATGTGCTTTTTCGCCAAATTCATTGGTGCGTTCGCTCAAATCCTGTGTGCTTTGCGTGCTTGCCGCAATCGCATTATTCAAGCGTGCCACTTGCTCACTACTTAACAAGGCAATATCGCCACTGGCTTTTAAGGCTGCCTGAAATTGCGTGAGTTCTTCGTTTGATTTAAGCCGTTTGAACACTTCATCAAACGCCGCTTGAATGGCTTTTGCGTTTTGTTTGCCACTATCAGCCATAGCATCTGACGCTGCCTGAAAGTTTTTCATCGCGTCATTTGCCCCACGACTTATGCCTTTATTGACCGCGTCAATATCCACACCAATTTTTTTAAAGGCTTCACTCACTTTATCCGCCGTTTTTGGGGCAGTGTCAGCAATGTGAGCAATTTCGTCTGCCGTTAATAAACCTTGTTCGCCCACTTCTTGTAACTTGGCTTTGAGTGCATCTATTTCTGTGGCGTTGCTCATTTTGCCAACGGCTGCTGAAAACAAGGCTTGCATATTATCGGCATTGTGTCCGACTGCTTCGGCGGCTGTGCCAAAGTCGGCAATAATGCCTGCCGCAGAATCAGAAATACCTGTTTGTAACTGGTTTAGCGACAGCCCCAAGTTTGCCAAAGCGGTTTTTACTGCGTCTGAACCGCCTGCTAATTTGGCTATTTTTTCGCCGTGTTGTGCGATTTCGGCATTGAGTGCGGCTTGTTTTTCTGTGAGTTGTCCGATTTGGGCAACAATCTGCTCATACAATACCCCTGAACCTGTATTTTCAGCGTTTAACAAACCTAATGACGCAATTTGAGCGTCAATCGCTTGTGTGGTGTCTAAATATTGTTGTTTTAAGTCGGCAATATGCTGTTTTTGTTGGGCTAATTGTTCCGCACGATTGCGTTCTAATTCCGCCTGTCTTGCCGCCGCCGCTGCTTCTTCACGGGCTAATTCCGCCGTCATTTCCGCTTTGGTTTTGTAATGCTTTTTAACATCTTCAACCGTGCGGTCAGTTAATGCCGCGTCAATATAGGCAATACCTTTACCCAACCAGTCGCCAAAGGCAGCGGCGACATCGGAATGTTCATATAAAGATTTACCAAAGGACGAGCCAATATCCCAAGCAGCAAAAGCAGCAGCGGCAATGCCTGCGGCTTTTCTAAACGCTGCCCCAATATTGCCGATATTATCCACAAAATCACCAACATCCGCTTTGGCGTTTGCCAAGCCTGCGGCATTGACTTCTTTCAAATTACCGCTTAATTCTTTGGCATTTACTGCCGCAGTTTTCAGGCTGGTGCTCACAATCCCCATTTCTTTGGCGGCGGTTAAACCAATATCTTTTAATGATTTAATCGTATTGAGCGACCATTTTTTTGTGGCAATTTCCACTGTGTTAATTGCCATTCGAGCCGTGCCAAACAGTACCGCCAAACGGGTTAAGTTGGGAAAGGTTTGGGTAACCCACGAAATAGCGGACGCAAATTCATTTAAGCCTTTCACCCCTGTGGTAATTAAAGGCAGTAATGCGTCCCCCATGGTTGCCAGCGTATTCTGCACGGTGTTTTTCAGTTTGGCGAGTTCGCCCACCAAGGTTTGCATACCTTCGCCGTATTTTTCGGCTAATCGCCCTGCGGCAGATTGCTCATTAGCAACCGCATTTAACGCGGTTTGGTATTCGCCTAAATTCGCCACCACCGCTTGAATTTGCGTGCCGACATTATCGCCAAACAAATCTTGCAACACATTGGCTTGTGTGGTTTCATCTAATCCTTTGATTGTTTGTAAAAACTCATTTAACGCCGCCTGCGGTTTTTCTCTTATATCCTGTGCTAATTGATTCGCCGATAAGCCGATGTTTGCTAACGCTGCCTGAAAACCTGCCGATTGCGTTTCGGCAGTGGCTAATTTTTGCAACAGCGTTTTAATCGATTTACTTGCTTCACTGGGACTTCTGCCCAAAGCCAAAAAAGCAGACGCTAACGCCGTAGTTTCGTTGGCAGACAAACCAAACTGATGAGCCGCCGTTGAAACCGCATCAACCACGCCCAACATTTCATCTTCACTGGCATTGGCTACTTCGCCTAAACGGGCAAGATTATCCGCAAATTTTTGTAATTGTTCGGTGTTTTCAAATTGAAAGGCTTTTTGAATATTGGCTAAACTTTGGGCGACTTCTTCACCTGCCACACCAAACACTTTGCCCATTTGTATGGCAATTTCGCTAAATTGGGCTAAATCTTCGGTTGCCACACCAAAACCTGCGGCAGCAGAAGCGACATTCATAATATCGGCAGCCGCCACACCCATTTCGTTAGATAAATCTTTAATTTGCTGTTTGAGCAGGCTCATCTGCTCACTCGTTCCTGTAACCGAATGAGCCATTTTGGCAAAGTTGTGTTCAAACTGCGTAGCCGCCGCCACTGCCATAGACAAACCCGCTTGTTCGCTGATTTTTTCAATATTCAGCCACGCATTTTTTAAGTTTTCCACTTCATCAGCGGCAGCGGCAGCGTGGTTTTCCAAGTCTTGCAAGGTTGAAACTACTTCTTCTTGGCTGGAATTTTTTAAGGCATCGCCTAAATTTTCGGCGGCGTAATTCAAATTGCTGATATTTTTTGCCGCAGTCTGTAATTCTTCTTGCAAAGGACGCACGCCTGACGCGTCCGCTTCTGCTTTAATGTGAATACCTGCTTGAATGATTTTTTCGTTGCTCATTTTTAATCCTTTTTATACGGGCATTTCCACTACTGCCACGCTGGGGGCAGGCTCAATAATTTGGTGTTTATTCACGCTGTAATAAACGCTCTGCCCAATTTCGCCTTGTCCCGTTAAAACAACGGTATCACCGCCCATTGTGTTGGCTATCCATTTGCTACCATATGCGGACACAATGCGAGCAACCGCCACTTGGTGCGGCTCAAATAAATCGGCAAATTGCCAAGCAATATTCATTTTTTAGGCTGCCTGAATGCGGTTAATCATAAGCCGCAGAATAAATGACAACTATTAGATGATTGAGTAGTAGCAAGTCGTTACAAAAACAGTGAGCAATGTAACGACTTGCTACTACTCAATATTAAATATTTCCCCTGCGATAATTTGCCTATATTGACATATAGGACAAAAAAATGCTGACTCTTCCCCCATTACGAGACATTCCTGTTGCGGTTTATCGTTCCACTGATAACGCTGCCCCTGTGTTAAAAGGCGAAAAAGGCAGTTTTAAAACGCTACTCAAAGCGGTGTTGGTTACAGGCTATGGCGATAAACCGTCTTTGGGTTGGAAAGTGGCAAGTGAAGATGCAAACACAGCGGTGTTTCAATCGCAGGACGCAACCAGCAATAAGCATTTGTTAAAAATTGACCATAATCAACATGCGAATTATGTGGTAACCACAGGCGGCACGAGGTTAAATGCAGACGGCTCATTACAAAATTTTTTTGGCAGACAAGAAATGGCTTGGGAAACGCCGATTGCTGATGGTCAAAAAGAAACGCCGTGGGTGATTGTGGGACACAGCAAAGCGTTTATTGTGTTATTGCAAAACACTTATAACAATTATTTCGGCAGTGTGCTGTATTTTGGTGATGTGCCGTCTTATATTGCGGACGATATGATGAACACGGTGCTGTTTTCCACGCGAAATAATTATTCAGGATTTGACTATAACAATAACAATTTAGTTACGCCTAACTTTCCTGCCAACCATCAAGGCATTATGGGCGACACAGTGAATACGCCCACTTGTGCGATAGGTAATGCGTATAGCAATTCAACCTTTGGCAGTATGGGGACATACGCCCCCAACACCACTAATCAGGTGATTGGTTTTCCGATTTATTTTCGTGAAGACCCAGTGGTGCGGGGCTTATTCAGCGGTATTTTCTGCTCTTCTTTACTGTTACCTGTCGAATGGAATTTACAAAACTGCCCCTTGCCTAATTTTGAAGACTATATTGTGGCAAGATTGTCTGAAAACCAAACACAAAGTAGTATTTTAGTCAATACCGTGTCGTGGCTTGGGGTGTAAATCATGATTTGCGGTGTTTTGGACGAGCATTTAATTGGTGCGAGTGTTTCGTTTAAGCCTTATTCATGCAGCGTTAATGCCTTGTTAAACGACCCTTTAATGGGGCATACGCACTTATTGTATGGCGGACACGGCAGAATTGGCGGGGATTTGCCCACAGGCATTGTAACCGTGCGAGATAACCCCGCTCGCCGCCGTGTGGTGTTGTTAGACAGAGCCAGCCTAAAATGCGTGGCAACGCAATGGAGCAAGGCGGACGGCAGTTACGGCTTTAATTATTTAGACGAAAACCGCGACTTTATTCTGTTTGCATTAGACCACTTAAAAGAATACGAACCGCCTGCGTATGACTGGGTGAGACCTGTAACGCCGTAGGGTGGGCTTCCCAGCCCACCACAAAGCCGTAAGGCTTTGATTAAAATTTATCAGGCTTGCTGAATGAAATATTGTAACAAAATGGAGTAAAAAAAATGAGTACCCGTGCAACTATTCAAGTGAAAGACCGCGACAGCACGATTTTTCTGTATCGCCACTGTGATGGCTATCCTGATTAGTGTGCCGCCGATTTGTGGTTGATTTTAGAAAAACACAAATACTGGTGCGATGAAGACATTGCCACAGAAATTGTGCAGAAAAAAGACCCTGAATTTGATGATTTTCTGTTTTGGGTCGCCAGTGGCGAACACGGCGATGAAGAGTTTAAATATGTGATTGATTGTTATCAAAAAACATTCCAAATCTTTGAAAAAGATTACCAAAAAGACGAAGAATGGGTGGATATTACGAAACAATGCTTTGATGAAATTAAAGAGTTAAAACAATGAACTGGCAACTAACCCGCACCGACACAAACGACACCGTAGAACTGCCGCAGGATATGCAGTGGGTTGATGAATTTGGTTGGTCAAGTGTGGTGCAAACCGAACCGACATACAGCCTTTCAGGCAGCCTATTAGTGCAACAAGGCAAACGCTTGGCAGGGCGACCGATTACGCTATCGGGCGAGTGGGTGTGGCATAAACGCCAAACCGTAGAAACGCTGATGCGTTGGGCAGAAGAACTGAACCTGCCGCTTGAATTAACGCATTATGACGGCAGACGCTTTACCGTTGCCTTTCGCTTGCATGACACGGCTTTGGGTGAAGTGTCCGCAGTGCAGTACGCCACACCTGAAAATGAAAATGAACGGTATGTTTTAACGGTGAATTTGATGACGGTGTAAGCAATGAGCAATGATTTTCAGGCAGCCTGAAAGAGTAAATAGGAGTAAAAAAAAATGAACCACGATAATGTTCAAAACCCACAGCATTATACAGAGCAAGGTGCGTTTGAGTGCATTGAAATAATGCAGTTGTTTTTCTCGCCAAACGAAGTATCCGTATTCTGCCTGTGCAATGCGTTTAAGTATCTGTGGCGAGCCAAATACAAAAACAATACACAGGAAGATTTACAAAAAGCGAATTGGTATCTTAAAAAAAGCGAAGCGTTGAGCCATACTTATTACTACGCCGCCGACAAAAATCAAACCAATATCCGCCAGCAATTACGCTTGAAACTTCAAGAAATGAACAAGGCAACTCAATGAAATTATTCTATTCCGTCATTGCGAGCCGTGCGTAAAGCACGGCGTGGCAGTGGTTGATATACCTTTGGAGTAAAAAATGGATAAATATCATCAAAAATTTCAAGAGTATCAGGCGTACTTAAAACAACAAATCGCTTGTCGCTTTCCTTATTATTTATCGCAACATGTTGAAAATGTGGCTAATTTAGCACTTAAAAACATGCAAACACGAGACGGTTTTTTGTCTGATGAATATCATATTTGGACAATCGGACTGTTGCACGACATACTCGAAGATACCGATTGTGTTGAAGACGATTTACAAACCATAGTAGAAGACGCTTTTGAAAAATATCACGCAGGCGGCGTTTATACTAACGAAGTCATCTCTTGTGTGCTGACGCTGACGCACGACAAAGAAGAAAAAACATACGAACAATACATAATGGATATTGTGAAATCGTATAAAGAAGATGATACATATTGTGGCATATATTGTTTTTTGGTGAAAAAAGCCGATTTTGCCGACCACTTTCAACGCTGGCAAACATTAACACCACAACTCATTGAAAAATATAAACCTTTTATTCAATACTTTTTGCAGGAGTAAAAAAATGACCTTTACAACCATTGAAGTGATTGCGTTATTTTTCATCGCCATTAACTTATTTATTATTTTTGTAGTATTGGCGTTGGTTCTTGATAAGTACTTCAAATATAAAGCAAGAATTAAAGTTGAAACAGAGTGTAAAGTTAATGACGATTTAGTTAAAGTAATTGTCAGTTACTGCGAATATGCACAACAAAAAGGCGATAAACAAGCACGCTTAACCGAACTGCACAGACTGCTACCGCAAACTGTGGCAAATCGGTTGAAAAAAGACTACGGTTTCAAGATAGTAGTCAATGGTTTGGGCGAAGTGTGCATCAAGGGCTGGGCAGAAGAAACTGATACGAAATAGGAGTAAAAAAAATGAACATCAACATTCCAAATAACAACATACAAATACCTGATTTTTTTTCATTTCGTGTGGAAAATGATGATGATTTAGGGCGTGTGGTTCGAGTTTATAGATGTGGGCAAGAACAAATCACCTTTTCGAGTCTCACAGGAAGTAATAGCGAGATGATTCAAAAAGCGAAAGAAGAAGTTATCCGCACTATGATTTCGACAGCATTATTCAAGGCGGGGTGGTTAAAAAAACGATTGCGTATCGCAGATTGACATATTTAAGGAATGAACGATAAGCAAAACTGTAACGGCTATAACAAAGATTACAATATATAAAGCAAGCATTCTAAAAAAAACGCATATATTCATGGCATATTGTTAAATAATTTGTACAATAAAAAAACGAAAAAATCACAACTTTGAGACTGTTTAATAGTCTCAAAGTTAGTGATTTAAAATCTCAAAGTTGATGCGTTTTTATAATGGCAAGGGGACTGCGTATGCCATAGTAAGTTTTACCGAGAGTTATCGTTGATAAACTTCAAAATTATAATGCGTTCTTTCGCCTTGCCGTATTATAGTCAAACAACTTCAAAATTGAAATGCGTTGGCGTGTCTTGCCGTATTATTTATACTGTCGCAGCCAACGCCGCCTGTTTCACTTTTGAATTTATTTGACTATATTGATACTGTCTGTGGTGAAATGCCTTTTCTACTTTTGAAGTTTATCGACTATATCATCTGAAAAGCAATA
>JAFTFY010000032.1 GCA_017458185.1 Neisseriaceae bacterium
AATTTATGACTTATATTTTAACTGTTAATATTGCTAAAAAACAATTACCGTAAATATTTTTCAGGCAGCCTAAAAATGAACAACACCGACCTATTCCAAACCGAGCCCACTGCTCCATTAGCCGAGAGAATGCGTCCCAAAACCATTGATGAAGTTGTGGGGCAGCAACATTTAGTGGGCAAAAATCGTCCCTTACGCCTTGCTATTGAAAGTGGCAAGCCACATTCGATGATTTTGTGGGGGCCGCCTGGTGTGGGCAAAACCACGCTGGCACGGCTGTTTGCGGACGCGTTTGCCGCTCAATTTCTGCCCCTGTCGGCGGTGTTTTCAGGCGTGAAAGACATTCGTGAAGCGGTTGAAAAAGCCCAAATTACTTTGGCACGCAATCAGCAAACCATTCTTTTTGTTGATGAAGTTCATCGTTTTAACAAGTCGCAACAGGACGCTTTTTTGCCGTATGTGGAAAGCGGTTTGTTTTTCTTTATCGGGGCGACTACGGAAAATCCGTCTTTTGAAGTCAATTCTGCCCTGTTGTCGCGTTCGCGAGTTTATACGCTTAACGCATTGAATACAAACGATTTATTGATTTTATTAGATAAAGTTTTCAGGCTGCCTGAATATGCCGATTTGCAAATGGATCAAAACACACGGCAATATTTATGCGAATTGGCAGACGGCGATGCACGCCGTTTGTTGAATATGGCAGAACAACTTTTTACCGCCGCAAAAACACAACAAATTCAAACGCTTGATAATAAATTTTTATCAACCATGCTCGACAGGCAAGCACGGCGGTTTGATAAAGGCGGTGAAAATTTTTATGACCAAATTTCGGCATTGCATAAGTCGGTGCGTGGCTCGCACCCGAATGCGGCGTTATACTGGCTGTGCCGTATGTTAGACGGCGGTGCAGACGCACGCTACTTGGCTCGCCGCATTGTCCGCATGGCGTGGGAAGATATTGGCTTGGCAGACCCCAGAGCCTTGCAAATTGCGAATGACGCAGCGGCAACTTATGAACGATTAGGCTCGCCCGAAGGCGAATTGGCATTAGCCCAAGCGGTGATTTATTTATCGTGTGCCGCCAAAAGCAATGCAGGCTATAACGCTTATAATCAAGCCCGCAAATTTGCCGCCGAACACGGCTCTGCCGCCGTGCCACTGCACCTACGCAACGCCCCCACGCGCTTAATGAAAGAATTGGGCTACGGCAAACAATACCGCTACGCCCACGATGAGCCCAACGCTTACGCCGCAGGTGAAACCTATATGCCTGACGGTATGCCCGAACCTGAATTTTATCAACCCAAAGATTACGGCTTGGAAATTCAAATCAAAGAAAAATTGGCTCGGTTGAAGAAGTTAGATGAAGACAGTGAGCAGTGAGCAATTAGCAGTGAGCAGTTGTTTTGTTTTGCCTTGCGGCAAAACGGATTATTTTTAAGATAACGCTTCGATTGTTTTTCAGGCTGCCTGAAAGAAAAATCGAAGCGTTATCTAAATAAATAATCGTCAAGCCTGACAAGGCTTGACTTAATCACTGCTCACTGCTCACTACTAACTGCTCACTATTTAAGCCACTGCCACACTGCGTAAAATTTCCGTCAATGCGGTTTGGCTATCATTGCCCCTTTGCAAAGTTTTTAGGCGGTGTCCTGCCACAGGCAGAAATATCGCCTGCACATCTTCGGGCAGAACCATATTGCGGTTTTCAATATAAGCATGGGCTTTGGCGGCTTTGATTAACGCCAAACCAGCCCTAGGACTTAATCCTTGCACAAAAACCCCTTCCACACGCGTGGCATTGACCAGCCGATAAACATAATCCACCAAAGCGTCTGACACAGGCATTTCATCAACCGCCTTTTGCATTTGCATAAGCAGTTCAGGATTTAAGGCTGCCTGAATGCGTTTAATATTTTCCCGCCGAGAACCGTGTTTGAACAAATATTTTTCCGACTGTTCAAACGGATAACCGATTGAAATACGCATTAAAAAGCGGTCTAACTGCGATTCAGGCAGGGGAAAAGTGCCGATTTGTTCAGACGGATTTTGCGTTGCCACCACCACAAACGGCTTGGGCAGGGCATACGAAGTGCCGTCAATCGACACCTGCCGCTCTTCCATCGCTTCCAAAAGAGCCGACTGCACTTTGGGAGACGCACGGTTAATTTCGTCCGCTAATAAAAAATGATGAAATACAGGGCCTTCCTGAAACACAAACTGCCCTTCGTTTGGGCGAAAAATATTCGTGCCAAGCAAATCCGCAGGCAGCATATCGTTGGTAAATTGCACGCGTCCAAAGTTTAAGCCCAAAACCGCCGCCAAACCCTGTGCCAGCGTGGTTTTACCAACACCAGGCACATCTTCTAACAACAAATGCCCGTCCGCCAAAAGGCACACCACAGAAAGCCTGACGGCTTCTTCCTTGCCCAAAATTAAATTGTCTAATGTTTGAAAAACGCTGTTCAGATTGCTCATATTGGTTTTACTTTGAGATGAAAAAAGTGGCTTATTTTAACACGCTTATGTGATGACGATTGCCTTTTCAGGCTACCTGATTTTTGACAAAGTCAATATAGTCGGTTCACAGCAAAAGCAGGCAAGGCAACGAGCCGAAGACAGTATAGTCAAACAACTTCAAAATACAAAAAATAAAAATAACATACTGTGCATAAATATTCTACGATTTAAATTTAATCCTGTGTGTCATTACGAGCCAAGCCGAAAGGCTTGGCGTGGTAATCCAGTAAAAAAATCGTAGATTTTTTTACCAACGCCGCAGGCGTTGTAACGACAAGGTTCATAAACAATTTAAGGCTACCTGAAATGATAGCAGATAAGTCCGTTACAACGCCTTGCGGCGTTGATGAATTGCTATGCAATTCATTGGATTGCCACGACAGGACTTCGTCCTGTCTCGCAATGACACAGTTTTTAACATTTTGAAGTTGTTTAACTATATAAAATAATACGGCAAGGCGAAGCAACGCTGCATGATTTTGCTGTGAATCGACTATAAAAGAATTGCAAAGCAATCAAACCACAGTTTAGGCAAGCGAAGTGAAGCCCAAACTAATCTTCTTCTTTTTCCCATATTTTCAAGGCGTTATGTATTATTTCCATAGAAAAGCCACGATATTGCAAAAAGCGATAGGCTTTTTGTTGTTCGTTTGCTGTTAAACGGCGGGGTGTGCCTAATTTTTTATGCAAAATGGCTACGGCTGTGGCAAGTTGTGTTTCTTTATCGGGCAAAAATTCGCTTGCGTCTTGTAAATTCACGCCTTTTTGTTTTAGGTTTTCTATCAACCGTCCATTACCGTATTTTGCTTGTTTGCTGTGAATAAAATTTTCGCTAAATCGTTTATCTGATTGCAAATTTCTTTCAATTAAGCGTTCTAAAACGCTGGCAATATCGTCTTGATTGTCCGTATATTGTGCTAATTTTTGTTGCAATTCATAACGCGTATATTCCCGCCGCGATAGATAATCTAACGCTTTGTTATATAACTCTTTTTGCGATAAAGGTTCAGGCTGCCTGAATGTTTTTGAGTAAATCATCATAATCTTTTCAATTCAAAATAAGACAAGACGGCGAAGTCGCAGACAGTATCGATATAGTCGTTTCAGTTCAAAATATACCAAGACGGCGAAGTCGCAGACAGTATAAATAATACGGCAAGACAAGCCAACGCAGGTAGATTTTGAAATGGAACGACTATAATACGGCAAGACGAGCCAACGCCGTATTATTTTGAAGTCAAAAGATTATATAATTGCCCAAAGTGGTTGATGACGCAATCGGGTTTGGTTTCTTCGCTTAAAACTAATTCGTCCATTTTGCCATAACCAAACGACACGCCCACCACTGGGCAGCCTGCGTTACGGGCGGCGAGTATGTCGTTTTTGGAATCGCCTACCATAAGTAAGTTTTCGGCTTGAATATTCAACACTTCGCAGATATGAAGCAAAGGCAGTGCGGACGGTTTTTTTTCAGGCAGCGTGTCGCCGCCGATAATCAGCGAAAATAAATCGGCAATTTTTAATTGTTCTAACAAGGGTTTAGCAAAAACTTGCGATTTGTTGGTCATCACTGCCAAAGGCAGTTTCAGCGTTTTTAACAAGGCTAATGTGTCTGCCACTTGCGGATAAAGTTGGCTACGAACGCATAAATTTTGGGCGTAATATTGTGCATACAAGGCAAAACCTTGCTCCCACAAATCTTGCGGTGCAAAACTTGCGTGGTCGTTGGTTAAAGCCCGATGAACCAGCCGCCCGATGCCGTCTCCCACAAATGACAACAAAACGCCCTCATCAAGCGGCGGCATATTGAGTGCGGCACGCATGGCATTTGCCGCATTTGCCAAATCACCCACAGTATCCGCCAGCGTGCCGTCTAAATCAAAGGCTACGGCTTGGATATGATTAAATTTTTGATGATTCATGGTGTGCTTTCTATTTTTTTCAGGCTGCCTGAATTTAATACGGTATCGTTGTAATACCTTATTTCTTAATTACATTTGGTTATCTTAAATCATTATTAACGCCCTGACAACGCCTATCGGCGTTGGTGTATTGCTATCGCAATACACTGGATTACCACGCATTGACTGCGTCAATGCTCGTAATGACACAGGAAAAAAAAATCAGGCTGCCTGAAAGTTATTCGCAAATGTGTTGTTGTAGAAAAGTAGATAATTCTGCCACAGAAATTTTGCTGTCTGCCACAGCAACCATAATATCGTCTAATCCATTATTTTCTTGAATAACAATACCTTGTGTTTCGAGATACGACAACATAGTTACCATTGCGGTGCGTTTATTGCCGTCTAAAAAAGCGTGGGCTTTGGCAATAGCAACCGCATACAAGGCGGCAATATCAAAAATATTTTCTGTATTTTCATATGCTTGCCAGTGGATAATGCGGTTTAATGCACTTTCTAACTTACCCAAATCCACACCGCCTTTTAAGCCTTGTTCCTTGCTTAAAATGTGTTCGTGTATGGATAAAACATTTTCTAAATCAATCATTTATCTGCTAACGCTTTAATTTCTTTGGCATGTCGTTGCATGACTCTTTGCACGGCGGCATTCAGCACTCTTTTACCCGCTTCACCTGTCAGTTCCATGGCAACGGGTCGCCATTTTTCATCAACACTATGGGGCTTGTGTGGATTTGTGTTTTGCTTCATTATTGTTGCTCCTTATATTTTTCAGGCTGCCTGAAAGCGTTTAATAACAATCCCAATTATACAGCACACGGGAAAAATCTCGCTTTTTCAAATCTTCGGGTTCAATAAAGAATTGCCCCATACCAGCCTCCATTATATCAATATTGCTTTCTTCAAACTCTGCATCTATTTGCAATAATAATGTGCGATATTTACCCTTTTCTCTGGGGTCTTTGTCTATCAAAAAAGGATAGCCGCCTATCCAGTGTCCTGCATTTAAACGATATGAATTATCAATAAATTCTTCACTCAAAACTGCGTCCCAATTTTCAATTTCATCATCGCTGAAAGAAATTTCCAGCGTTTGTGCCGCTTGTTTGAGTATCGATTTAAAGTGTTCCAAATTACCAGTTCCCTGATAACTTTCGGTTAATTCAAAAGAAAGTTGATATTGATAAATAACAAGAAAATTAAAAGTATCGACAGCGGGAATGTTCAATGCCGACAGGGATTGTTCGCTGATATTTTCATCAATTTTATCGTGATACACCACACGCCAACCATTTTGTTGCTGTGGATTTTTCCAATCCAAACCATTGTAGTATTCTTTTTCATCAGGCGACAGAAAAATCTGCAATAAACCCGTTTCAGGAAAATCGGGCAAATGGGGAATTTCGGCAAAATTTAATTGAGCCAATAAAATTAACCTATTTCCTTTATTATCAGTAGGATAAGGCATTTTTGTATCCCAATACGGCATACCGCCAAATTTGGACACACACAAAGGTAAATGGTCTGATTTTTGGGCAGTTATTTTTACCGCAGAAACCGCACTGATTTTTTTAATTTCAGCCAATAAGCGTTGTTCTTCTTCTGCTGTTAATTTGCTTTCGTGCTTGGCGATTTCTTGTGCATTGTACACAGCACTCGCATGCTTTGCCATACGCCTTATCTCAAAACGAACCTTCAATACCAAAAGAGCAAACGCACAAACAACAAACAATATTATTATCAAGATGACTTTTAACACGGCAAGCATATTGTTTTCCTTTCAGGCAGCCTGAAAAAATTATCGAAGCGTTATCTTAATATATAGCCGTCAAGCCAAAGGCTTGACGAAATAACTGCTCACTACTCACTGCTCACTAAATTTCAGCCTGAAATCTATTCCACGCCATATTCATCAAGCAAGGCGGCATAGAGTTTTGCTGTGGCAAGGCAATCGGATAAGGTGTTGATTTTTTGGCGGAAAATGCCGTAATACAAGCACACGGTTTGTAAATCGAAACTGTCCATGACAGCGGTAAGTTTGTGTTGTGCCATTTTTTGCGTATCGAATAAGCGGCGGTTTTTGTGATTATCGCGGTAATCAAAACCGTATTTATATAAGAATTTCAATACAATAGGCATATTGTGTGCCAGCAAGTCGTCTTTGTCTATATATTGAATTAGGGCGGGTAAAACGGCGGACACTGTGGGTTTGGATAGGGTGATTTTGTCGTTGGGGTTAATTTCACTAAAAAACACGGAAATCGGCTGAAAATCGCGACATTTCATTGCAGATAGCGACAAAATGCCGTCTTTTAGGCGATTTCCTGTGCTTTCAATCGCCAAAACGGTGAAATCGCCTACGCTGTTTTTTCGCGTGGTTTTGCGGGGCATAAACACTTTTTCGCGTGCCATATCGAAAATGGTGCGAATTTTGAAAAAATCTTTTTTATCGGTTAAATCAATCGACACGGGCGGTATGTGGCTTAATTCTTTGTCAAATGCTGCCACTGCCGCTTGCCATTCTGGCGTTTGGTGTTCGGCTTGTTTTTGGCGCTCCAAAAGCAACAAGCGTTGGTGTCGCCAGTATTCTTCGGGCGAAGTTTGTTCGTGCAATGATACGCTGTTGGCTTGATTGCTCATTTTTTATCCTTTCAGGCAGCCTTGTTTTAAGGCTGAAATGGCTTGTGCATAGTCTTTCTGCCCAAAAATTGCCGAGCCTGCCACGAAGATTTCTGCACCGTCTGCTGCCAAGTTGGCGATATTGTTGGCTTTTATGCCGCCATCAACTTCAATCGGAATACGCCGCCCTGTTTGTTGTTCGTGTGTATCGCAAATTTGCCGTAGGCGGCGGATTTTGGCACGCATCGCAGGAATAAATTTTTGCCCGCCAAAACCAGGATTAACCGACATTAACAAAATCATATCTAATTTATCCATGACATGTTCAAGTATATTCAAGGGTGTCGCAGGATTTAACGCCAAGGCTGCCTGAACATTTTTTTCATGAATTAAGGATAAAGAACGGTCAATATGGCGAGATGCTTCGGGGTGAAACGAAATTATATTCGCCCCCGCGTCCGCAAAGGCGGCAATCATATCATCAACGGGTTCAACCATTAAATGCACATCAATCGGTGTTGCACCCGCATAGGGCTTTAATGCACGACACACCATTGCTCCAAAGGTTAAATTCGGCACATAGTGATTGTCCATCACATCAAAGTGAATCATATCCGCACCTGCGGCAATCACCGCTTGGACTTCTTCACCTAATCGAGCAAAATCCGCCGATAAAATGCTGGGGGCAATGCGATACGCCATAATGATTTCCGAAAATATTTTTGACCCCACATTATAACGAATTTTTATGCGTTTCAGGCTGCCTGAAAAATTTTTAAGGGGCTGTTTTTGGATTGCTCACAGAGAACACCAAGACACGGAGAATGTTCATCTTACTCTCCATGTTCTGGCTGTCTTGGTGAGAGATAATAAAAAATTTGTGAAAAACAAAATAATGGGAATTTCTAAAAATTCAAATTTATAGAGATTTTTACTTTTTTTATTAACAAACGGATTTGCTCACGCTGGACGGAGTTCGCTTTAATTGTTTGATATTTACAGAAAATACCGTGAGCATCGTTAGATGCGAACAAATCCGTTTGTTAAAAAATAAAACGATTGTTTTCTCATTTTTAATTTTTAGAAATTACCCAATGTTTTTTCAGGCAGCCTGAAAGGGTAAAAAAATCCGCTCTGCGAATAAAAAGATTGCTACGCCTTGAACGAAAGTTCAAGTCTCGCAATGACCGTAGGGTTTTTCAGGCAGTCTGAAAAACAAAGATTGCTATTCTTGTTAAGAATTGCTATCATTTGCGACTTCATTCATCACCATTCGGAGTAAAAAATGAAAAAATTACTTGTAACTGCCCTTTTGGCAACTTCATTTGCTGCGGCAACTGCGGCAACTTACACCATTGACCCGCACCACACCAACGCACGCTTTGCCGCTGACCACAACCAAACCAGCACGAATGTGGGCGGATTTTTTCTGTTAGAAGGCAAAGTTGAATTTGACGCTGCCAAAAAAACAGGCTCTGTGGATATTAAAATTCCGATGAGCAAAATGAATAACGGCAACGCTGAATTTGATGAGCACCTAAAAGCCGAAAACTTTTTCAACGCACAAAAATTCCCAGAAATGCGTTTTGTGTCGAAAAAATTTGTGTTTGACGGCGACAAAGTAAAATCCGTTGAAGGCGATTTAACTCTGTTGGGTCAAACCAAACCCGTGGTTTTGGAAGCGGCAAAATTTAATTGCTACCACAACAAAATGGCAAACAAAGAAGCCTGCGGCGGCGATTTCAAAGCCAAAATCAAACCCACAGACTGGGGCTTTAAAATGCCAGCGGAAGCAAAAATTAAAATTCAAGTGGAAGCGTTTAAAGACTAATCTATTTGATTTTAATAAAAAAAAGACGGTGTCAAAACCGTCTTTTTTATTTTCAGGTAGCCTGAAAGATTGATGATTAAGACAAAAAGGCGAGTCGCTATGCTCGCCTTTTTATTATGCCACACTGTCTAACTTACCTTGCAAATCTTTATCCGTCATCGCTGCAACCGATGAATCTGACCACACATTCACGCCTGTTTCAATCATATCAATAATGGCGTAAATCGGCAGAATCATACCCATTAAATCCACAGGTACACCGATTGATGACATTAAAGAAATGGTTAAAAAGTAACACCCTATCGGCACGCCCGCATTGCCCACTGCGGCTAAAATCGACACAAACAACCACACAACCATGGTGCCGAGCGATAACTCAATGCCTGCATTTTGCATTAAAAACAAAGAAGTAACCAAAATAAACGCTGCACAACCATTCATATTGATAGTAGTGCAAATCGGCAGGGTAAAGCGGCTCACTCGTTTATCAATATGCAAATTATTTTCGGCTGATGCCAGCGTTACAGGCAGCGTGGCTGCGGAACTTTTAGAAAAAAACGCCATTGCCAACGCAGGCGACATCGCCCGAAAAACGGTCAATGGATTAAGCCGTCTGGCGAGTAAAAACAAAGGGATAATCACAAAAAATTGCACTAAATTGCCGCCAATCACAACCAAGGAATATTGCCCTAACGCCCCCACAATCACGCCTGCTTCAATTTCGGCGACTAATTGAGCGGTAAAAGCCACAATGCCCAGCGGCAAAATCCACAATAAGGCACGAATCAGCATAAACAACAACTCTTGCAAGCCGTTGATTCCTTTGATTAAAACTTGGCGATTATCGCTATCGGGCATAAACGCCAAGCCTAAACCCACAGCGGCAGACACCAGCAGCACCGACAATACATTACCTGCAACAAAAGGTTGCAATAAATTATTGGGAATAACCGATAAAAAATGCTCGTAATACGACAATTTACCCACATTTTCAGGCAGCGTTGTGCCAGCGGCAACGGGCACATTAACGGGCGAAATCACCACAAAAAACACCAAAGCCACTAATGCCGCCGCCATTGTGGTGGTTAGCGTATAAAAAATGGTGTGCGAAAAAATGCGTTTGCTTTGTGCCTTTGCCCCTAATTGCGACAGCGTTGCGATGAGAGCCAAAGAAATCACAGGAATCGCCAAAAACTGAAACAGCCGCGTAAAGGCAGTAGCGATAAAATGGCATAACTCATGGATAAACGGGTGAGAAAAATGCCCCAACACCGCCCCCACAATCATCGCCGCAAACCAAATAGCGGCAGTTTTAAAATGGTTTTGCTTTTTGCTTGATGAACACATGTTTTTTTCCCTTACTTAAATATGATGTCAAGAGCGATTGTGCCTTTTTCAGGCTGCCTGAAACAAGATTGTTTGATTATATCAATAGTATTATGCGTTATATTCTTTTTCTAACTGATGAATAATATTTTGCAACTCTTTTGGCAATTCCGCCTGTAAAATCAATTCGTTATCTGTTTCAGGGTGCCTAATGGTTAATTGCCATGCATGTAAAAACATTCTTTTTAAGCCCAAGTCTTTTGCCCATTGACGATTTTTTTCATAATTGCCGTAGCGTTCATCGCCCAAAATGGGGTGATTTTGGCTTTGTAAATGCACACGAATTTGGTGTGTTCTGCCTGTTTTTAACTCCGCTTCTACCAAACTGGCTGCCTGAAATTGTTGTTTGACGCGGAATATGGTGTGGGCGTATTGTCCGTTTTTATCTACTCGCACCATTTTTTCGCCGTTTTGTCCTGTATATTTTTTAAGCGGCAATTTTACCGCATATTCGCCTAATGCCCACGCAGGAGAACACAGTGCCAAGTAGATTTTTTTGGGGTGATTTTGGCGAAGTTGTTCGTGCAGTTTCACCACTGCTTTGCGTTTTTTGGCGATCATCAATAAGCCTGATGTGTCTTTATCCAAGCGGTGTACTAATTCCAAATATTTGGCTTTTGGGCGGGCGGCTCGTATTTGTTCGATTACGCCAGACGACACGCCACTACCGCCGTGTGCCGCCACACCTGACGGTTTGTCGATAACCAACAAAAAATCGTCTTCATACACAATCGGAAATTCAGTTGCTGGAATATTTTTCAGGCAGCCTGAAAGGGGCTTTTCGGCAACGCGAACAGGCGGAATGCGGATTATTTGCCCTGTGATTAAACGCGTATCGGCAGACGCTCGGCGTTTGTCTATGCGAATTTCGCCGTTGCGAATAATGCGGTGAATGTGGCTTTTTGGCACGCCTTTTAAGTAACGCATTAAAAAATTGTCCAAGCGTTGTGCGTTATCGTTGTCCGTAACGGTGTAAAAAGACACGAAATTTTTGCTAATTGAAGTCATTTTATTTTATAATCTGCGGTTCAAAATTATGCTGTAAAAAATAAAGTGTTCAGCGTTTTCAGGCAGCCTGAAATGTTTTTTTCGTAATATATTTAATTTAGGCTGTTTTTTAAGCCTTTATTGTAACAGCGTGATTAAAAAAATCGTGAATTTATATTAAATAAGCGATATGGATTAAGGCAAATGCCTAAATATTTTTTAACAAAAACAAGATTTTGCAAGCAATAATCGCCGTTATGTGTGAGCGTTTGCGAAGTTTGAGCGTTCGGGATTTTAAATTAAATTTTGCGTATTATTTTTTTAGTAGTAGCGTAAGACTTAAATTTTTTAAGCCGTCAAGTTGATATGCAAAATAACAAACGGATTTTTAAGCAAGTGTTTGTAAATATAGTTGTTTCACAGCAAAAGTAGCCAAGTCGGTACGCCTGCGGCAGTATAAATAATACGACAAGGCGAAACAACGCTGGATAATTTTGCTGTGGAACAACTATCAATAACGCTTTCTGCATTTTATAGCGTTTATAAGGCAGCCTGAAAACCTTGATTATTTTTTCAGGCAGCCTATTCAAATGGTATAAACTATATTATATCTATTTGATAATAAATGACTATTCATTTTCAGGCAGCCTAAATTAGGTTTGCTAATCCGTTATTTTTCCGTGCTTTTTCTCTTGCAAAATCCCAAACTCGTGGGAGTTTTTTCAAATGAAAAGAATGTTATTCAATGCCACACAAGCCGAAGAATTGCGTGTGGCGATTGTCGATGGACAAAAATTGTTAGACTTGGATATTGAAACTTTGGGCAAAGAACAACGCAAAGGCAATATCTACAAAGGCACGATTACCCGCATTGAACCTGCTCTGGAAGCGTGTTTTGTCGATTACGGCACCGACCGACACGGTTTTTTGCCGTTCAAAGAAGTGGCAAGAAGTTATTTTCAAAATTATTCTGGCGGCAAAGCCCATATTCAAGATGTTTTAGAAGAAGGCATGACGGTTCTGGTGCAAGTGGAAAAAGACGAACGGGGCAATAAGGGGGCGGCACTCACCACATTCATTAGTCTGGCTGGGCGTTATTTGGTGTTAATGCCGAACAATCCCAGAGCAGGCGGCGTTTCTCGCCGTATTGTTGGCGAAGAACGCCAAGAACTCAAAGAATTGGTATCGCAATTAGAAGTGCCGCACGGCATGAGCGTGATTGCCCGCACCGCAGGTATCGGACGCACTGTGGAAGATTTGCAATGGGATTTGAATTATCTTTTGCAACTGTGGCAAGCCGTATCGGACGCGGCTGGGCAAGAAGAAGTGCAGCCCTTAATCTTGCAAGAAAGTGCGTTAGTCATTCGTGCCATTCGTGATTACTTTCAGCCTGACATCGGCGAAATTTTGATTGATGACGAAGAAGTGTATCAGCGCGTCAAACAATTTATGTCGTTTGTCATGCCCGCAAATATCAATCGTGTGAAACGCTATAACGAACATACGCCCTTGTTTTCGCGTTTTCAAATCGAACACCAAATTGAAACCGCTTTTTCGCGTGAAGTCTCCCTGCCGTCAGGCGGTGCGATTGTGATTGACCACACCGAAGCGTTGGTTGCGATTGATGTTAATTCGGCGCGTTCTACCAAAGGCGGCGATGTGGAAGAAACGGCTCTGAAAACCAACTTGGAAGCGGCAGAAGAAATCGCACGCCAGTTGCGTTTGCGAGATTTAGGCGGGCTTGTGGTGATTGATTTTATTGATATGGAAAACCGCAAAAATCAAAGCCAAGTGGAACAAGCCTTGCGAGAAGCCCTAAAACAAGACCGTGCTCGAGTGCAGATGAGCAAACTGTCTCGTTTTGGTTTAATGGAACTTTCCCGCCAACGCCTGCAAATGTCGTTGGGCGAAAGCACGCATATTCTCTGCCCGCGTTGTCAGGGCAAAGGTTCGATTCGTGGCGTGCAATCGTCTGGCTTACATATTCTTCGCATTATTCAAGAAGAAGCGATGAAAGACAACACAGGCGAAATTCACGCCCAAGTGCCTGTGGATATTGCCACATTCTTACTTAACGAAAAACGCGTGGATTTATTTAATTTAGAAGAACGCTTGGGCGTGCCGATTTTGTTAATTCCCAACATTCACTTGGAAACGCCTGATTATCGTGTTGAACGAATCCGCTTGGACGATGTTGAAGACAATCCGCTACCGTCTTATCGTCAAGTAGAAAAACCCGATGACGAAGAAGACACCACTTCACGCGAAAAAGTGCGTTCAGTCAAAACCACAGACGCTGCCGTGCAAGGCATTACCCACGAACCACGCCCAGAACAACCTGTATCAGGCGAACCCACTATATCGTCTGTATTTGAACGCTTGGGCAAATGGATTAAAGGCTTGTTTGCCGAAGACGCAGCACCAACGCAGCCTGAAAAACCCAAAAAAGAAGAAAGTAAAAAAAACACTCGCAAAGCGGCAACACGTAAAAAAGCGGCAGAAGAAGACCTTTCAGGCAGCCTGAAAGAAAATAAAGAACCTGCCAAACGCCCTGATAACAAAGAAGAAAATGCCGATAGCGTGAAAAAACCCGTGCGGCAAGCCAAAACGGCAAGCGAAGAAAAAACGCCCAAACCCGAACGCAAAAACCGCCGTCAGCGTGTAGAAAACGAAACGCCAAACGAAACCGCACCACAAGAGCAACAGCCATTAGTGGTGAATATCGGCAATGGCAACGGCAAAAACAAAAAAGCGAGCAAACCAGCGGCAAAACAAGGCAAAAAAGCCCCAGCAACCCGCATTCGCAGTTCGCAAAACATTGTGGAGAACATCAAGCACGGAGCGATTGTGCGTAATGTACAATACACCACACGCCGCCTGTTCCCCGAAATGTTCCCACAAAACGAACAACCCAAAGAACCGATTGAAATCAGGTTGCCTGAAATGCGTCATGAACTTGATGAAGCCATCAGCAACTTATCAGCGGTTGAAACGCTTGAAGCGGTTGAAACGCCTGAACGCTCATCAGAAGAACGCATTGACGAATTAAAACGCAAAGCCAAAGCCACACTGATGCGTAAAAAAGCAGAAAAAGCCCAACCTGCGGCAACAGAACCTGTGGATTTAGGCGATTTGCAACTGATTGAAACTTCAAGCGAATTAAAAACCGACTTACCACCTGAAAAAGTTGAGCCCAAAGGCAAACGCCGCTCACAAGTCAAACAGACGCAAGAAGAAAGCACAGCAGAAGTGGTGTTACAACAAGTGGAAACCACAAACGGCGAAGAGTAAGGCATACCCAAAACAAAACCTTTCAGGCAGCCTGAAAAAGCAAAAACAATGATATAGTCAATTCAGACCAAAAGCAGGCAAGGCAATGAGCCGCAGATAGTATAACTAATACAGCAAGGCGAAATAACGCTGCATGATTTTGGTATGAATTGACTATAAAAAGCCTTGACAAGGTTAAAACAAGTTTATATAATGCACAACTTCACTTCCCCGATAGCTCAGTCGGTAGAGCGACGGACTGTTAATCCGCAGGTCCCTGGTTCGAGCCCAGGTCGGGGAGCCAAATTGATAACGGCACAGTGTTTTTACTGTGCCGTTTTTATTATGCAAAAACTCTTCAGGCAGCCTGAAAAAATGCAATGTTATCACCAAATAACATTGCATTTTCAAAATGATAGTCGGTTTAGACCCAAAGCAGACAAGGCGGCGAGCCTGCGACAGTATAAATAATACGGCAAGACGAGCCAACGCTGTATGATTTTGGTATGAACCGACTATAAAACAAACAATTACGCTTTTTCCAAACCGAAAGCGGCGTGCAGTACGCGTGTGGCTAATTCGGTGTATTTTTCCGCAATTAACACCGACACTTTGATTTCCGAAGTGGAAATCATTTGAATGTTAATGCCTTCTTCGGCTAATGCACGGAACATAGTCGAAGCCGTGCCCACATGCGAACGCATACCTGCACCTACAATCGACACTTTGGCAACCGTGTCATCGCCCGAGACTTCTGCCGCACCGATTTTCTCTTTGACTTCGTTTAAAATTTTCAAAGCATTGTTGTAATCGCCACGCGGCACGGTGAAAGAGAAGTCGGTTGTGCCTTCCGCACCCACATTTTGAATAATCATATCCACTTCAATATTGGCATCTGCCACTGCACCCAAAATTTGGAAAGCAATGCCTGGTTTGTCTGGCACGCCACGCACATTGATTCGTGCTTGATTTTTATCACATGCAATGCCTGATACTTGTACTCGTTCCATTTGTTCGTCCTCTTCAAAGGTAATCAGAGTGCCGCCGCCGCCGTCTTCTTCCAAACTGCTTAACACACGCAGGCGAACACGATATTTGCCCGCAAATTCAACCGAGCGAATTTGCAATACTTTGGAACCCAAAGATGCCAGTTCCAACATTTCTTCAAAAGTAATTTTATCCAAACGGCGTGCTTCGGGAACAATGCGTGGGTCTGTGGTATAAACGCCATCGACATCGGTATAAATTTGACATTCATCGGCTTTTAATGCCGCAGCCAGTGCCACTGCCGAAGTATCCGAACCGCCACGACCGAGTGTGGTAATGTCGCCCACGCCGTCAATGCCTTGAAAGCCTGCCACAATCACCACTTTGCCGTCTTTTAAGTCGGCACGCATAGCAGCGTCATCAATGGTTTCAATACGGGCTTTGGTATGGGCGGAATCGGTTTTCACTGCCACTTGCCAGCCTGTATAACTTTTGGCAGGCACGCCGATGGCGTCCAGAGCCATAGCCAACAAGCCGATGGTAACCTGTTCGCCTGTGGATAACACCACATCCATTTCACGCGGATTGGGATTGCCGCCGCTGACATCGTTTGCCAACGCCACCAAGCGATTGGTTTCGCCACTCATAGCAGAAACCACCACCACCAAGTCATGCCCCTGCGATTTGAATTTTGCGATGCGGCGTGCCACATTTTGGATTCGTTCCACCGAACCCACCGAAGTGCCGCCGTATTTTTGAACAATCAGAGCCATTTTATTTCCCTAATTCAAAAGGAGATAGGTTAAGTTAAAAGGGTTTATTATCACCGTTTTTCGCTAAAAAGTAAAAGAAAACGCGTAAAATCGCTTTATTTTGTATGAATTTTGGCTTGTATATAATAAAATGCTTGCTTGAAAGTTTTCAGGCTGCCTGAAACAACTTTTAAGCACAACAACAGTACATAAAACCCTTTCAGGCTGCCTGAAAAATTAAAAGGAATATACAAAACAATGAGTTACACTCGGCGACAATTTTTACTTTACACCGCTTTGGCAACGCTTGCCGCCTGTTCGTCCCAAGCCAAACACGCTCGCATAGCCAAAAACAGCACCGTTGTGGCTTTGGGCGATTCTTTAACCGAAGGTTTTGGTGCGTCTGTTGCCTATCCCACTGTTTTACAACAATTAACAGGCTGGAATGTGGTCAATCATGGCGTTTCGGGCAACACTTCGGCGGATATTATTAACAGGCTGCCTGAAAGTTTATCGCTTAATCCTAAATTGATATTATTCGGCATTGGCGGTAATGATTTTTTACGCAAGGTTGATGAAAACGAAACAAAAAATAATATTATTAAAACCATTCAACAAATTAAAAACAACCATATTCCTGTGGTATTGATTGCCGCGCCACATTTTACTGTGAGTGCTTTATTTGGCAGTTTCAAAGATCACCCGATGTATGAAGAAATAGCACGCCAAGAAAATATCCCCTTATTGGGCGATTTATGGTCAGAAGTTTTATCCGATAAGTCTTTGAAATCCGACCAAATTCACGCTAATGACGCAGGTTATCGTTATTTTGCCGAAAAATTGGCACAATTCTTAAAACAACAAGGTTTTTTATAAATAAAATGCTTGCCGCTGATTTTATTCATCGCCCTGCTCCCATATTTGCTCAATATGCGTCTTTATGTGTATTGGCAATGATTGCTACGCCGATTTTAATACAATTACCCAAAAGCATAATGATTATATTTGCCTTATTTTGGGTGATTCGCATGATATTGATTAAACTGAATATCAAACCCTTAAAAGGTTTGCCCTTGGCATTGGTTTCTATTGCGGCAATTATTTTAATTTTTTCACAAACCAAATCTTTATTGGGACAAGACGGCGGCATTTCATTTTTGGTGATGATGGCACTGTTAAAATCCTATGAAAGCAAGGACATACGCGATTGGCAAGTGTTATTATTAGCCAGTTTATTTTTAACAGTCGGCACGCTGTTATTTTCGCAGGGCATTGTCAATACACTTTGGACGGCATTATGTTTGTTTGCGGTACTCACTTGTTTGAACTTGCTTGACGGCGGTTCAAGTAAAGACGCACTCAAACAAGCGGCTCGTGGGCTAATTTTTGCCCTGCCTTTGGCGGTTATTTTCTTTATCGCCCTGCCCCGTCCCGAAAATCCGCCCGTGCGATTTATGCCTGTGGCAGAAAACACCACTGCCCAAACAGGCTTATCCGACACGCTCTCACCTGGTTCGTTTTCCGAACTGGTGCAAGATGACGAACCTGCGTTTAATGTGGTGTTTCAAAACAATTTTGTGCCGAAAAACAATCAATTATATTGGAAAGTATTGATTATGCCCGACTTCGATGGCAGAAGTTGGAAAGCCCGTCAGCCATTTTTTCGCTTGGACAACAACGAAATGCAGGAGCGTTTTTCAGGCAGCACCAACACTGTGCATTACGAAATTATTGCCAAAGACTGGAACGGCTATTTTCCTGCGTTAGATTACACAACAGATGTACCGATGCGGCAAATGCAACTCTTTCACACAGGCAGTACCATGGTGTGGCGGCGTTCCAACCAGCACCGCCGTTTTGTGTTGGGCTCGGTACTCACCGACCGTATGAATGAAAATATGCAAGATATGTGGATGCGTGGTTATTTGCGACTGCCCAATGGCGTTGCCCCGCAAACACGCGAACTTACCGCACAACTGTTAAGCCAAAGCAGTACAGACGAAGAATTTATACAACAAGCATTTGATTATTTTAAGAAAAACAACTTTTCCTACACACTTAACCCGCCGCCATTGAGCCAATATCCAGATGAAACAGACGCTTTTATGTTTCATTCTAAACAAGGTTTTTGCGGTCATTTTGCGTCTGCTTTTGCGGTGATGATGCGGCAAGCAGGATTGCCTGCCCGTGTGATTAGCGGCTATCAAGGCGGCACTTATGACGAATCCGCCCAATTTTGGCAGATTCGCAGTCGCGATGCTCATGCTTGGGTAGAAGTATGGCTGCCTGAACAAAAACAATGGCGAAGAATCGACCCCACTGCCGCCGTATCAAACCGCACAGAATTAGGTTTGAACGAATTATTAGGCAATACAAGCGGATTATTTTCGTGGTATCAATTACAAAAAATCGGTGCCAAAATACAATTTCACTGGCAAAGCAAAGTGGTTGAATACGACACCGAACGCCAAAACGCCCTATTTCGCCGTTTAGGCTTGGGACGCGTGAGTGCGTCATCGGTTTTAGCCATTCTGCTGATTGGCGGAGCATTAGCCGCAACACCGATTGCCTTATGGTATCGCCGCCGTTTTTACCAACGGCAAAACCCATTAGCAGACGGTTTTTTACGCCTAAAAGAACAATTAACAGGCGACAGGGATTTTGCCTTATCACTAACAGCACACGATTTTTTAGACGAATTACAGCAACAAGGTAGCCTAAATAACGAAATAAAACAATTAGTTAAAGACTACATTGCCTTACGCTACGGCACAGACACCCCGCCCAAAACCCAAGTTTTACAATGGGCAAGACGCTGCAAAAAAATCTGCCGTAAATATCGAGTGGAATAAGTGTAGAAAACCTTTTCAGGCAGCCTGAAACTTTGTTTTATTTGATACAACGCAAACAATCAGTATCTTTTTTACCACACTTTATTTTTTGCTTTATGGCGAATAAAAAGCGGGTAGTTATATATAACATATTGAAATAAATTAAAAAAATAATCAAATACAAAGGATATGGTTTTTATTTTGGGTTAATTTTGTGGCGTATTTTTATCATTTAGTACTATACAAACCTTTTGAAAATGTGGTAAAATCACGAGAATGTGTAATTTTAATTAGATTACGCTCAATCAAAATGACCGTAAAAGAGAAGGACAATCTTATGAAAATGCGGAAACTTTGTATGGCTGTGAGCATGGTGTTGGGCTTGGCTGCTTGTGGGGCGGGTCAAGAACAAGTTTCAACAACAATACCTGAATCATCAATTGGTGCGAGTATCAGTAGTATTGATACCAACCCATTCTTCGTAGATATGTACAATACGCTGCGAACTGTGGGCAGTGAAAACCCACAAATTCATTTGCAATTAGACTCTGCACACGACAGTGTGGAACAACAAAACAAGCAAATTGAAGACATGATTAACAACGGTGCCAAAGCCTTAATCGTGCTGTTGGTTAGCCCCAAAAACGGTGCAGAATTTGCTGCCAAAATGTGTAACCGCCGTATTCCTGTGGTGTATGTATATCGCTCACCTGGTGCCAAAGCCTTGCAAGAGTGCGACATTGCGTATTACGCAGGTCCTGACGACCGTCAAGCAGGCATTTTGCAAGCAGGTTTGGTGTTAGAGGGCTGGCAGGAACACTCCGAATGGGATAAAAACGGCGATGGTAAAATGCAGGTCGCTGTGCTTGAGGGAACTGTTGGCGTGCCGTCTTCTAAACAGCGTTCAGACTGGGTGATTTCTTCTTTGAAATTTCACCCCGAAGGTGGTTTAGGTGCGGATTCTGTGGATATTGTCTTCCGTGAAACAGGCAAATACGACACCACTTACGCCAAAGAAGTAACCGAAAAATGGCTCAAATCACCCGATTTCGATAAAGTGGAAGTGATTATTTCTGGCGGTGATTCTATGTCTATGGGCGTGGTTGAAGTGTTGGAACAAAACAACAAGAAACTGCCGATTTACAGCATTAACGGCATGGCAGATACGATTGAAGCGGTCAAACGCGGTCGCATTGAAGCAACCATTATTAACGACCAAGACACCTTTATGCGTGCCGCTGTGCGTATGGCTGCCAACTTAACCAACGACCGTCCTGCTACAGAAGGTATTTATGCGGACATGGACGAAGGCGGTTCGGTGTTGATTCCTTTGAAACGCTTGGACAAATAATCAGTAAAGAAAGGGCTTGATAATGGCTGAAAAAACCAAACACGGTGCAGGCAATGAGAGTTTGTTTGCCAAATACAGCACCTTAATTCTGTCGATTGCGGGTTTCTTGTTGCTGATTGTGATTTTGTCTTTGGCAACCTATTACTACACCAACAAGATTACCCAAGAAACGCAAAAAGTGGCATTGATTGGTGAGCAAGGTGAGATTACACAAGAAATTGCACGGATTGCGTTCTCGCAAGAATCTTATTTAACAAATGCGGTGTTTGACCGTTACCAAAAAGACGGTAAATTAGTCAATCGTATTGCTTTGGAAGATTTTCCACAAAACACGCTGTTCCGCCGCACGGAAATGAAACGCTTGGCAGACCGCTTTAACGAAATTCAGTTGCGTTTGGAAAACGGCGGTGAATTAGCCGACCGTCAAGGCAATATCATCACCGTAACGCCTGTGGAATTGGCAGCAACGCGTACAAACTTGGAACAAGCACGCACGGTGTGGGATTACTACTATCCTTTGATTACTGAATTTGAGTTGGAAGCGGAAACGGGCTTTTTAACGCGTGATTACGCCACTTATGTGATGGAATACACCCGACAATACAACCGCACTCTGCAACGGGATTCCGGCCGTGTGTCGCGTTTAATTCAAAACTATGTGGATAGATTGCAAAAAGAACTCTTTTGGATTCAAACCGCAGGCGTGCTGTTGGCATTGGCACTGTTCTTCTTGATGATTTTCGGTGTGATTCGTCAGTTAATTGCGGGCGACCGTAAATTGGCAGAAGCACGGCGTGAAACCGAAGAAATTCTGGAAACCATTAACGAAGGTTTGTTCTTGGTGGATAGAGATTTGAATATCGGTCATCAATATTCTGCTCACTTGGAAAACATTATCGGTCAAAAAGATATTGGCGGTAAAAAACTCAACGAAGTGCTGTCTAAATTGGTGGATAGAGAAACGATGGATGTTACAGGCACATTCATTGAGCAGTTGTATTCTGACTGGGTAGTGGAAGACCTGATTGACGACTTAAACCCATTGCGTCGTATCCGTGTGGAAGTTGATGACTTTTCAGGCTACTATGTAACCCGTTATTTGGACTTCAAATTCTCTCGCGTGTATTCAGGCGATGAAATCGACAAGGTATTGTGTTCGGTTGCCGATATTACAGACGCGGTGATTTTGGAAGAAAAATTGGCAGCAGAACGCGAACAAAACGACCGCCAAATCGAAATGTTAGGCACGATTTTGTCCGCTGACCCTGCGATGTTGGACACTTTCATTACCACAACTAAACGCCGTATTAACGACATTAACTCGGCATTGCGTCGTCCTGAAAGAAGTCAATCGGCATTGCAAGAAAAAGCCAAACTCATTTTCCGCGAAGCCCACAGTATGAAAGGTGAAGCATCTGCCTTGAAACTGACTTCATTCGTTTCACAATGCGAAGGCTTTGAGAGCAAAATTAAAGAATTGCAACAAAGCCCCCGTTTGACAGGTAACGACTTCTTGGGCTTAACCGTGATGTTGGACGAAATTATTTCGTTAAACGATGTGATTGCGAATTTGAGCGATCGCATTAGCGGTGGTCGTGCAACAGGTGGCGGCACTGCGGCACCGATGGTGGCAAGCAATGCTATGCAAAAATACTTTACTTCGTTTGCCAACGACATTGCCGAACGCAATGGCAAAAAAGTGCAACTGTTGTGTCAAGGTATGGACGATGGCTTGCTTTCAGGCAGCCTGCAAGATACGGTTAAAGACATTGCGATGCAAATGTTGCGAAACGCAGTGGTACACGGCGTGGAAGACCCGATTGACCGCAGACGCATTGGCAAACCTGAAATGGGCAGCGTTCAGTTGTTGCTCACCCGCAAACCAGGTAATATGGCTGAATTGTTAGTCGAAGATGACGGTTCTGGCTTGCACTACGACAAAATCCGCCAAAAATTGGTGGAAAACGGCACTTGCACACCCGAACAAGCACGCGAAATGCAAAAACGCGATTTGATTATGCACTTGTTTGATTCGGGTCTTTCAACCGCCGATAAAGGCAACGAAGACGCAGGTCGTGGCGTGGGTATGGACATTGTTCGCGAACGCATTGCCGATATTCACGGCAAACTGAAAATTGCTTCCGAAGAAGGACAATTCACCCGCTTTACCGTTACTTTCCCATTGGGCGTATAACATAGGAGTACAACGCTTATGCATAAGTTAATGATTGTCGATGACTCAAACATTATTCGCAAACGAATCGAACGCAGTTTCGACAACAATCAGTTTGAATTAGTCGCTGTCGCATGCGATGGTGCAGAAGCCATTCAAAAATGCAAAGAGTTTAGTCCTGATGTGGTTACTATGGATTTGACCATGCCTAATATTGACGGCTTGGAATGTATCCGCAACTTGGTTGGCATTAAACCCACTATCAATATTTTGGTAGTCTCGGCTTTGTCGGACAAAGCAACAGGTTTGTTGGCGATTAAATACGGTGCAAGGGGCTTTATCTGCAAACCCTTTACAGACGAGCAGTTAATCGAAGGCTTAAACAAAATGATTCGTTTCGACTTGGCAAAAAAAGGTGCGAAGAAGAAATAATCTTGTGCAAAATGTTTGTGAGATTTTTCGTGAGATTTTCACAAACCAACAAACGCCCACAGTTGTGGGCGTTTTTTTTGGGTTTCAGGCTGCCTGAAAAGCAGTGAGTAGTGAGCAGTGAGCGTGAGCAGTTATTTTGTTTTGCCTTGCGGCAAAACGGATTATTTTTAAGATATAGTCAAACAACTTCAAAATGTTAAAAACTGTGTCATTGCGAGCCGAGACAAAGTCTCGGCGTGGCAATCCAATGAATTGCATAGCAATTCATCAACGCCGCAGGCGTTGTAACGGACTTATCTGTTATCATTTCAGGCAGCCTTAAATTGCTTATGAACCTTGTCGTTATAACGCCTTGCGGCGTTGGTAAAAAAATCTTCGATTTTTTTACTGGATTACCACGCCTTGACTTTCGTCAAGGCTCGTAATGACACACAGGATTAAATTAAAATTGTAGAATATTTATGCACAGTGCGTTATTTTTATTTTTTGTATTTTGAAGTTGTTTGACTATAACGCTTCGATTTGCTTTTCAGGCTGCCTGAAAGAAAATCGAAGCGTTATCTAAAAATATATCTGTCAATCCGCAGGATTGACTTAATCACTGCTAACTGCTAACTGCCAACTGCTCACTGCCTTAAACAAACCGCCCCCCTTTCACCTTTCTTGCTCCCAAGTTTTTCATCATTAAATGATTGCGTAAATGGTGTGTGAGTGCCACAGCCAAAGCATCTGCCGCGTCTGCTTGTGGTTTTTCGGACAATTTCAGCATTTGCATTACCATATGTTGCACCTGCTGTTTGGCGGCTTTGCCTTTGCCCACAACCGCTTGTTTTACCTGCAAAGCGGAATATTCAAACACCGATAAACCATTTAGCGTTAAAGCCGCAATCGCCGCCCCCCTTGCCTGCCCTAACATCAGCGTGGAAGACGGATTAACATTTACAAACACCTGCTCAATCGCTGCCACTTGTGGTTGATAACGCTTGACAATTTCAAAAATATCTTCGGCAATAATATGCAAACGGCGTGGCAAAGCCGCATTAGGCGGCGTGCGAATGCAGCCTGACGCAATATAAACGCTGTCTTTGCCGACAATATCAATCACCCCAAAACCTGTGGTACGACTGCCTGGGTCTATGCCTAAAATTCTCATGGTATTTTTGGCGTAAAAATAAAATGAATTGTACTGTTTTATTATCATAACTGCAAAAGGCTGCCTGAAACTGTTAAAATACGGCACTTTATTGGGTGAAAATCACGATGAAAAAACAATCTTTATCAGGAGACGCGTTGTGGCAACGCATTCGTGAAGAAGCAAAAGCCGAAGTGGCAGCGGAACCCGCTCTCGCCAGTTTCTTAAACTTAACCGTATTGCGACACGACAGTTTAAGCCGTGTGTTGGCGTTTCATTTGTCGGGCAAGTTATCCAACGCCGTGAGTGCGGTGTTGGACGCACGCGCTTTGTACGAAATTTTTATGCAGGTCTTGCGTGCTAATCCCGATATTATTGCTGCCACAGAAGCAGATATTGTCGCACATTATGAACGCGACCCTGCGTGTAACGCCCTATCCACGCCGCTTTTGTATTTCAAAGGCTTTCACGCCTTGCAAACGCACCGCATTAACCATCAACTGTGGCAAGACGGTCGTAGGACGCTCGCTTATTGCTTGCAAAATCGTATGTCGGAAGTGTTTGGCGTGGATATTCACCCTGCGGCACAAGTCGGTAAAGGCATTATGTTCGACCACGGCACGGGCTTGGTGATTGGCGAAACCGCTCGCTTGGGCGATAATATTTCCATTTTGCACGGCGTAACATTAGGCGGCTCGGGCAAGGAATCGGGCGATAGACACCCGAAAATTGGCAATGGCGTGATGATTGGGGCGAATGCGTCTGTTTTGGGCAATATTACCATAGGCGATTGTGCCAGAATTGGGGCAGGCAGTGTGGTGGTGAAAGATGTCCCGCCGCGTTCGACCGTTGTCGGCGTGCCTGCTCAAATTGTGGGACACGATGAAAAAATGCCTGCGGATTTAATGAATCAATGTTTGTAATCGTTTCAGGCTGCCTGAAAAGATATTAGGAGTAAAAACAATGAAAAAATTTGTATTGATCATACCGATTGTATTGGCACTTACCGCTTGCAACACGGTTGCAGGCGTGGGCAAAGATGTTGAAGCCAGTGGCAGAGCGGTTTCTAACGCCGCCCACAAAGTGCAAAGTAAAATGTAATATTATTGATTTTCAGGCTGCCTGAAAAAACACTTGGCAACGCCTTACGGCGTTGTTGATAGGTTGAAACATAGCCTACAATTTATTGATATATAAGGAAAAAACAATGAAAGCATTTACCCAATTAACCGCGATTGTCGCACCGCTTGACCGCTCGAATGTGGATACGGACGCGATTATTCCCAAACAATTTTTGAAATCCATTAAACGCACAGGTTTTGGCGTGAATTGTTTTGACGAATGGCGTTATTTAGACAAGGGCGAAGTGGGTATGGATAACTCAAAACGCCCATTGAATCCTGATTTTTCGCTCAATCAGCCGCAATATCAAAACGCCCAAATTTTGCTCACCCGCAAAAATTTTGGCTGTGGTTCGTCTCGCGAACACGCACCGTGGGCTTTGGACGATTACGGTTTTCGTGCGATTATTGCCCCGTCTTTTGCCGATATTTTCTTTAATAACTGCTATAAAAACGGGCTATTGCCGATTGTTCTGTCCGAAGAAATTGTCGATAAATTATTTAACGAAGTCGCCCAAAATACAGGCTATCAATTAACGATTGACTTGAAAAATCAAACTGTTACCACACCAAGTGGTGAAGCGTTTTCATTCGACATTACCGAACACCGCAAACACTGTTTGTTAAACGGCTTGGACGAAATCGGCTTAACTTTGCAACACGCAGACGAAATTAAAGCCTTTGAAAATAAACGCAAACAAGAGTTTGCGTGGCTGTTTGCTTAAATTGTGTATCAAAAATCCCTTTCAGGCAGCCTAAACGCTTGTTTCAGGCAGCCTGAAACAAATTTTTAGGAAAAGGAGTTGGTTCAAGGAATAAACGAATTGTTTTAATCTTATTATCTTTATTTCCTGCCATTATTGCGGTTGTGTCTTATATTTATTTTGATTTATCTGTTTATACAACAGTGGCACTGATTACTTTAACTTTTTTCTTTTTATCTTTTACCTTATCAAAAGATAGAATGCAAACATGGGATTTAATGGTAGAACTTGAACAAGAAAAATTGAAGCAAGGGAATTATAAAAATAAAATACAACAATATATGCACGAGCATTCTGTATCGGCTTGTTTAATATCTATTACGATACTTGCCATATTACTTGTAATTGGTTATTTTTCTATTCACACACCTTATGTATTAAGACCTGACAGATTTCATCGTATTACAGTATTTTTATTAGTAATATTTAGTATTGCAATTATCATTGAACTAATTATTATCAAAAGAAAAGAACGCAAAAAACAAGAGCATTTTCCTATTTTTTTCTTAATAGGACTTATGATAGCAATTTTCTTTGGTATTGTTAAAACAAGTGCTATATTTTTATTAAAATATAGCAATATACCATTTATAACGACTAATGCTTTTGTAACTAAATATGATAAAGCAACAAGAAGTTCATCTGATGAATACACGCTCCGCTTTGCAAGTAATCAAGCGATTAACAGTAAAGAATTTGAAATAGTCGCTGAAACATACGCCCAAGCAGGCGACTGTTTCCGTGTGCAATACCGAAAAAATGCTGTGGTAATTGAAGTGCGTCCTGTTAAAAATTTAGGCAAAATGAGTGAAAAAGAATGTTTGGCTCAATAAAAACTTTCAGGCAGCCTGAAAACCCACACCGTCATTGCGAGCCTTGTGCAACAAGGCGAAGCAATCTCCTAAAAAAATCCGTAAGAATTTTTTTAGGGTAGCCTATCATCAAAAACGACAATGCAAAAAACAATTTAGGCAGCCTGAAAGAGTTTGCTTTATCAACGCCCTATCAGTGCTACAATCTTATTTTCAAGACAACAAAAAGGACAAAAAAATGAGTGCAGGATTAAAATTTCGTCAAGCGGTTGAAAACAACAATCCTTTGGCGATTGTGGGTTGTGTGAATGCTTATTTTGCACGGCTTGCCGAGCAGTCGGGGCATCAAGCCCTGTATTTATCAGGCGGCGGTGTGGCGGCGTGTTCTTGTGGTTTGCCTGATTTGGGCATTACCACAATGGACGATGTGCTCATTGACGCTCGCCGCATTACCGACATTACCGACACGCCGCTGTTAGTCGATATTGACACAGGTTTTGGCGGTGCGTTTAACATTGCCCGTGCCGTGCGTGCATTTGAAAAAGCAGGGGTTGCGGCGGTGCATATCGAAGACCAAGTGGCACAAAAGCGTTGCGGTCATCGCCCGAATAAAGAAATTGTCTCGCAGGCAGAAATGGTGGATAGAATTAAAGCGGCAGTCGATGCACGCCGTGATGAAAACTTTGTGATTATGGCACGCACGGACGCATTAGCAAAAGAAGGCTTGCAATCGGCGATTGACCGTGCTGCTGCTTGTGTTGAAGCAGGTGCGGATATGATTTTCCCCGAAGCAATGACCGAGTTATCTATGTACAAAGCATTTGCAGACGCGGTAAAAGTGCCGATTTTGGCAAACATTACCGAATTTGGGGCAACACCTTTATATACACAAGCCGAATTAAGCGAACAAGGTGTGAAAATGGTGCTGTATCCCCTATCGTCTTTCCGTGCCGCGTCAAAAGCAGTGTTGCAGGTGTATCAAGCAATCGCAAACAATGGCACGCAAGAGAGCGTGATTGATATAATGCAAACGCGTAATGAGTTGTATGAGCATTTAGGCTATCACGCCTTTGAGCAAAAATTAGACGCTTTATTTGCAGAAAAGTGACATAGCCGTTGGCGATTTATCGCCTTACGGATATGTCATTGCGAGCCGTAGCAACGCTACGGCGTGGCAATCCCCTTATCGTTTAGGTAGAGCCGTTGGCGATTTATCGCCTTACGGATATGTCATTGCGAGATTTGAACTTTCGTTCAAATCGTGGTAATCCCCTTATCGTTTAAGTAGATTATCTTTCAGGCTGCCTGAAACCTAATTTAATACGCCAACAAAAACCCCTGTCAATCAGGGGTTTTATATATGCACAAAAATCATCAAGCATAAGCAAGCAAGCCTTTGTTGATAATTTCTTTTCTTTGTGTCGTATCTTTGGGTTTGAGTAAAGACGGCTCATCAACGCCTACTTTTTGAGCAAATTGCAATAATGCTTTGGCTTTCACAGCAGTGAGCAAAGCGGTATGCAAAATGCTGTCGTCTTGTTCTTCTTGTGCCTGAATTTTAGCCGCCTGTAAAAATGCGTCTATATCTTCTTCGCTTTGTAAATAATCATATACGCTGTAAGGTGTTGTTTTGATTTCATTCATTTTATTCGCTCCGCCATTTTGATTGCTTTTTTAATGTCTTCATCTTGTGTTGATTTATCTCCGCCTAACAGCAACAAAATGATTTTTTGCTGTCGTATCGTGTAATACACACGGTAACCTTTGCCTATATCAATCTTCATTTCCGATACACCATTGCGTAATGGTTTGTGCTTACCAAAGTTACCTTGCTCGGCTCGCATAATACGGATTGAAACCATTTGCTTTGCCAAGCGGTCTTTCATCGCATTTTGCCAAGCGTTAAATTCATCTGTTTTTTCAATAGTGTATTGCATTATCTTATTTATATACAGAAACCTTTGCAAAACTGGTAGATGTGCGTACATTTCAAGGCGTAGTAGCACAGAAAACGAAGACATAACAAATAGTTAGGCGAGTTTTCGAGCAACGCACAACGAAGAAATGTGCCACAGATGCCAGTTTTGCAAAGGTTTCATACAATGAATAATCAGCATTCTACACTTATTCAGATTATCTGAAAAGTATTCATACTGGCTGCCTGAAACATTGTTTAAAAAAACGCTTTCAGGCAGCCTGAAAGCGTTTATCACGCCAACATCACACCACAATATTCACCAATTTTTTCGGCACAACGATGATTTTTTTCACCGCTTTGCCGTCTATGTGTTTCTTCACGCTGTCGTTTGCCAGTGCCGCTTGTTCAATTTCTTCCTTACCAAACGCCGCTGGCACGGTGATTTCGGCGCGTTTTTTGCCGTTAATTTGCACAACATACAACACTTCATCGGCGATTAGGGCTTGTTCATCAACTTGTGGCATTTGCGTGTCGGCGATTTCGCCTGCAAAACCTAATTCTTGCCACAGAGCGGTTGTGATGTGTGGCACAATCGGATTAAGCAATAATAACAATGCCTTAACGCTTTCAGTTTTCAGTGCGACCTGATTGTTTTCAATTTCGGAAATAGCATTAAAAATTTTCATCGCCGATGAAACCACAGTATTAAACTGCAAGCGGTCGTAATCGAATTGTGCCGATTTAATTTGCGTGTGAATTTCACGGCGGATTTTTTTGTGTTTATCGTTTAAGGCTGCCTGAAAATCTTGTGGCATTTCACAATTAGGTTGAATTTCGTCTTTATTTTCAACGCAGTATGTCCAAATTCGGCGTAAGAAACGCAAAGAACCTTCCACGCCTGAATCCGACCATTCGAGCGAATTTTCAGGCGGCGAAGTGAAAATGGTATAAAGCCGTGCGGTGTCTGCACCGTAGGTTTGCACCAAGTTTTCAGGATCAACACCGTTGTTTTTGGACTTGGACATTTTTTCCATACCGCCATAAATCACAGGCTTGCCGTCCGTCATCAGGCTGCCTGAAACAATGCGACCTTTGTCGTCCGTGATTGGATTGACATCGGCAGGGTTAAACCATTCTTTTTTGCCGTTTGCGTCTTCACGATACCAAGTGCCAGCCAGCACCATTCCTTGTGTGAGCAAGCGTTGGAACGGTTCATCAACCGCCACAATGCCCTCATCTCGCATCATTTTGGTGAAGAATCGTGCATACAAAAGGTGCAAAATAGCGTGTTCAATACCGCCAATATATTGATCGACATTGCCCCAATAAGTTGCTGCTTTTTGATTAACCATTCCGCCGTCAAAATCAGGCGACATATAGCGGAATTGATACCAAGACGAATCGACAAAAGTATCCATCGTATCGGTCTCTCGCCGTGCGTCTTGCCCACATTTGGGGCATTGACATTGATAAAATTCTGGCGTTTTTGCCAATGGATTACCCGAGCCGTCTGGAATTAAGTTTTCAGGCAGCCTGACGGGTAAATCACTTTCAGGCACAGGCACATCGCCGCACGCTTCGCAGTGGATAATCGGAATCGGACAGCCCCAATAGCGTTGGCGAGAAATGCCCCAATCACGCAGGCGATATTGCGTTTGTTTTTCGCCCACACCTTTGGCTTGCAACATTTCGCACACCTGATTAAAGGCAGCCTGAAAGTTTAAGCCGTTTAATTCTTGGCTATTGATATTTTCGGTATTTTCCTTATCCGCATACCAATCTTGCCAAGTGTTTGTATTAAAAGGTTTATTTTCAGGCAGCGTGCTTTTAATCACCTGTTTGATTGGCAGATGATATTTCGTAGCAAACTCAAAATCGCGTTCATCGTGTGCAGGCACCGCCATTACCGCACCATCGCCATAGCCCCACAGCACATAGTTGGCCACCCACACAGGCACTTTTTCGCCATTCACAGGATTCACCGCAAAACGCCCAGTTGGCACACCTTTTTTCTCCATTGTGGCTAAATCCGCTTCGGCAACGCTGCCTGATTTACATTCTTCAATAAAATCAGCCACTTCGCTATTATCCAACGCCGCCGCTTTTGCCACAGGGTGTTCGGCGGCAACCGCCATATAACTTGCCCCAAACAGCGTATCAGGACGCGTGGTATAAACCTGAATATAATCAGGATAATTTTCAGGCAGCCCTTTTTTATTTTCCGCCGTCAAAGCAAAACGCACCGTAGCACCGTGCGACTTGCCAATCCAGTTTTGCTGCATTAACTTCACCCGTTCAGGCCAGTTGGGCAGTTTTTCCAAATCAGCCAACAACTCATCAGCATAAGCCGTGATTTTGAAGTAATACATTGGAATTTCTCGTTTTTCCACCAACGCCCCAGAACGCCAGCCACGACCGTCAATCACCTGTTCATTTGCCAAAACCGTTTGGTCAATCGGATCCCAATTTACCGTACCATTTTTACGATAAATCAAGCCCTTATCAAATAATTTTAAGAATAAAGCCTGCTCCCAGCGATAATATTCAGGCTTACAGGTTGCCACTTCTCTTGACCAATCAATCGCAAAGCCCAAACTTTTCAACTGATTTTTCATATAGTCAATGTTGGCATAAGTCCATTTAGCAGGTGTACCGCCATTTTTCATCGCCGCATTTTCCGCAGGCATACCAAACGAATCCCAGCCCATCGGCTGCAACACATTAAAGCCCTGCATACGGCGGAAACGCGAAATCACATCACCAATGGTGTAATTGCGTACATGCCCCATATGCAAACGCCCAGACGGATAAGGGAACATCGACAAACAATAAAATTTCGGCTTGTTTGGGTTTTCAGAAGTTTTAAACAGTTGTTTCTCAACCCATTGATTTTGTATTTGTTTTTCAACGGCTTGCGGTTGATATACATTTTGCATTTTGAAAAAATCTCGGCTAATAAAAAAACGGTGAATTATAGCATTTTGAAAAATTTTCAGGCTGCCTGAAAATTAAAAAACAGCGTTAATTCTTGCCAATACTTCATCTAACAGATAAACTGGCACGCTTTCTTTATATTGGGCACGCCTAATCCGCCAGTCTAATGATTTTAAGTGCTGGCAATGCACCGCTCCTTGTGTGTATGTGCCGCAACCTGAAAGCGACACAATCAAGCCATGTGTGCGGTGAATTTCAGCATTTCCCTGCGAAATGGGGCAAACCCAAGCCAAACCGCGTTGATTAAACGCCGTTTGACTGACAACCAAAGCATAATGATTGCCTTTCATTTCGCACCCCGCAGACGGGTCAAATTGCAAATGAATAATATCGCCTTGTTTGGGGATATATTGTGTCATTTAAATGTCCTTTTCCTTGCCGCTATCCGCCATTGCGTCCCATTCAGGGAGCGTGGCAATATCATCAGGCATTTCGGCAAGCAAATCGTCTAATTTATATGAAGGTTTCGGCACCACTTTTCGCAATTCCAAAACGCCATTATTGACTTTTGCGGAAAGCGTGTCGCCCACTTTCACCCCTAATTGTTGCAACAAAGCCACAGGCAAACGCATGCCCGCACTGTTGCCCCATGATTTAATCGCTAATTCGTTCATTTTTCTGCTCCTTATGTATATATAGTATATCCGTATATACTGTATATTGTAAAATATTTTTCAGGCAGCCTGAAAACATTTTGCGGTGTTAAAATACCGCCTTTAATAAATTTCATCAGGATTAAAAAATGTCTGCAACTATTTGTTATCGCAAAGATTATTCTGCCCTACCCTTATCGGTTGAATATTTAAATTTAACTTTTGATATTCAAAATGATTGTGTCAAAGTATTATCGGAATTTCAAATTGTGCCGAAATCGCCGCTCAAAGAATGTGTTTTAAATGGTTCGGCGAATTTGTTGTCGATTCAATTAGATAATCAAATTTTAGATAAAAATCAATATGTTATCAATAAAGAAAACGATACACTCACTTTGTTCAGGCTGCCTGAAAAGCCTTTTGTTTTAAAAATCGAAACCGAAATTAAGCCGCAAGACAATAAAAGTTTTTCGGGGCTGTATGCGTCTGGGTCGGGTATTTTTACGCAGTGCGAGGCGGAGGGTTTTCGCAAAATTACCTATTTTTTCGACCGTCCTGATATTTTGACCAAATACACGGTTAAAATAATTGCCGATAAAAATCAATACCCTGTGTTGTTGTCAAACGGTAATTTAATCGAGCAAGGCTGCCTGAATAATAACCGCCATTTTGCGGTGTGGCACGACCCGTTTGCTAAACCGTGTTATTTATTTGCTTTGGTTGCGGGGCGGTTGGCGGTGTCGCACGACACATTCACTACAATGAGCAATCGTGTGATTGACATTTATTTTTATACCGAAGAGACGGACGCTCACAAAACGCCGTTTGCGATTGCGGCGTTAAAACGGGCGATGAAGTGGGACGAAACACGGTTCGGCTTGGAATACGACCTTGACCGCTATATGGTTGTGGCGGTTGGCGATTTTAATATGGGGGCGATGGAAAATAAGGGCTTGAATATTTTTAATACCAAGTATGTGTTGGCAGACGCTGAATCTTCGACCGATGACGATTTTGAGGCGATTGAGGGCGTGATTGGACACGAGTATTTTCACAATTACACAGGCAATCGGGTTACTTGTCGTGATTGGTTTCAACTATCGTTAAAAGAGGGTTTGACGGTTTTTCGCGACCAAGAATTTTCGGCGGATATGGCGTGCCGTGCGGTGCGGCGGATTAAGCAGGTGCAGGTGTTGCGAGCCGCTCAATTTGCCGAAGACGCGTCCCCGACTGCACACCCTGTGCGTCCTGAATCATATGAAAAAATTGATAATTTTTATACACTTACCGTTTATGAAAAAGGGGCAGAAGTGGTGCGAATGTATCACACTCTGTTTGGCGAAAAAGGTTTTCGAGACGGCTTACGGATTTATTTGCAACGCCATGACGGCACTGCCGCGTCATGCGATGATTTTCGCCGTGCTATGTGGGACGCAAATGGGGCTGATGAAGCCGACTATCATCAGTTTGATTTATGGTATTCGCAAGCAGGCACGCCCATTTTAGATATTTCAGGCAGCCTGAATACTGATGATAACACTTACACCTTAACCGTGCAACAGACGCTACCTGAAACGCCGAATCAAACAAATAAAAAACCGCAACTGATTCCGATTAAATTAGCGTTATTCTCTCATCAGGGTAAGCAAATTTCGTTTAGAATACAACAAGATAAGGAATTATCATCTGAATTGAATGAAGCCTTGTTAATTTTGCGACACGAAAAAGAAACTTGGGTGCTGCACCATGTGGCTGAACCCGTTGTGCCGTCCCTATTGCGTGGTTTTTCTGCCCCTGTGAAACTCAATTTCCCTTATTCTGAACAAGATTTGAACACCTTAATGGCGTTTGATACAGACGCATTTTGTCGCTGGGAAGCCGCACAAACGCTTTATCGGCGAGCGATTGTAGCAAATTTCAAAGCCTTATTGAAAGGCGAGCCTGTGCCAGAGCATACAAATTTAATCAATAATGTGAACCACTTATTAACACAAGCATTAGACCACGCCTTTGTTGCCCTAATGTTCAGGCTGCCTGAAACAACGGAGATGATTGATTTATTTGACAAACCAGACCCTATTTTGCTGTTTAACGCACGGCAAAATTTACTGAAAACCATTGCCACAGGCTGCCTGAAAAAATTGCAAGAAGTGGCACAAGGCTTAATCAATGGGCTGCCTGAAAATCAATCCGAAAACAACACCGAATACAACGCCGAAACCGCAGGCATGCGTGCCTTGCTGAATGTGTGCCGCTCACTGATTGCATTAGCCGATGACAGTGTTTTGAAACATTATTTAGACGAATATCAACAAGAAAGCAATTTCACCTTATCATTAGGTCTATTGCGTGCGGTTAATCACAAAGATAGCAAAGAACGCAGGCAAATGCTTGATTTATATGCGAAAAAATTTGCGGATAATCCGCTGGCAATGGATAAATATTTTAGTCTAATTGCCACTTCAAACATTTCAGGCTGCCTGAAAGAAGTAGCAAACGCACAGCAACACCCCGCGTTTTCCATGCACAATCCGAACAAAATTTATGCTCTGTTTATGGCATTCACCCGCAATGTGCCGCATTTTCACACACAAGCGGGCTACGCCCTAATTGCGAACGCCATTTGCACCATTGACGCATACAACCCCCAAGTAGCCGCCCGATTAGCCAAAGCGTTTGCCATTAAACCCAAATTGCCTGATAAAAATCAACAACTTATGGCAAGCGAACTCAATAAAATTCTGCAACAAACCAACCTGTCGCAGGATACAGGCGAAATTGTGCGGCAGATTTTGCAAGGATAAAAAGTTTTAGGCAGCCTGAAAAAATAAATCGAAGCATTATCTAAAAAAAATCTGTCCTGCCTAATAAGGCAGGACATAAAACCTAATTGCTCATTGCTAATTGCTCATTATTCAATCGCCACATAACGCACATCGTTAATTTCAATATACTCATCGCCGTCTGGCGTGTGCAACAGCACTTCATCGCCTGCTCTCGATTTCATCAATGCTTTGGCTAACGGCGAAATCCACGAGATTTTGCCGCTCACTGCGTCCGCTTCGTCAATACCCACAATGCTCACCGTTTGTTCCGTGCCGTTTTCTCGCATAATATCAACCGTGGCACCAAAAAACACCTGCTCGCAGGCTTCCCGTTCGGCAGGATTGACCACTTCGGCAATTTCCAAGTGTTTGGTTAAAAAGCGAATGCGGCGGTCAATTTCCCGCAAGCGGCGTTTGCCGTAAATATAATCGCCGTTTTCACTGCGGTCGCCATTGCTTGCTGCCCAATTCACCACTTCCACGATTTTCGGGCGTTCGCGATTGACCAAATCGTATAACTCATCTTTCAAGCGTTGCCAGCCTTGTGGCGTAATATAATTTTTTGTGTCGGACATCGTGTTTTCAACCTTTTTCAGGCTGCCTGATAAATACATAAAAACATTATTTTATAAGATATTTTAAATGGGTATGGGTAAAAAAACACGCTACGGCGTTTCAGTCTGCCTGAAAACATCATTAACAAAATCTTTCTCTTTATTTGTTTTCATTTATTTTTATTATCTATCAAGTATCCAAGCCGTTATTTTTGTATAATTAGGTGCAATGCACAATGATTTTCCGTGCGGTAAATAGTCGTTTTGCGGCTGATTTACTTTTCATTTATTTCAATAAAACAAGGAGTTAGTAATGAATAGTGGCTCTATTTTCGACCCTTCTTTGGCGGTTTCTGCAATGGAAGAATGGCAAAAATTTTGGTTTCGCACCGATAAAACGCCATCGCAATCTTCGTCTGGTGCTTCGCAAGTGTTTGATTCTTGGCAAAAACAAATGCAAGACGCAACCGCTTTTTGGCAAAATGCGTGGGCAGAAGTACTGCCCAAACAAGTTGATGAACAAACGGGTGAGACGCATTTGCAGGCTTGGCGTACGCTGCCGTGGTTTGCCAATATTAAAAATGCCTACGACAGTTCTTGCGAGTTTATTCGCAAGCAGTTAGAGGCGAATGCGGCTGGACTGCCTGACGACCGCAAGGAGTCTTTGCGTTTTATGACCGAGCAGTATTTGGCAGCGATGAATCCCGATAACTTCTTGGCAACCAACCCCGAAGCCTTGCAGGAAGCCTTTGAAACACAAGGACAAAGTTTGGTAAAAGGCGTGCAAAATTATCTGCACGACTTCGAGCAAGGCAAAATCACCATGTCAGACGGCACGCCGTTTATTTTGGGTGAAAACACGGCGGCAACACCTGGTAAAGTGGTGCTGCGTACGGAATTGTATGAACTTTTGCAATATGCCCCCAGCACCGAAAAAGTGTTTGAAAAACCGTTGCTGATTATTCCGCCTTGCGTGAATAAATATTATTTAATGGACTTGGCTCCGCAAAAATCTTTGATTGAATACTTGGTATCGCAAGGTTTCCGTGTATTCTTGGTGTCGTGGAAGTCGGCAACGCCTGAAATGAAACACTTCACTTGGGACACCTATGTCGAACGCGGCGTGATTAACGCCATTGACACCGTGCGTGCGATTACTAAAAAAGACAGCATTAACGCTTTGGGCTTTTGTATCGGTGGCGTGCTTTTAACTACGGCTTTGGCAGTGTTAAAGGCGCGTGGCAATAATTATGTCGATAATGTGCTGTTTATGACTTCAATGGTTGATCACAGCGACCCTGGTGATATTAAACACTTTATCACCGAAGAGTTTATGCGTAACCGTTTGGCACAAATGGAAAAAGGCGGCATTGTCAGCGGTTTGGAATTGCAAGCGACTTTCTCGTTCTTGCGTCCGCAAGACTTGGTGTGGAATTATGTGCGTGATAATTATCTCAAAGGCAAAACGCCACGCCCATTTGATATGCTGTCGTGGAACAGTGATTCGGTTGATTTACCGATGCCCATGCACACTTATTTCTTACAAAAATGCTATGTGGAAAACGCACTGATTAAAAAAGGCGGTATGACGGTGTGCGGCGTGCCTGTGGATATTAGCACGATTGATATTCCGATGTATTTCTATGCGTCTGAAACTGACCACATTGTGCTGCCGCATTCGGTGTATGACGGCATTAAATTCTTTACAGGCTGCCCTGAAAAACGCTTTGTGTTGGGCGAATCAGGACACATTGCAGGTGCCATTAACCCTGTATCGAAAAACCGCCGCAGTTACTGGACAGGCGAGAACCTGCCTGAAACTTTTGATGAATGGCGTGAAACTTCGGAAAACCACAAAGGCAGTTGGTGGGTAGATGCCGTCAAATGGTTTGGCGAACGCTCGGGCAAAGAAATCAAAGCCACAGCCACATTCGGCAACAGCACCTTCGCCCCCGTATGCGATGCACCAGGCGAATATGTCCGTGCCAAAGCATTACCTGCTTTGAAAACGCATTTTGTTTGATGTTAAGTTTCAGGCTGCCTGAAAAATATATTGACACTTGGCGGTTTTATCACATACACTGAAAACAACGGAACCCGCCAAGCCTAACCCGAAAGGGACTGCGTAACATGGCGGGTATTTTGTTGTCTCTTAAAGAAAAATTAAAGGGGCTGTATTAGATTAGCAGTTATGATATACTGCAAAAATGAAGATAACGCATTGTAAATTAACTAAAACAACACAGAAGAAACTGCTTGAATTTTTTGTATTAGAAGTTACAGCAAGAAGTGCAGCCGATATTTTG
>JAFTFY010000040.1 GCA_017458185.1 Neisseriaceae bacterium
TTTTGGCACAAAAAGTCAAAACCGAACTGCCGCACGACATAGATGTGGTGATGCCCATACCCGACACCAGTCGCCCGTCCGCATTAGAATTAGCACACCATTTGGGCTTGCCTTATCGTGAAGGATTGATTAAAAACCGCTATATCGGACGCACATTTATTATGCCTGGTCAAGCAGTACGAAAAAAATCAGTGCGACAAAAACTGTCGCCGATTGATTGCGAATTTAGAGGTAAAAATGTGTTATTAGTTGATGATTCAATCGTGCGTGGCACAACCAGCCGCGAAATTGTCGAAATGGCACGCCTGTCAGGGGCGAAAAAAGTATATTTAGCGTCCGCCGCCCCCGAAGTGCGTTATCCAAATGTGTATGGCATTGATATGCCGACCAAAGCCGAGTTAATTGCCAACGACAAAAACGCACAACAAATCGCCGCCGAAATCGGTGCAGACGGCGTGGTATTTCAAGATTTACAACAACTGATAAACGCCGTCTCGTCCCTTAATCCCGCCATACAAGGCTTTGATTCATCGTGTTTTAACGGGCAGTACTTGGCAGGCAATATTGATGAGCAATATTTAGACAATTTGGCACAACAAAACAAAACCTGTTAGATATGTTTCAGGCTGCCTGAAAACCTTTTCAGGCAGCCTGAAAGATTAAAAATACAGCCTATTGAATATAAAACAGGCAAAAAAAAACATAAATAAGCAATAAATTGATGAAAAATACGCATTAAAGATTGAAAAAACTTTATTTTTGTTTTACCCTTATTAACCATTGGACAAATAGATTTCACATTTTTAAATTAACTTTTATTTTCAGATGTAAATGGGGAACAATCTTGAAAACAACATTTCGTTTGAATGCTTTATCCAAAGCATTATCCGCAACCGCATTACTGGTTGCACCATTGATTGCCACCGCAGGCATTGGCAACATTCGCGTACAATCGGGTCAAGGTGAGCCACTGTCTGCAAGTGTCGCACTGACAGGCGAAGAAGCAGAAGCCGCCGTATTAAACGGTGCTTATTCTGCGTCAGGCAGCGTACCACTTAATGTACATGTTTCAGGCAGCCAAGAATCGCCTGTGTTAGTCATCACCAGTTCTACACCCATTAACGAAGAAATTACTTCGTTGTCTGTGCGTGCAGGCGACAGCGTGCGTTTATTCTCGGTTGCATTAAGACCTGCCCCCAAAGCAGAAGAGCCCAAAGAAGAACAAGCCGCTGCTGACGCTCCCAAAGAAGAGCAAAAGGCAGAAGAACAACCCAAAGACAATGCCATTGCTTTGGGCAGCAAATACACCACCAAACGCAAAGAAACCGTGCGTTCGATTGCACAAAGAATGACGGATTCCAAAGCGTCTAATCAGCAAAAAATTCAAGCGATTGTGGATAAAAACCCCAACGCTTTTGTCAATGGCAATTCTGCCCGTATGAAAAGCGGTGCGGTGCTGACCATTCCCACGGCAGACGAGATTGCGAATATCGAGAAAAAATTAGCCGAAAAAGCCGCCGCAGATAAAGCCAAAAAAGAAGCCGAAGCCCAAGCCAAAGCCGAAGCGGATAAAGCCAAAAAAGAAGCAGACGCAGAAAAAGCCGCCCAAGAAAAACTGAAAAAAGAACAAGAAGCACAGGCGAAACGCGAAGCAGAAGAAAAAGCCAAAGCCGAAAAAGCCGAAGCCGAACGCCTGAAAAAAGAGCAAGAAGCCCAAGCCAAAAAAGAAGCGGAAGAAAAAGCCAAAGCGGAACAACTGAAAAAAGAACAAGAAGCACAAGCCAAAAAAGACGCAGAAGCCAAAGCCGCTGCTGAAAAAGCAGCCGCAGAAAAAGCCGAAGCCGAACGCTTGCAACAAGAACAAGCCGCCAAAGAATTAGCAGAGCAACAAGCCCAAGCCGAAATCACACCTGCGGCACCCGTGGAAGAACAAACAGCCACTCCTGTTGAAGAACAAGCCGCACCACAAGAAGAAAAACGCGGCGGCTCTGCGGTTAAATATATTGCAGGCGGCTTACTGTTATTAGCGATTATCGCTGGTTTCTTATTAGCACGCCGCAAAGGCGGTGATGATGAAGACGATAAACCCGTTGTCAAACCCGCTGCCACTGGCGGTGTTGCTGGCACAGTAGTCAAACCGTCTGAAATGGCGGAAGAAGAAGAAACCGTTTCACTGAAAGATAAATTCTTCCCTGCTCCTGACGCACCTGCGGCAACCTTGCCCAAAGAAGAAGTTGAAGTTGCAGAAGAAGAAGCGGCGATTGAATTGCCTGATTTAGACATCAGCAAACCCGAAGAAGAAGCCGTTTCGTTTGCACCACAGGCAGAAGAACCTGCACGCACAGTAGCAGACGAAGTGGTTGAAACGGTTGAAGAAAGTGCGGCTGCACCCGCAGAAGCACCCGCTGTTTCTTTTGAAGAAACCATTGAAACAGTGGCAGAAAGCGTAGCAGAAGTGTTTGAACCACAAGCCACGCCTGCCGATATTCAACCATTAGAAACTGATTTGGTTGAGCAAACAAACGACAACGAGTTTGTGGTCAATTTTGAACCTACGACACCCAGTAGTGATACCACTTACACGCAGCCCGAATATGTAGAAACACCTGACAATACATTTGATTTCGACTTCTCGGAAAACGATTTGCAGCACCCTGCGGAAAAAATTCAAGAAGTTCTGCAACAAGAGGGTGTGGTTGATGCCCCTGTTGAAGTTGATGAACTGTCGCCAGAACCATCTCGCCGTGCTCCGTCTGTGGAAGACGCACTGCAAGAAGGCGAAAAACAAAAATTGGTGTTTGACCCGAATATCGGTTTGGATTTCATCTTGGACGACACGCCTGTGGCGGAAACCATTAAATCGGCAACCCAAGACGAAAACTACGAAGAACCTGTGCCCATTCGTCAATATCAACCTGCACCCTTAATGCGTTTGGATTCTGAATTAAATATTTCCGAATCGTTGCGTGAAACAACCGTGGAAGAAGTTCCGCCTGCACCTGTGGTAGAAGAACCTGCGGTTGAAGAGCCTGTTGTGGAAGTTGCACCAGTGGCAGAAGAAGTGCCGCCTGTTGAAGCAGTGGAAGAAACCGCCGCAGAAGTGCTTGAACCCGTTGCAGAGTTGGTAGAAGAAGAACCTGCGAACTTGGTTGAACAAGCAGTTGAATCGGTCATCGAGCAAATTATGCCTGTTGCCGAAGAAGAACCTGCTTTGGCTGTGGTTAGCGAAGAACCTGAATTAGAAGAAGTGGTTGAAGAAGAACCTGCGGTTGAAGTGGCAGAAGAACAAGCCGTTGTGGTTGAAGACCCCCCTGCTCCAACTGTGGAAGAACAAAGCACCGCAGAAGAGTCGCCCATTCCTGTGGCAACAGAAATTGTGGAAGAAGTGGCTCCTGTGGCAGAAGAAGTGGCTACCCCTGTGGTTGAAGAAGTCGCTCCTGTGGCAGAAGTGGCTGCCCCTGTGGTTGAAGAAACCCCACCGCCTGCACCTTTATCCACAGACGACAAAGACGCTCCCTTGTTGGCAAAACTGGAATTGGCAAAAATGTACTTATCACAAGGCGACACCGAAGGTACATTGGAAGTGTTGGTTGATATTTTGGACAGTTGTCCGCCCGACAGCCCGATTTACAAAGAAGCCGAAAGTATGTTCAATTCTTTGGATACATAAATTTTTTAATCATAGCAACGGACATAGCAATATGTCCGTTTTTTTGTGGATTTTATTTTCAGGCTGCCTGAAAGAAAGTTCTCAAAAAACTGTCGTTTGCTCGAAGAATGGTATTAAAAAGTTTCAGGCTGCCTGAAACTGTCTTATTCACCGCTTTTATCATCAATTTTATGTGGAAAATAGTGCGAAACAATCGCTATTTGTGGCATAATAAACGATACTTTCGAGAGTGCTAATGAAGGAGTAAAAAATGACTGCCAAAGGCAATGTTTTTGTGGTATCTGCCGCGTCTGGTACGGGCAAAACTTCGCTGACTGCGGCTTTGGCTGCGGTCAATGATTGCGTTCAGGTTGCCGTATCGCATACCACTCGCAAACCGCGTGAGGGCGAAATTAACGGCGTGCATTATCATTTTGTGGATACGGCAACTTTTGAGCAAATGATAGGCGATGGAGCGTTTATTGAGCACGCTTTTGTGCATGGCAATTACTATGGCACTTCCGCTAACGAAGTAGAAAAAATCCGCAATCAGGGTACTGATGTGATTTTGGAAATTGATGTGCAAGGTGCCGAGCAAGTTCGCCGTCAAATGCCTGACGCCGTTAGCGTGTTTATTTTGCCGCCCACAATGGACGCTTTGCGACAACGCTTACTGGCTCGCGGCACGGAAGATGAAGCACAACTTGCCTTGCGTTTGCAAAATGCACGACAAGAATTTGAACAAGCCTCTTTGTTTGATTATTTGGTTGTCAATGACGACTTGCCCACGGCAACCCAAGATTTAATGCACATTGTTTATGCCACACGCTTACGCCAAAGCAATAACAATGCGGCTTTGATTTCGTTAATGCAATAATTTTTTGAAAAGGTAAATAAAACTATGGCACGAGTAACCGTAGAAGATTGTATTCCACACATTGAAAATCAATTTGAACTGACGCTGGCGGCTGCTACGCGTGCAAGACAACTCGCAGGCGGGGCAACCGCTTTGGTTGAAGAAGCCAAAAGCAAACCCACTGTAACCGCCCTGCGTGAAATTGCCACAGGTCAAATTAACAAAAGCATTTTGAAACGCCGTCAATAGGTGTTGTTATGTCCGACCCTGCCGCACCACTTTACGACCCTGTGTCGCAACAAGCCAAAGACACCTTATTTCAGGCTGCCTCGTATTTTGGTGCGGACGATTTCGATTTAATTGCCAAAGCCTGCGATTATGCGTTTATCAAGCATAGGGGGCAAACACGGCAGTCGGGCGAACCGTATATCACCCACCCGATTGCGGTTGCCACCGAAGTGGCAAAATGGAAATTAGATGCCAAAACCGTCATCAGTGCTTTGTTACACGATGTTTTGGAAGACACAGGCACTACCAAAACCGAGTTGGCTCATTTTTTCGGCGGCACGGTTGCCGAAGTGGTTGATGGCTTATCTAAATTAGAAAAAATCAATTTTAACAATCACATAGAACACCAAGCGGAAAGTTTTCGCAAAATGGTTTTGGCTATGGTCAAAGACATTCGTGTGTTGCTTGTTAAATTATCCGACCGCTTGCACAATATGCGAACTTTGGGGTCGATGCGTCCTGATAAACGCCGCCGCATCGCACGCGAAACCATTGAAACTTATGCCCTTTTGGCAAACCGTATCGGTATGAACCCTGTGTATCGTGAATTGCAAGATTTGTCGTTTTACAACATTCACCCACACCGCTACACGGTTTTTCAGGCAGCCTTACAACGCTGGCAAAACGAACACCAAGATGTCATAGAAGAAATCATTCGTGCGTTTCAACTGCAACTTGCCGCTTGCAATATTGAAGCCAAAATCAGAGTGCGGCACAAAAATTTATACAGTCTTTACAATAAGATGAAAAGCCGCCACAAACGCTTTCGCGAAGTGTGCAATCTATACGGCTTGCGGATTATTGTGCGTAGTCCAGACGACTGCTATCGTGCGTTAGGTGCGTTGCACGCCTTGTATAAACCACGCCCAGGTCGCTTTAAGGATTTTATCGCCCTGCCCAAAGGCAATGGCTATCAAGGTTTGCACACCACACTCATCGGCATTAAAGGCGTGCCGATTGAAGTGCAAATTCGCACGCCTGCTATGGATCAAACCGCCGAATACGGCATTGCCAGCCACTGGCTATACCAAAATCGCACAGGCGAAGTGCGTGATACCGCCATTTTACGCACCCGTCAATGGCTACAAAATATCTTGGCATTACAAGAAGATAGCGGCAATGCAATTGAATTTTCCGAACACATTAAAGTGGATTTATACCAAAACGAAATTTATCTTTTTACGCCAAATGGCAAAATTTTGGTGTTGCAAAGGGGTTCTACGCCTGTCGATTTCGCCTATGCCATTCACACCGACATCGGGCATTCGTGCGTGGGGGCGAAAGTCAATGGCAACCCCGTGCCACTGCGTCATCGCTTGCACACGGGCGACACGATTGAAATCATCACCCGCAAAGACTCCCAGCCTAATCCTGCGTGGTTAAGTTTTGTGGTGAGTGCCAGAGCCAGAAGTTCCATTCGTTCTCGTCTGAAAAATATGGGACGCGAAGACGCCATTATGTTGGGCGAAAAACTGTTGCAACAAGCCCTACAACAATTACTGCCACAACGCTTATTAGTGTCCGAAACCGTTAAAAACAAATATTTAGCCGATTTACAAAGCAAAAACATTCGCTTTGAAGATGTGTTGTACGATGTCGGCATGGGCAGATTATTGCCTGTGGCAGTTGCCATGCAAATTGCAGAAATTGCAGGCGAAAAATTTGGCGGCAAAACCAAACTTTCACCGATTAAAATTTCAGGCAGCCCTGTGGGCAATATTCACATTTCCACTTGCTGCAACCCCATACCAGGCGATGCGATTAAAGCCGCCCTAATCCCCGAACAAGGCTTGATTATCCACAGCGACACCTGCGAAAATCTATTCCGTATTCCTGTGGAAAATCAATTAGATGCCGACTGGGAAGCAATCGGCAAAGACGGTAAATTCAGCACCAAAATCTCTGTGATGAGCCAAGACCAACCAGGTTTATTAGCCACACTCGCAGGCTCAATCGCTGCCCACAATGCGAATATCGAAAATGTCGAAATGCCCCCGCAACCCGAAGGCAAAGGCGACTTTGTAGAAATGCGTTTTGGATTAAGCGTTACCGACACAGAACAACTCAATCAAATTCTGCACGACATTCAATCTATTCCCCAAATTATGAGCGCTAAACGATTGTAAAAAGTTTCAGGCAGCGTTAAGACCTTTTCAGGCTACCTGAAAAGTTTGTTTAATATCGTGTTTATTTATTATAGAAGTTATGATGAAAACTAAAATATTTAATTATTTTCTATTATCCACTGTTGTTTTGTTTTTGGCTTCTTGTTCAAGAACAAAAGAAATGTCTTATCAAGAAGAAGTTCAATTAAGTAATGGAGAAGTTATTGTTGTTAAAAGGACATTTGAAGTTTTTTTTGGTGTTGATGATTGGTTTAGACCAAATTTTTCAAGAACCAGCGAACAATTTGAAGTAGTTGATGAACATATTTCTAACAAACCGCCTATTTGGAATAGTTACGAAGATAATGTATATAGTAGTCCAATATTTATTGATAAAAATGAACAAGGGGAATGGTTTATTGTTGTGGCATACAATCGTTGTGATAATTGGAATAGTGATTTTGCTTATCGTCAATATAAAGCAGTTAATGACAAATGGCAAAGAATTAAGTTTGATAAAAATTTAATAGGTAATGTTACCAATGTTACTAATTTAGACCACAACGATATTGCGTATGTTTCATCTATTAAGGAAACCGCACCTTATAATGTCTTAAAAATTACAAAATCAGGAAAAATTAGTCCTAATTTTTTCAGCATACAAGATAAAGAAAATAATGATAGTTTGAGATGGTCAGGAAATCCACAATACAACAAGATTCAGACATTTAGGGAACAACAAGGTTATTCAACTTGTAAAGGTTCTGATTTAACAGAAAATCAGGTAAGAGAACAGGAGCAGTGGCTACCTGATGGATATATACCTATTTCTACAACTCGTGAATATAACAAAACAACGGGCGAAAGATTTACATATTTTTATTACAGTGAAAATTGGGGGGATACTATTGCCAAAAATTGGGCAGGTAAAGCGATTTCAAGAGAAAAACCAGAACCAGGTCAGCCAGTGGTTTTTCTAATCGATGAGCAAGGCAGACCATTAACCGAACAAAATAAGGAGCAATCAAAATAATTAGCAAGCGTAGCGTGGGTAACTTATTACACACGCTTTTTAATACCTTTTCAGGCTGCCTGAAAATACTCATTGCTCATTGCTCATTACTCATTGCTCATTAACTTACAGCCCCAATCTTTGGCAAATGGTTGAAACTGTGCCTGCATTGTTGAGTGTGTAAAAGTGCAAACCAGGTGCTCCGCCTTTCAAGAGCGTTTCGCATAATTGCGTTACCACATCTAAACCAAAGGCTTTTAAGGACGCACTGTCGTCTGCAAAGGATTGCAATTTCAGCCGCAACCAGCGGGGCACTTCTGCTCCGCAACTGTTTGAAAAACGGGATAATTTTGCAAAACCTGAAATCGGCATAATGCCAGGTACAATCGGCAAATTAACACCTTGTTTGGCAACTTCATCAACAAAATAAAAATAAGCGTCTGGATTATAAAAATATTGCGTAATCGCCGAATCAGCCCCTGCTTGGCATTTTGCGACAAAATGAGCAATATCCTGCTCGGCACTGTCGGCTTGGGGGTGAAATTCGGGGTAAGCAGCCACTTCAATATGAAAAGTATCATTGTATTCTTGACGAATAAATCGAACCAAATCAGACGCATGCAGTAAATCATCGTCCTGCGCAAACAAACCCATACCAGACGGCATATCGCCACGCAAAGCCACAATTCGCTTAACGCCCAAATCTCGGTAAGTGTTGAGTAATTGACGCAATTCAGCCTTATTCGCCCCGATACACGCCAAGTGTGGAGCAGCGTTTAAGCCGTCTTGAATAATGTCGGTAACGGTTTGCAAGGTGCCGTCCCGCGTGCTGCCGCCTGCACCATAAGTGCAAGAAAAAAAGGCAGGCGAAAATTGCCGCAACTGCTGCCGCGTGATTTTCAACTGCTCGCGTGCTTGCTCATTGCGGGGCGGAAAAAATTCAAAACTGAGTGTGCGTGGTGCTTGGCTCATATTATCGTCCTTGTATTTTCAGGCTGCCTGAAAATCAATCATATTAAAAAACAGTAAGATAACCCGAGTATCTGCCCTATTTCAAGCATAATAATGAAAAAAATGATGAAAAATAGTAGGATTGTATGAATTTTTTTGATATAGTCAATCAAAATCCAAAAATAATGGATTATTCTCAAAATACTGCATACATGCAAAAGTTGTTTGAGCATCGCCTATCGGCTCGCCGAAACTGCGGTTTGTTTGCTAAAATAACGCTGTTTTTTATCGTTATTTTTAATAGATATTTCAGGCTGCCTGAAACAATTAACACAATGCAAACATGCTCTTTTTATTCTTCTCCTTTGGGAAAAATTATTTTAACCGCACACAATAATGCTTTAACAGGGCTTTATTTTGACGGGCAGAAATATTTACCGAATATCAGTGTATTTCTTGAAAACAATCAATTAGCGATTTTTTCACAAACGGCTCAATGGTTAGATATTTATTTTCAAGGAAAAAATCCGCATTTTACGCCGCCGTTATTGATAACAGCCAGTGATTTTCGTCAAAGCGTGTGGCAAATGTTAATGGAAGTTCCATTTGGAAAAACAATAACTTATAAAGAAATCGCCGAAAAAATTGCCCGCCAACAAAACCGTTTAACCATGTCGCCACAAGCCATAGGCAATGCTGTGGGGCATAATCCGATTTCGCTGATTATTCCCTGTCATCGCGTTATCGGCAGCAATGGTGATTTAACAGGTTATGCGGGCGGAATGGATAAAAAAATATCGCTTTTAAAGTTAGAAAAAGTGAATATTTTTAATAAAAATTGCTGAATAAGTAAAATACGGTTAAATATTTTAATTTTATATTCGATAATACTGATAAACTCAATTCAATTAGCGTTCAGGCTGCCTGAAACTTATTTCCAGCCACATTGTGCGTGATTTCTCATTGCGTGGTCGGCTAAAACTAATGCGAGCATGGCGGATGCCACGGGTGCGGCTCGTAAGCCTACGCAGGGGTCGTGTCTGCCGTGTGTGGCAAGTTCAATTTCTTCGCCATTTTCGTTAATGGTTTTGCGTGGCTTCGCAATGCTGGGCGTGGGTTTGACGGCAATACGCACCACAATTTCCGCCCCTGTGCTAATGCCGCCCAAAATACCGCCTGCGTGATTGCTTAAAAAGCCGTTTTTGTCCATTTCATCGCCGTGCTGACTACCTTTTTGGGCAACAACACCAAAGCCATCGCCAATTTCCACGCCTTTCACGGCGTTAATGCTCATCATTGCGTGGGCAATGTCTGCGTCCAAGCGGTCGAACACAGGTTCGCCCAAGCCGACTGGCACTTGTCTTGCGACAATTTCTAATTTTGCCCCGATGCTGTCGGTGCTTTTGCGAATACTGTCTAAATATTCTTCTAACTCTTTGATTTGCGAACGATTTGCCGCAAAAAATGGGTTTTCGTTAATGTATGCTTCGCTTTCAAACTGAATGATTTTTTCGCCGATTTGGCGAACGAACGCCACAATTTCCATGCCGAATGTGTGTTTGAGCCATTTTTTCGCCACAGCCCCAGCAGCCACACGAGCGGCGGTTTCGCGTGCAGAACTTCGTCCGCCGCCGCGATAATCACGAATGCCATATTTATGCCAGTATGTAAAATCGGCGTGTCCAGGGCGAAAAGCGTGGGCAATCGCACCGTAGTCTTTACTGCGTTGGTCGGTGTTGCGGATAAACAGGGCAATCGGCGTGCCTGTGGTTTTGCCGTCAAATACGCCTGATAAAATTTCCACTGTGTCGCTTTCTTTGCGTTGCGTCACATAGCGAGAAGTGCCTGGACGGCGGCGGTCTAAATCGGGCTGAATATCATCAACGGAAAGCGGCAAATTCGGCGGACAGCCGTCAATCACACAACCGATACCCACGCCATGACTTTCGCCAAAAGTACTCACCCGAAATAATTGCCCCAAAGAATTGCCCGACATATTTTTTCCTAATTTAAAAGATAAAGGGGGGATTTTACTATAATTCAAAGGATTATTCAGGCTGCCTGAAAAGACAAAACGGCATTATCAATGCCGTTTTTATTATTTAATCCAAGCGTTTTATTGTTTTTTCGCTCCAAACGCACCCTGAATTCTATTGTTATCGTCTTTGAACAAGCCAGTCATTTCAGCGGCTTTGGGTCCGACAAAAATACCTTCGGTTGAAACGCCATTTTTTGTACCGCTAAATGTGTTGCCTGTAATTGTGGCGGAGAGTTCTATGTTTTTGATTTGTTTGGTAGAAAGAGTGCCATTGTCATTTTTATAACTATTCAACTCATCTATCTTTCCTGTAATTGTTTTTTCAACAAAATTTACATCAAAAGTTACAGGAGTATTACGATTAGTATCATATGAACCACCTGCAAAATAGGATAAGAATGTGCGTTGATCATTTGGTCTATATGCCACAGCATAACCAGAATATTTTACTTTAGTTCCTGTTGTTGGCATTTCACTAACAGGAGTTAAATTTTCCTTACCTGTATAAAACACATATTCTATATTCTTATCTTCATCGTGCATTACGCCAAATCTCGAATATGCAAGTCTTCCAGCAGTAGCAGCAATATGACCATCGGCAGAAGAATATTTTGTATTTGTAGTGTAACTTAATTCTCCTTGTTTATTATGGAAAAGGGTCATCGTTTTTCCATCAATTTTAATTTCTTCAGTTCGAGCATAACTGTCCATTTTTGCCACTTGCTTACCATTTTCAAATTTAATGGCTTTTCCAGAAACCACAAAGCCGTCTGTTGTAGGTGTAGGCGTTGTATTTCCGCCTGAACCACCACCGCCATTAGTCGGCGGATTAACCACCACTGGCGATTGATTAGGGTTATCAGAAGAACCGCCACCGCCGCCACAAGCGGTGAGTGTTAAAGCCAAAAGGGTTGTCAATGTTAAAACGCTTGCTCTCATTGTGTTTGCTCCTAAAAAATTAACAAATAAACTTGCCGATAATTGTATGAATAAGTGTTTTGACAAAGCAAGAAAATCCAAAAATATTTTTTGATAATAATGATAATTTATGTGCAATATTTTGCATA
>JAFTFY010000033.1 GCA_017458185.1 Neisseriaceae bacterium
CGAACAGGCGGCTTAGAAAGCCATTGCATAGTCTTCGGCACTATCGAAAAAGTTCCCCGCCGAACAGGCGGCTTAGAAAGCTTATGTTCGACCAGCAGGGGACGACATTACGTTCCCCGCCGAACAGGCGGCTTAGAAATAAATCACGGTTTAATTGCGACAAAAGAATAAGTTCCCCGCCGAACAGGCGGCTTAGAAATAGAACCGAGATAATTGTCAATATTGCCTTTCGTTCCCCGCCGAACAGGCGGCTTAGAAATACGATAAACTTCGCTCTCGGCGAGCCGTCTGTGTTCCCCGCCGAACAGGCGGCTTAGAAAGAAACTGGTTCGGGCGTTACAAATATTCAAATGTTCCCCGCCGAACAGGCGGCTTAGAAAAAAATGAACAAGCCGTGCAAGATAAAATCAATGTTCCCCGCCGAACAGGCGGCTTAGAAAAGCCCTTTTGCTTTCAATTAAAGCCTTTTTTAGTTCCCCGCCGAACAGGCGGCTTAGAAATGTTTTGCAACTTGCGAGAATTAAAATAGGCGGTTCCCCGCCGAACAGGCGGCTTAGAAAATATTCCACGAACCGCCTGTAATATCGCAGGAGTTCCCCGCCGAACAGGCGGCTTAGAAATTGATAGGATAAAATCTGCGAACAATCCGCAGGTTCCCCGCCGAACAGGCGGCTTAGAAATTTGGGGGCGGTTTCAATTTTTTATTGACAACGTTCCCCGCCGAACAGGCGGCTTAGAAAAACCGTGTCGCTTCAAAATAGCGGTCGGCGTGGTTCCCCGCCGAACAGGCGGCTTAGAAAAAGAAAAAAGCCAAACGCTTTGGTTTTTGGAAGTTCCCCGCCGAACAGGCGGCTTAGAAATGAAACTTCGCAAGGTTCGGACAGGGTTTTTTGTTCCCCGCCGAACAGGCGGCTTAGAAAATAACACGAACATAGCCATTGAAGTGCTTGTTGTTCCCCGCCGAACAGGCGGCTTAGAAATGAAACTTCGCAAGGTTCGGACAGGGTTTTTTGTTCCCCGCCGAACAGGCGGCTTAGAAATGTGAATCCTGTAACTCTGAATAATCGACCTGGTTCCCCGCCGAACAGGCGGCTTAGAAAAAGTCAATAGACGCTCCGAGATTAGGATTAACGTTCCCCGCCGAACAGGCGGCTTAGAAAACAAGGTTGTATGCCGAGATTATTTGAATAAAGTTCCCCGCCGAACAGGCGGCTTAGAAAAAGATTTGAGAATAAGGTCGATTTTTTTCACGGTTCCCCGCCGAACAGGCGGCTTAGAAAACTCGTAATCATACGAGTATTCCAAACACGGCGTTCCCCGCCGAACAGGCGGCTTAGAAAACAGGGAAACCGCCCGCTTGTTAAACACAAGCGTTCCCCGCCGAACAGGCGGCTTAGAAACGCAAATAAATCTACAAATCTATTTTTATTTTGTTCCCCGCCGAACAGGCGGCTTAGAAAAAATATTCATGACCGAACAAAATAGTCAGTTCGTTCCCCGCCGAACAGGCGGCTTAGAAATTTCAGGCAGCCTGAATTTCAAAGAGCGTCAAGTTCCCCGCCGAACAGGCGGCTTAGAAAGCAACCCGAACCAGTCGCCTATACGCCGCAACGTTCCCCGCCGAACAGGCGGCTTAGAAATTAAAACTGCCCCTTGACGAAGACGACACTTGGTTCCCCGCCGAACAGGCGGCTTAGAAATGAACAAAGCCTTGTGGTATTTAGACCGCTATGTTCCCCGCCGAACAGGCGGCTTAGAAAACATTGCCGTATTCTTTTTCACCGTCTAAATCGTTCCCCGCCGAACAGGCGGCTTAGAAAATTTTGTGGAGAAAGGCTCAACAAATGAACTTGTTCCCCGCCGAACAGGCGGCTTAGAAAAACCAAAACGGCGAGACGCAATTAAACGAATTGTTCCCCGCCGAACAGGCGGCTTAGAAATGCCAAGTTGCGACCTGCCCAGTCTTTATGCTGTTCCCCGCCGAACAGGCGGCTTAGAAAGTAATAGAATACAAAGCCGCACAAATAAATTTTGTTCCCCGCCGAACAGGCGGCTTAGAAAGTGGTTCGACAAAAAACGAACCATCGCCATCAGTTCCCCGCCGAACAAGGCGGCTTAGAAATGTTTTATATTTCAGGCTACGCCAGCACCTTTGTTCCCCGCCGAACAGGCGGCTTAGAAAATAATGCTTTGAAAGAGAAGAAATAGTTAAATGTTCCCCGCCGAACAGGCGGCTTAGAAAATGAGCTTCACAAGCTTCTCTGGGAGTTTTAAGTTCCCCGCCGAACAGGCGGCTTAGAAAACGATTGATTATTTTTCATAAAATCGCTGTTTGTTCCCCGCCGAACAGGCGGCTTAGAAATGAAAGTAAAAAGCCAGTGCCACCAACTTTACGTTCCCCGCCGAACAGGCGGCTTAGAAAAAAATGGCAAAATCATATTCTACCATTTTTTCGTTCCCCGCCGAACAGGCGGCTTAGAAATGGTGGCGATTTCAGTATCAGTTGCGGTTTCAGTTCCCCGCCGAACAGGCGGCTTAGAAAATGTCAAAGTGGCAGCGTTGAATAATCAAGCAGTTCCCCGCCGAACAGGCGGCTTAGAAAAAACTCCAACAAGAACGCCACATTGCCGATATGTTCCCCGCCGAACAGGCGGCTTAGAAATATAACACACATTAAAAATTAAATAACTGGAAGTTCCCCGCCGAACAGGCGGCTTAGAAATGAAAATTTGGCGAAATACGATGAAGAAAAACGTTCCCCGCCGAACAGGCGGCTTAGAAAAAGCACTTGGTGCAAAATGACCCAAGCACTTGGTTCCCCGCCGAACAGGCGGCTTAGAAATAATATAGCACACATTAAAAATAAGGTAACACGTTCCCCGCCGAACAGGCGGCTTAGAAAGCCCATTCTTCACCGTCAAGCAAATAGCAAGGGTTCCCCGCCGAACAGGCGGCTTAGAAAGATTGGGAAGCCGAAAAAGCAAATTCAGATTTGTTCCCCGCCGAACAGGCGGCTTAGAAAATTTTGCACCCCCAAACGCTCGGCGATTTTTGGTTCCCCGCCGAACAGGCGGCTTAGAAACTGTTCGATTATTGTTCAGAGTGCGACCAAGTGTTCCCCGCCGAACAGGCGGCTTAGAAAAAGCCGTCTCGCACATTGCGAGCCTTGTTAAGGTTCCCCGCCGAACAGGCGGCTTAGAAACCCGTCTCTGAATGTGCAGGGTAGGGCTGATTGTTCCCCGCCGAACAGGCGGCTTAGAAAAAGCCGCAACCAACAATGGCGGTGGTGGTGATGTTCCCCGCCGAACAGGCGGCTTAGAAACTATGCGTGCGACCCTGATTATAGGGTGATTTGTTCCCCGCCGAACAGGCGGCTTAGAAAAACTTAAAACAGAATACAAAGAAGACGACATTGTTCCCCGCCGAACAGGCGGCTTAGAAAATATTTTTTTTGTATTACGCTTTTTTGTTGTAGTTCCCCGCCGAACAGGCGGCTTAGAAAAATCCGCAATATAAGTAGTATTGTTTCTCGGTGTTCCCCGCCGAACAGGCGGCTTAGAAAAAACCCAGCAAGGCAGGCTTGCCAAAAAATCTGTTCCCCGCCGAACAGGCGGCTTAGAAATGCAAAAATCGACCCATTGATAGCCACTTTCAGTTCCCCGCCGAACAGGCGGCTTAGAAAGATTTTCTTATAAATCAACGGCTTGGCACTGAGTTCCCCGCCGAACAGGCGGCTTAGAAACCGCCACCGCCGCCGCCGTTTTTAATTGCTTCGTTCCCCGCCGAACAGGCGGCTTAGAAAAAACAAACGCCCCCTGAAATGGGTTCGTAATCGTTCCCCGCCGAACAGGCGGCTTAGAAAAAGTATGTTTGACGAGCCGATTGCGATAAGTCGTTCCCCGCCGAACAGGCGGCTTAGAAAACGCAGTCTAATGAACCGCCTGCGGGCATATTGTTCCCCGCCGAACAGGCGGCTTAGAAAGTAATTCGTCTCGCCGCCGCTGTCTGATTTAAGTTCCCCGCCGAACAGGCGGCTTAGAAATGTCTTAAAACGCAAATCGGCAAACAATTCGGGTTCCCCGCCGAACAGGCGGCTTAGAAATTGTTTAGCCGTTGCGGTCGGCTCAAAATCACGTTCCCCGCCGAACAGGCGGCTTAGAAAGCAATCATCAACAGGACAAAGTAGTCTAATTTGTTCCCCGCCGAACAGGCGGCTTAGAAATTGTGCTAATCGCGATAATAAATTGAGCCTTTGTTCCCCGCCGAACAGGCGGCTTAGAAAAAAACCCAAAAAACAGGGCGTTACGCCTGTCGGTTCCCCGCCGAACAGGCGGCTTAGAAAATGACAGCCTTTGTTGTCCAATTCCACCGCTTGTTCCCCGCCGAACAGGCGGCTTAGAAAGCCGTTCCGTCTGTAACCGTTGCCCCTAACGCGTTCCCCGCCGAACAGGCGGCTTAGAAATTAA
>JAFTFY010000034.1 GCA_017458185.1 Neisseriaceae bacterium
CAAAATATCGGCTGCACTTCTTGCTGTAACTTCTAATACAAAAAATTCAAGCAGTTTCTTCTGTGTTGTTTTAGTTAATTTACAATGCGTTATCTTCATTTTTGCAGTATATCATAACTGCTAATCTAATACAGCCCCTTTTGATTTTGATAGCAAAGAAGGCTTTGCTGCAGAAGTTAATCCTGTTCTGAAACAAATGATGGATCCGTCAGGTATTGGTAAATCTGTTGGTATTGAATATGTAGGAACAGACAATGCAGTAAATAAAGAATTTTTTCAATTAAATTCTGGTAGTTATACTCGAGATGAGTATTTTGAAGAAATAAGACAAGATGGTGTTAAAGAGAATACTATTTTAACTCCGTCAGGAGAAATACATTATTTGTATGGTACAAAACCTATTTTTACTCCGCAAGCAGTTGGTTCATGGACAAAAAAAGAAGAAGTAGATTATTACCTTAAAGGATTTGAAGAATTAAGAAAATCAGGTTCTTTTGATTTCCGTGATGAAAAGGATCGTATTGTTGTATATGCTAACAATTCAAATCATGAATTAAAGAGTTATACCACTGCACATGAATATATACCTAATAGCGGTAAATATGTTCAACTGAATAAAGATATTGATACTTCTTCTATTTCTATACCAGGTAATTGGTATGCTAATTGGAATATAAGCAATGCGTTTTTGCCCTATCTCAAAAACGGCATAGTATATGTTGGTGGAGACGGACACGACAGTATTACAGGCACTGATTATAATGACCGTTTAATTGGCGGAGACGGTATTGATTCATTAAACGGTGGCAAAGGGGCTGACCGATTAGAGGGTGGCAAAGATTTTGACCTTTATCATGTGGATAATGGCGATACTGTTTATGATGAAGACGGTGAAGGGGTTATTTTCTTTAATGGTGGGGACGCATTAAAGAATTTTCACCAAGAAGATAAAACAAAATCTATTTGGTATGAATTAGATAAAGAAAATAATCAAACAGGTTTAAAAGCAGAGCAACAAGGAAGTAATTTAGTTATTAGCGATAAAGATAATAACCAAATTACCATTGAAAATTATTTTCAGGTAGCCACTGAATTAAATAATGGTTTTTCTGCATTAAATATTCATTTATTTAATAAACAATCAGAAGAGCAACCTGAAAACCCCGATTATCTTTTATGGCGTGGCGATATTCGTCCTGAAACCGATGAAAACGGTAAATACAAAGTTAATTGGTTAGACCATTCAGCCAGAAATGAAAATGGCGAGATTATTAACGGTTCTCACCAAGAAAACTTTAATGACACCATAGCAGGAGAAGCAGGCAAAAGCAATCAGATTTACGGCTTAACAGGCAATGACGCATTACTTGGTCGAGACAAAGATGATTTCATAGACGGCGGCGATGGTGATGATTTAATTGCTGGCGGTGGCGGCATAGACACCATTTATGGCGGTAGCGGTAATGACCATATTTTTTCTAATTGGACAATTAACTTTCGTTTGCGAAATAGCGATGAAGACCAATGGACTTCACGAGACAGCCGTTATGTAGAAACCGTAACACAAGGTTCAGTTTGGGGCGTTTATAAAATTCAGGACGGCACATTGTATGTCGATACAATGCTGAACGGAAATTATCAACACACTGATAACCCAGAACAAGCAGGCGATTTGTTATACGGTGGCAGTGGTAATGATAGCGTGATGGGCGGCAATAATAATGACATTATTTATGGCGATGAACAAGATAATGCAAACACCGCCAGCCAAACAGACGGCAATGATACGCTGTATGGTATGGCAGGTGATGACCTAATTTACGGCAATGGCGGTGATGACCATATTTACGGAGACGGCACCGCCGACAATAATTCAAAAGGCACTCTTCAATATTTACCCACAACAGAACACGGCAACGACACCATTTTTGCTGGCGACGGCAAGGATACCGTTTATGGCAATGGCGGTGATGATGTGATTTTGGGCGGAGACGGCGATGATTGGATAACTGGCGACTTTGGCAACAATCCCGAATCCGCACCATTTGCAGATGCAAACGGTGATGATTTTATTGACGGTGGTGATGGCAACGATGAAATTCACGGCGGTGGCGGCAATGATACCGTAATTGGCGGAGATGACGATGATCGCATTTGGGGTGATTATGGTCGTTTAGAATTAGCCGAAATTTGGGGTAATGATTACATTGACGGCGGTAATGGCAACGACCAAATCGTTGGTGGTGGCGGCGATGATTATATTATAGGCGGTGCTGGTGATGATCATATTTTTGCCGATTTTGATTATACTCGACCACAAATTTCAGGCAATGATACTCTTGACGGAGGTGATGGCAACGATCAAATAATTGGTGGCGGTGGCAGCGATATTATTTTCGGTGGAAATGGAGACGATATACTCACAGGTGATTTTCACGGTGAAGAATTTGCCGATATTTCAGACAACGATTATTTAGACGGTGGCGACGGCAATGACATTATTTACGGTAATGTAGGTGATGACACGCTGATTGGCGGTAACGGCGATGACAAACTTTACGGTGGAGACGGTAACGACACACTTGTCGCAGGTCAAGGCAATGATGGCTTGATAGGTGGCAAAGGTGATGATACCTATGTTTTTAACGGTGAAGATTTGCAAAATACGCAACAAAACATCATTTTAGACGAAGACGGCAAAGGGGCGATTGTTATAGACGGCGTTTATTTGCACGAACAAAACTGGAAAGCCGTAGCCAAAGACACTTGGCAAACTGAAAATATGCAGTTACAAAAAATCGAACAAAATGACACTTCCTTTTTAGTTTGGCAATCGACAACGACTAAAAGTTATGTCGCCATACAAAACTACCAAGACGGTGATTTAGGCTTTGCACTGTTGCCTTATCAACCACAAAGTGGCGATGACAATCCGCCAGAAGATGATAATCCGCCCACACCAACTAACCACGCCCCAGTAGTGAATGAAACGATAGACACCCAAACCATTAAAGTAAATCAAGAATGGAGTTTCAGGCTGCCTGAAAACTTATTTACCGATCCTGACGGAGATAAATTAACTTACACAATCAACAACCTGCCCGAATGGCTCAACTTTGACGCACAAACCAACACACTAACAGGCACACCAACCAATGCGAGCGTGAGCGAATTAGAAATTAGAGCAAGCGACCCAAACGGAGCGACAGCCACGCAGACCTTAACCATAGAAGCCTATCAAGCACACCTTAAAGGCACGAACGGAAACGATCGCCTATTAGGCAATGAACACGACAACACCATAGAAGGTTTTGCAGGCAACGATGTCTTGTATGGTTATAGCGGGGACGACAAACTACACGGCGGCAACGGTAACGACACTCTTTATGGCGGCGATGGCGATGATTTACTGAATGGCAACGCAGGAAATGACACCATGCACGGCGGTAAAGGCGATGACCTATTTTACGGTGGAGCAGGAAAAGACAAACTTTATGGCGGTGAAGGCAACGACCGCTTATGGGGCGGAAAAGATAACGACTATTTAAGGGGCGGCATTGGCGATGACGCATATATCTTCGACAGTGATTTTGGACAAGACACAATCGACAACGAAGATAAAGACGAGAACCGCAAAGATATTATTCGTTTTAAGGATGACCGCACAGCAGAAGATTTCACCTTCACACGCCAAGACAATAACCTAATTATTAAAGCAAAACTTGGAGAAGACCAAATCACCGTGCAGAACCACTTTGACGACAGCAATCATTACCGCATTGACGAAATTCACTTCAAAGACGGCAGCACACTGAATGCTACCCAAATCAACGACATGACAGCCGATAAACAAACGGCAACAAAAGCACAAACTTTGGACGATGAGCATTCAATTTCATCAAGGAGTACTGAAAATTCAAACCATTCATCAGATGATGATGATTCTTGGTATAAGCCATTAAATTTAATCAATAAATTTGCACAGTGGTTAGGCTTGTCGCATAAAGACGGCGATACCGACAAGGCACCAAATACCGAAGAGAACGAAAAAGCCACAGACGAAAATCCCGAAGTATCGGCAACAAACACGGAAGAAACAGAAATTACGGATAATCAAGGTGATACGGATAATTCCGTCCAAACGATTGATACGATAGAAGAAAATTTTGATGATTTGCATAATGACCCACTTTTTGTTGAAGTTCCGCCTGATGAGTGGGACGATAGAAAAGATAACGATGACATTGATGAGCATTGGTTTTCGATATTCTAATGTGTCTCATCACATAAAAACACGCTGATATAGTCGATTCACAGCAAAATCATTCAGCGTTGGTTCGCCTTGCCGTATTATTTATACTGTCTTCGGCTTTACCGCCTTGACTGCTTTTGCTGTGAACCGACTATAAAAAGCGTGTTTTTTTGCGTTCAGGCAGCCTGAAATAGCGTAAAATTATGGCTTGTGCCTTTTTTCAGGCAGCCTGAATGAATTTCACAATGAACACCGTATATTTAAACCGTACCGCCGCATTTTTGCCGAATAAACCGATTGATAATGACGCTATGGAAAGCGTGTTGGGCGTGGCGGGCGATAGTCCGTCTCGTCTTCGCCGCCGTATTTTAGCGTCTAACGGCATTGTCAGCCGTTATTATGCGATTGACCCGAAAACGCGTCAGACCACACATTCATGTGCCGAGTTAGCCGCTTTGGCGATTGAAAACTTGTTTAGTAATAAAGAAGAAAAACAAGAAGTTACGCTATTATCTTGCGGCACTTCTTATCCTGACCAAACCATGCCTGGACACGGTGTGATGGTGCAGGGTTTGTTGCACGATTTTTCGCCGTTAGAAGCGGTGAGTTTATCAGGTGTGTGCGTGGCAGGTATGGCGGCTTGTAAATATGCCTTTAATGCGGTGAAAAGTGGCGAACACAATATGGCGATTGCCAGTGCCGCCGAAACCGCGTCCGCCATTATGCGAAAGGAAAATTTTTCTCTTTCAAAACAAGAAGATGAAACAAACTTTCACCCTACGCACGCTTTTAATCGTGATTTTTTACGCTGGATGTTGTCAGACGGTGCAGGTGCGTTTTTATTGAGCAACAAAGCCTTTTCAGGCAGCCTGAAAATTCATTGGATTGATTTAATTTCATACGCCAACGAAATGCCTGCGTGTATGTATGCAGGCGGTGAGTTTGTGGGCGATGAGTTTCTTGGTTGGAAAGAAATCAATAATCAAAACAAGCATATAGACGGCGTGATGAATGTCAAACAGAATGTGAAATTGCTCAACGACAATGTCATTAAATACACCGTAGAAAAAGCGTTGTCGAGAAGCCTTACCAAACATTCGCTTAAACCTGATGAAATCAACTGGTTTTTGCCGCATTATTCATCACAATTTTTCCGCCAAAAAGTGTATGACGGCTTAAAAAATATCGGTTTTGAAATTCCGTTTGCAAAATGGTTCACTAATCTGCCGAGCAAGGGCAATACAGGTTCTGCATCTATTTACATTATGTTAGACGAATTTTTGAAAACGCATAATTTGCAAGCAGGTGAGAAAATCTTGTGTTATATCCCCGAAAGTGGGCGTTTTTCGTCATCGTTTATGTTGTTGGAAGTGGTGTAAATGGAAGTTCAAGAAATTCCGCAAGACAATGCAAGCACTTACAAAGGTTTCAAACGCGTGGTTTATGCAACCGATAAAGGACGCTACACCGCCAGTATTACAAACGGCTGGCAAGTGGAAGAATTTGTTACCAAACAAGCGGTTGCCGATTTAGACGAACGCACCGAAGCGGCTCGCCAAGCGGTTTTGGCTGGCGTTTATTCGCCGCTTTATTATTATATGTACCGCTTTCGTTATGAACTGCCGAATTTGGCTCAAGCCGCAGGCTTTTTCGCGTGGCAAGTCAAACGCCATTTGCAACCCAAAATTTTTTTCAGGCTGCCTGAACACAAATTAGCCCGCTATGCAGCAGCGTTTGATATTTCGATTGACGCATTAAAAAAAGTACCTGAATAATTTTTCAGGCTGCCTGAAAATAACGGCGTTTTTTGTTACAATAGCAACCTATTTTGCGAGTATCGTCAAAATACTTCAAAACACTAATGCTTTGGTTTGCCTTGCGGCATTAGGCATACTATCTGCGTCAAACCGCCTGTGATTGTTTTGAATTATTTTGACTATAAAAATAGCAACAGAAACTTTTCCAAAACCCATTCAGGCAGCCCATAGATTTATGATGACTTTGTCCGATTTTTTATCTCAATGCAATAAGTATCTGCAACAAGAATTGCCGCCGCAATTCCGTATGTGGGTTGTGTCGCTTTCCACTGACGAAAAAGGCGGGCAATGGAATATTTACGCCCCTAATGATTTTACCTTGCGTGGTGTTCGCACCAATGTGGCTCCCAAAATCGAACAATTTAAGCAAGAACACTGCCCGAATACGCCGCCTTTGGTGTTTAAAGAAGGCAAGGGGGCAATGCCTGTTTTTACGCCTGTCGCTCAACCCATAGAGACACCCGAACCTGAAAAAACGCCTGAAAAACCGATTGCCCACACGGAAACCGCTGTGGCAGAAAAGGAAGAAAAATCAGTCAGCACAGGTTTGATTGCCGATTATTCATTCGATTCTTTTGTCGTCGGCGACAGCAACGAATTAGCCCACGCCATTTCGGTGGCGATTAGCAAAAAACCAGGTGATAAACTGCACAATCCATTCTTTTTATACGGCGGGCCTGGTTTGGGTAAAACGCACTTAATTCATGCGATTGGCAACCGCATATTAGCGAAGAACGCGTCTGCCAAAATTCGTTATATTCACGCCGAACAATATGTGGGCGATTTGGTTTGGGCAACCAAAAACCACAGTTTTGACCAGTTTAAGAAAAGTTATCAATCGTTCGATTTGCTGATTATGGACGACATACAATTCATTGCTGGTAAAGCGAAAACAATGGAAGAATTTTTCTATGTTTTCAATCACTTTATCAATAATGGTAAGCAAATTGTTTTAACCAGCGATCGTTTGCCGAATGAAATTGACGGTTTGGACGACCGCTTAAAATCGCGTTTTGCCTACGGCATTACCATGCAAATTGAAATGCCCGATTTGGAAACCCGCACGGCGATTTTGCAGAAAAAAGCCGAATTGTGGGGCTTTCATATGGAAAATAGTGTAGCAGAATTTATTGCCGAATCCATTAAATCCAGCGTACGCGATTTGGAAGGAGCGTTACGCAAATTGATGATGACTTGTCGCCTATCAGGCAAACAGCCCGATATTGCGACCACGCAAAACACGCTCAAAGATTTATTGGCACAAGGCAGACGGCAGGTCAGTATTGAAGAAATTCAAAAAGCGGTTGCCAATTTTTACCGTATGCCGATGAAAGATTTAATCGGCAAAAACCGCCAACGCTCTTTGGTAATTCCGCGTCATGCGGCGATTTCGCTTGCCAAAGAACTCACCACGCTCAGCCTTAAAGACATTGGCAATGCGTTTGACGGACGCGACCACACCACTGTTTTGAACGCTTGCAAAAATGTGAAAGAATTATTGGGTAAAGACGAAAACTTTGCCCAAGATTACCAAAACCTACGACAACAGTTGCAAAACTAAAAAGGATTAGCACGATGACACAGAATAGCCCCATTTTGACCACAACACGAAATGCACTGCTTGACCCATTGCAAACGGTAACGGGTATTGTCGAACGCCGCTCGACCATGCCTATTCTGTCCAATGTGTTGATTGAAAACAGTCGCGGACAAACGAGCATTCTCGGCACGGATTTGGAAATTCAAACCCGCACAACGGCGGTAAATAGCAATGACGACCCCGATTTTCGCTTGACGGTGAATGCCAAAAAACTGCAAGATATTTTGCGTACCTTGCCAGACCAAGCCCCTGTGCGTTTTTATCAAAAAGCCAACAGCCAGTTAGAATTGCGTTCAGGCAAAGGTAAATACACTTTGGAAACCCTGCCTGCGGAAGATTTTCCCTTGATGAATGTGGAAAGTGGCGTGAAAGCGTGTTTTTCTATGCGACAAGACGCGTTGCGAGAAATGCTTACCCAAGTGCAATATGCCATGGCAGTGCAAGATATTCGCTTTTATCTGAATGGTTTGTTAATGCAAGCCGAAGGCAATATGTTGCGTTTGGTTGCCACAGACGGACACCGTTTAGCCTATACACAGCATACGATTGATGCCAATTTGCCGCCGTGCGAAGTGATTTTGCCGCGTAAAACCGTTGCCGAATTGCTGAAATTACTGTCATTCCCCGAAGAATTGGTTACCGTGGATTTCTTGGAAAGCCAGATCCGTTTTTCTGCCCGCAACACGATTGTGGTGAGCAAAATTGTCGAAGGCAAATTCCCCGATTACAACCGTGTGATTCCACAAGACAACGACAAAATTTTTCAACTGTCGCGTGTTGGCTTTTTAAGCACATTAGAACGGGTGGCAATTTTGGCAGACGACAAAACCAAAGCCATCAATTTGCACATAGCCCCAGGTTTAATGCTGATTAAATACAGCAACGGCAAAGAAGAAGCCCAAGAAGAGTTGGAAATTGCCTATCAAGGTGCAGAATTGGAAATTAACTTTAATGTGCAGTATCTGACTGATGTATTGCGAAATCTGCATTCAGACGATGTGAAAATGGCATTCGGAGACGCAACCCGTTCTATGCTTTTGACCATGCCCGATAATGGCGATTTCAAATATATTGTGATGCCGATGAGAGTTTAGTTTTGAGCGTTTCAGGCAGCCTGAAACACAATGAGCAATGAGCAATTAGCAATTAGGGTTTATGTCCTGCCTTGCGGCAGGACAAATTATTTTAGATAACGCTTCGATTATTTTTCAGCCTGAAAAATATTGCACCATAAAAAACCGCCCTAAATAAAGAGCGGTTTTTTTCAGGCAGCCTGAAACTTATCTTACAACACTTCCACAATATGATTTTGGTTGGTATAAATACAAATGCTGCCTGCAATTTCCAGCGATTTTTTGACGATTGCGTCAGGCGGCAAGTCGGTATTTTCTTTTAGGGCAATGGCGGCGGACTGGGCGAAGGCACCGCCTGAACCGATTGCCGCAATGCCTTTTTCGGGTTCTAACACATCGCCGTTGCCCGTTAAAATCAGCGTATTGTTTTTGTCGGCAACAATCAACATCGCTTCCAAGCGGCGTAAGGCTCGGTCGGTTCGCCATTCTTTGGCTAATTCAATGGCGGCGGTCAATAATTTGCCTTGATGTTTTTGCAATTTGCCTTCAAAAAGTTCAATTAAAGCAAAAGCGTCTGCCGTGCCGCCTGCAAAGCCTGCCAACACTTGATTTTGATACAATTTACGCACTTTGCGTGCTGTGCCTTTTACGACTGTGTTGCCGAGTGTTACTTGTCCGTCTCCGCCAATCGCCACTTGGTCATCTCGGCGAACGCAGACGATGGTTGTTCCGTCAAATTGTTGCATTTTTTGTCCTGAATAAAAATGTGAATTGTTGCATAGATTAGGCTTTTTGCAAAATATTCAAGTTGCAGGCTGCCTGAAATATTCTGATAGATAAGAATGTTTGTTATAATCTGATTTTTTATATTCGTCTGAACGGAAATTTGGCTATGTTGCAAACCATTATTATGATTTTAGTATTAGCGGCGGCTATTATCTTGCTGGTGTTGGCATTTAACGCCTATCAAGAAGCACAATATCGCAAGAAAATTCGCAAACAATTTGGTCATTCCGACCGTGATGCCCTGTTAGAAGAAAACGCCGTTTCCGTGCGAGACGGTGAGACAGGCACACTGAACGCCTTTGCCCCCGTTGAAGATGACGAAGAGTTTGAAGTGCCTGTGGCAAAAGCGGATAAAAAGAAAAAAGCCGAAAACTTGGACGATGTATTTGAATTTGCTGCCACAGATGACCCTGCCGAAAAAACAGAAACGGCAAGCGATACGCCTGCCGATAATACAGAAACCAAAGGCAAGTTATTGATTAAATTAGAAGATTTGAAAAACACCGAACTGTCTTGGTTTCACCCGTCTTTTGATTATATGGCGTATATTTCGCTGTATGAACCCAAAGAACTCACCACACTGCCGTCTTTATCCGCAGGTTTGCACCGTTTTCGCATTGTTGGTTGCACAATGGACGGGCAATTTCAGCCTGCCGACCCTATTCCTGGTGTGTATTACCAAGCATTTGTGGTTGGCTTGCAAGCCATTAGCCGTGCGGGTTTAGCCGAACGCAATGAATTAGACAAATTTGGCGATAAAGTGAAAGATTTTGCCAAAAAAATGAACGGCGAAATTGAATTAGCGAATATCAGCAACTTCTTGCAAAACGCCCAACCTTTGGACGAATTGTGTGCCAGAGTGGATCAAATCATTGCCATTCACTTGGTCGGACACGGCACGGTTACAGGCACCAGAATGCGTACCGCCTTGCAATCGCGTGGTTTTGAACTCTCGCATGACGGTGCGTTTTATTACCCAAGTTCGGACGAACCTTTATTTTCGGCAGTGGATTTGGAAGGTCGTTCATTTACTTCCGAACAACTTTCTACCCAAGAATATCGTGGTTTCAGCATTCTGTTTGATGTCGCCCATGTGCCACCTGGACGCAAAAACTTCGACAAATTTATGGATTTAACCGTACGATTAGCAGGCGATTTAAGCCTAAATTTGGTTGATGACCAGTTGCAATCACTCTCCCCACAATGGCTACGCGATGTCGGCGAATACATTGCCGAACGCCAAGAAGAAATGCAACAAGCAGGCTTAATACCTGGTGATGAATTAGCGAACCGTTTGTTTTCGTAAGTAATTGTTATTGTAGAAAATACCGTTATCAGCCGATAGCGGTATTTTTTAGGGAAATATATTTTTAACTTCACTTCGTTTGCCTACCGCTGTTTCAGGCAGCCTGAAACCGAAATTTGCTGTAAAGCGACTATAAATTTACGCCAAGCGAATTTCTAATTTTTTGCCTACGGCTTGTGCGTATTTTTGCAAAGTTAAAATAGTCGGCGAATGTTTGCCGTTTAACATGGCACTTTCTAAACGAGCCACAGCCGCCGTTTTTGTTCCCATTTTTTCTGCCACTGCGGTTTGCGTCATTCCTGCCGCTTTGCGTGCTGCCAAAAACTGGTCAAGCAAAGCAAACTCTTCTTGATTTAATCGTTCGTATTCTTGACGAACTTCATCATCGGCAAGCATTTTTTTCTTTAATTCTTCGTGCGTAAGCATTTTGAACTTCCTTTAATCTTTTTCGTGCAATAGCCAAATCTTTTTTTGGCGTTTTTTGCGTTTTTTTGATAAACGAATGTAGCATTGTAATTTCACGGTGAATAACAGTGCAGTACATAACCCTTGCGATACCGTCCGCAGATTTTAAGCGTAATTCAAACAGTCCGCCTGATAGTGCTTTTGTATGTGGCATACCTAAATCACTACCGTATTTTTCCATTCTATCGGTTAATGCAAGATATTTTGCCTGAAATGCAGACGGTAAATTTAAAATTTCTTGCTGAACGCTATCGTTGTAATAAGTAATTTTGTATTCCATAATGTATAAATTATAACATATTTGTTAATTTTAGTCATACTAAATCAACGACAATGCAAAAACCATTTCAGGCAGCCTGAACAGTAGAATAATTTATGTTAATATAAAGACGCAACTGCATTTTAATTCAGGAAAAGCCGATGAACACCGCAGTTAAAATTCCGCAAGGTTTAGCCACTTCTGATATGGTTCGAGAAGCCATGCTTGCCGAGCAAAAATGGCAACAAACGGGCTTACACATTACGCTGTCTGAATTGCAATAATGGAAAGAACAACTTAAAATCAATTTACAAATGCCTATGCCTAAACCGCATTGTTAAACTTTTTTCAGGCAGCCTGAAACTGAATAAACATGAATACCGAAAACACCCCTTTAAGCGTCTCTCAACTCAATAGCCATGCTCGATTTTTATTAGAAGAAAAAATCGGCAGTGTGTGGGTGTCGGGTGAGATTTCGGGCTGGAAACCGTCTGCGTCTGGGCATTGTTATTTTTCCTTAAAAGACAACGCCGCACAGGTGCGTTGTGCCTTGTTTAAGGGTGCGGCAAGCCGTTTGGACTTTGCCCCCAAAGACGGGGACGCAGTTGAATTATTTGGCAAGGTTACGGTGTATGAAGCAGGCGGTTCATATCAAATTATTGTGCAGGAAATGCGTCCCACAGGGGCAGGTCGTTTATACGCCGCCTTTGAAGCCCTGAAAAAACGCTTGTCTGCCGAAGGCTTGTTTGACACGCAGAAAAAACGCCCCATTCCCACAATGCCGCAAAAAATCGGCATTATCACGAGCCCTGCGGCGGCGGCGTTACGCGATGTGGTAACCACACTACGCCGCCGTATGCCTTTGATTGAATTGATTATTTATCCCACAGCGGTGCAGGGCAAAGGCAGTGAAAACGAAATCGCCGCCGCCATTCGCGTGGCAAATGAACGAGCCGAAGTGGATACGCTGATTGTGTGTCGTGGCGGCGGCAGTATTGAAGATTTGTGGGCGTTTAACGAAGAAATCACCGTGCGTGCAGTGGCTAATTCGGCGTTGCCGATTGTCAGCGGCGTGGGGCATGAAACCGATTTTACCCTGTGCGATTTTGCCGCCGATATGCGAGCCGCCACACCGACTGCGGCGGCGGAATTATGCTCCCCAGATAAAGAAGAATTATTATTAAAATTCAATAAATTAGATGAAATAATGCGGCACAATATACACCGCCGTTATTATGACGCGGCTCAATATTTAGACCGATTAGACAACGCTTTACTGTCGCCACAAAATTTATTAGAGCGACAACAAAAACGCCTGTCCGACTGCGTTGTGCAACTTTCAGCCAGCATACGCCAACGCCAAACAGCGGCACAAACCGCCGTTACCCATCATGATGAAGTGCTTGCCTTTTTGCGTCCCAACCTTTCAGGCTGCCTGAAAAAAGTAGATGATATGCAAATGGTATTTCGTCAATCTATGGATAATAAAATCAAAGACTTGCGTCAAACATTAGACAATAAAGAACAACTTTTAAACGCCGTTTCACCACAAACCATTTTGCAAAGGGGTTTTAGCGTGGTGCTGAATAATCAAGGTAAGGCGGTTGTTTCCGCCCAAGATTTAGCCGATAAAGAAACGATTAACATTCGCTTTGCGAAAGGAGAAACAAGAGCGGTAGTGCAGAAATAATGAGCAATGAGTAATTAGCAATGAGTAATTAGCAATGAGTAATTATTTAGTTTTGCCTGTCGGCAAAACGGATTAGTTTGAGATAACGCTTCGATTTTATTTCAGGCAGCCTGAAAGAATAATCGAAGCGTTATCTAAAACTAAATAATTACTCATTGCTCATTGCTAACTGCTCATTGCTTATTAACGAAACTCTTGCAAAAAATTTTCAAACATTTTCATACCATATTCGGTAAGCAAGGCTTCGGGGTGAAATTGCACGCCTTCAATCGGCAAATTTTGATGACGCACGCCCATAATTTCGCCGTCTGCCGTTTCGGCAGTAATCAGCAAACATTCAGGCAGCGTTTCTCGTTCAATCGCCAAACTGTGGTAACGCACGCAATTTACTGGATTAGGTAAGTCTTTGAATACACCGATATTTTTGTGCATAACAGGCGAAATTTTGCCGTGCATTAGGCGTTTGGCACGCACCACTTTGCCGCCAAACACCGCACCGATGGTTTGATGCCCCAAACACACGCCCAAAATCGGCACTTTGCCCGCAAAGCGTTCAACCGCCTGCATAGAAATGCCTGCTTCAAACGGCGTGCAAGGGCCAGGACCGATAACAAGATATTGCGGTTTCAGTTGGGCAATTTTGTCGCAGTCAATTTCGTCATTGCGATAAACCGCTACTTCCTGCCCCAACTGCCCTAAATACTGCACAATGTTGTAGGTAAAACTGTCGTAATTGTCGATAAAAAGTAACATTTTATAAGTCCTATTTTGTTTTCAGGCTGCCTGAAACACCTTTCACAAGGGAATGTTTAAAAATTAAAAATTCGCGTGTCATTGCGAGATTTTTCCGTAGGAAAAATCGTGGCAATCCAGTTTAAGCCGATAGGCTTAAACAAACGCCGATAGGCGTTTTTAACGACACTGCAAAAAGCCATTTAGGTTACCTAATTATTATAAGAACAGTGCGTTACAACGCCTGCGGCGTTGGCAAAAAAATCTTGCGATTTGACTTCGAGATTACCACGCTTGCCTTTGTTGGCTTGCAACAACATATCTGTAGGCAATAAGTTGCCAACGGCTAACAGTCGTCTCGCAATGACACTGTTTTTTTCAGGCTGCCTGAACGCCTTTTGCAAACGAAATATTGTACAAACTTTTCTACCTGATTTACAATCTTATTTTTCAATAAGGAACGCCCAAATGACCGCCGCCGAAATAATTCATCATGCCATTCGCAAAATTCCCGATTATCCGCAACAAGGCATTTTATTTTACGACATCACCACGGTGTTGAATAATCCGCAAGCCTTTCGTTTGGCGGTTGATTTAATTGCTGATTATGCCAACACACACCATATAGACTGCGTGGCAGGTTTGGAAGCAAGAGGGTTTATTTTGGGCTCGGCAGTGGCGTATCGCTTGAATGTGGGCTTTGTGCCGATTCGCAAAAAAGGCAAATTGCCAAGTGCTGTGTTTTGCGAAGATTACGCTTTGGAATACGGCAACGCCTGCGTGGAAATTCATCAAGACGCATTGGGTTCTTGCAAACGGGTGTTGCTGTGCGATGATTTAATCGCCACAGGCGGCACGATGTTAGCAGGGGCAGAATTACTACGCCGTGCAGGTGCCAACACAATCCACACCGCCGCCGTAATTGAATTTAGCGATATGGACGGCGGCAAAAAAATCCGTGAAGCAGGCTTGCCGCTGTTTTCGATATTGCAAGCAGACGGGTCTATGCAATGAGCAATTAAGTTATGTCCTGCCTTATCAGGCAGGACGGATTTTTGATTAGATAATGCTTCGATATTATTTTTCAGGCAGCCTGAAAATTGATGAGTTTTTTATAAAGCAAAACAACAAATAAATTTTACAGATGAAATCCAATCAAAAAAGCGATAAAATGCACGGTTTATCGATTAAAAAGGTTTTTTAAAATGCAACTCCTCCCCCCCCCGCAAATATAAAACGGCTGTTTCATTAGTCTCCGCCACTCTTGTGGCTTTATCTCTCACTGCTTGTGCGGATATGAATTTAGCCAATGTTTCGCATAAATTAGGGAACTTAACTGCCAAGTCGGCGTTTTCTGAACCTACTGCTAAACCGATTGAATTAGACGAAGAACAACAAGCACTCAAACAAAAATTAGAGCCGCTTGTACCTGAACTCATCAAGATGGCACAGGGCAATCCACGAGTGTCTGTGGAATATTTTCAAAGAAATATAACAACTTGTCTTAATCCTAAATATCCACTTGACTTACAATATGATTGTCATCATGTCCGAATGATGGTCATCAATGTGGTCTATGAAACACATAAAAACAAAATACCACTTTCTAAAAAAGATAAAACACAAATTCAAAATACCAAAAAACATAATGACAGTTGGATAAATGATATGCAATTAACAGGTATTTTGACGCATCGTTTAGATTTGTATCAAAAATATATTGCGGACTGGGATATATACCAAAGTTATTACTTTATATCACAAGCTCAAACAAAAGAAGAGATAGACGCAACATATAAAGATTTTCGTATCTTATCTGGCATATTGTTTGCAGATGAGCCACAAGAAAATGAAACCAAACAACTTGTCTTTTCTGAATTACAACAACGATGCCAACGATATATCAGTGGTAATCAAGCGGATACAAGCAAATCGTTTATTGCTAATATGGTTGGTCAAGGCTTTGAGTCCGACTGTGTTGTGTTAGGTTTCAATAAAACAGAAGTATCTGAAACCACGCAAGCATATCAAAAATTCAAAAAGGGCATTCAAGAAAATAATCATATACCCGCCAATGCCGTTGCACAAAATCAGTGTTTATCTATGTCCCATACCGAAGTGTTAAAATCGGTGAATGCTCGTAAATTAGCAGAATATGGTTCATTATTAGGTGCAATGAGTATATTCGCTCCTTTTGGTGCGAATATGAGTCAAGAAGCGGCAACTGCAACACCGCGTTCTCCTGCAGAAATCAGAAGTATGTGTCAAAATTTATGTTTGCAAAAGAAAGGTAAAGCCTGTTCGCACATTGGTGTTGCGTATGAAAGCGAAGAAAATATGCAACAAGCCGAAAAATATTTCAAACAAGGTTGCGATTATGGTGATAGTAATGCCTGCTTTAAAATGGAACCGTATTACTATAAAGAAGTTACAGGCATGCAAATGACAAAACCCTCATCGCAAACTTGCCTTTACGAAAATGGAATGAAAATAAGTTGCGAAGATAATGCAGGTTTATTTCCAATCACCACAGGTAAAACAGGAGCGGTGAAAACGCTGATTAAAGGACGCAAACCCAATAAACAAATGGCGTTACGGTATCGCCAAAAAGGATTGGCTTTATTGCAAAAAAATTGTCAAAAAGGCAACAGCACGGCTTGTCGTCAATATAAAAAATGGGCAAACGGCTCAAATTTAGGTGATATTACTTGGGAATTAGATTAAATTGTTTATCAAAAACTCCTGCAAAACCTAATTTTTCACATTCGTTATTACTCACCGTCAGCGAAGAAACTTTATAAAACAAAGAATTATATTCTTCGTATTCCTACGAAAAGTTCAGAATGACGAGTTTTGCAGGAGTTTCTATCAATATCTTTCAGGCTGCCTGAAAAAAATAAGGTAGGTTTTTTAACCTACCTTATTTTTTACTTCCTTTCCACCTGTGATACATCTCTCACCGCCCCAGTATCAGCCGAAGTTGCCATGGCGGCGTAGGCTTTGAGTGCGGCGGATATAGGGCGGTTGCGGTTTTCAGGCTGCCATGCGTAGCGTCCTTTGGCGTTCATTTTGTCGCGGCGTTTTTGCAATTCTTCGTCTGACACTGCCAAGTTAATGCTGCGGTTGGGAATGTCGATTTCGATGGTGTCGTTTTCGCAAACCAAGCCGATTGCTCCTTCTTCGGCGGCTTCTGGCGAGACATGACCGATGGATAAGCCTGATGTGCCGCCTGAAAAGCGTCCGTCTGTCAGCAAGGCACAGGCTTTGCCCAAGCCTTTGGATTTTAAGTAACTTGTAGGGTAAAGCATTTCTTGCATACCAGGCCCGCCTTTCGGTCCTTCGTAGCGAATGACAACCACATCGCCTGCCACAATTTGATTGGCTAAAATGCCTTCAACTGCGGCTTCTTGGCTTTCAAACACTCTCGCACGCCCTTTGAATTTCAAAATGCTGTCATCAACGCCTGCGGTTTTGACGACACAACCCCTTTCGGCGATATTGCCAAACAATACGGCTAATCCGCCGTCTTGCGAATAAGCGTTTTCTTTATTGCGAATGCAGCCTGAAACGCGATCGGTATCCCATTCTTTGTAAAACTCGTTTTGCGAAAAGGCACGCGTGGTGCGAATGCCAGCGGGTGCGGCGAGATAACGATTTTTTGCCGTATTATCCGTGCTTTGCATAATATCCCATTTGGCTAATGCGTCTTTCAGGCTGCCTGAATGTACGGTTTTGGCTGTGGTATCCAAACAACCTGCACGGTCTAATTCGCCCAAAATCGCCATCACACCGCCTGCACGATGCACATCTTCCATATGATATTTTTGCGTAGCAGGAGCAACTTTGCATAAGCACGGAACAACACGGCTTAATCGGTCAATGTCTGCCATTTTAAAATCCACTTCGGCTTCGGTTGCGACTGCCAACAAGTGCAAAATGGTGTTGGTTGAGCCGCCCATCGCAATATCCAAACTCATTGCATTTTCAAACGCCGCTTTGGTTGCAATGCTGCGTGGCAAAACGCTGTCATCGTCTTGTTCGTAATAGCGGCGTGTCATATCCACAATTAAGCGAGCCGCTTGTAAAAACAATTCTTGGCGTTCTTTGTGGGTTGCCACTAACGAGCCGTTGGCAGGCAAGGATAAGCCTAATGCTTCGGTCAAGCAGTTCATCGAATTAGCGGTGAACATGCCCGAACACGAGCCGCATGTGGGGCAAGCGGCATTTTCCATTTGATTGACAAAATCGTCCGAATTTTTGTCATTTGCCGCTTCAACCATAGCGTCAATTAAATCTAATTTGCGAATACTATTGTTTTCGACTATTGTCATTTTGCCCGCTTCCATCGGGCCGCCTGAAACAAATACCGCTGGAATATTCAGCCGCATTGCCGCCATTAACATACCTGGTGTGATTTTATCGCAGTTAGAAATGCACACCATCGCGTCTGCACAATGGGCATTAACCATATATTCCACGCTATCGGCAATTAAATCACGGCTGGGCAGGCTATACAACATACCGCCATGCCCCATGGCAATGCCGTCATCAATCGCAATGGTGTTAAACTCTTTGGCAATGCCGCCTGCGGCTTCAATCTCACGGCACACCATCTGCCCGATTTCGTGCAAATGCACATGACCTGGGACAAACTGCGTAAAAGAATTAACCACAGCAATAATCGGCTTACCAAAGTCTTTATCCGCCACGCCTGTGGCACGCCATAAAGCTCTTGCCCCCGCCATATTGCGACCCGAAACCGAAGTATGCGAACGATATTGCGGCATTTTTTTGTGTCCTTATGTTTTAAATAAAAAGGGGATTATACGACTATTTTTAGGCTGCCTGAAAGCAATGAGTAATGAGCAATGATTTTGTTTTGCCTTGCGGCAAAACGGATTATTTTTAGATAACACTTCGATTTGCTTTTATAGTCAGACAAATTCAAAGGCACGATAGGGCGAAATATTCATAAAAAACAATGAGTAATCAATGCCTTTCGGCGTTGTTTGTGGGCAAGAATGCTCACCCTATAACATTCATATTTGTTATATAGATAAAATAGGTTTTGCAAAGGGTTCAGCCTATCATCAACAACGAACGCAATACAAAATGATTTCAGGCAGCCTGAAACGGTATAGTCGGTTCACAGCAAAAACAGGCAAGGCAGTGAAGCCGCAGACAGTATAAATAATACGGCAAGGCGAACTAACGCTGCATGATTTTGCTGTGAATCGACTATATAATAACGCTTTTTATTGATACCAAAACACTATGGCATTAGTTTTAATTTATACCACAACCGCTCGAATAGAAGACGCTGAAAAGTTAGCAGAAATGCTAATAAAACAACAACTTGCCGCATGCGTATCGTTTGGGCAGAAAGTCAAATCGCACTATGTTTGGGAAGGTGTTGCCGAATGGGCAGAAGAATACCCCCTAACCATTAAAACAAGCGTTGAAAATCAACAACTTGTGTGCGAATTTTTGAAGCACAATCACCCCTATGAAGTGCCTGAAATTGTGTGCCTGCCTGTGGTGTATGCGGACGAAAAATACCAACAATGGGTTGAAGAAAATGTAGTAGGGGCAACCCTGCGTGGTTGCCCATAACTATTTGAATATCGGAGAAAAAATGAAAAATTATTTATATGTTTTTTTAATTGCCATGTTGCCCTTAATTGAATTGCGTGGAGCGATTCCTGTGGCGTATGCGTTTAATGCAACGGACGCAAATTTTAGTTTATTGCTTGCTTATTTTTTAATTATTATCAGCAACATATTTCCCATTCCGATTATTTATTTTTTCGCCCATAAAATATTGTTATGGGGTAAAAATAAACTCTTTATCGGCAAAATCTGCACAGCGTTTATTGAAAAAGGCGAAAAAGCAGGACGCAAATTGCAAGAAAAAGCAGGCAAAGGCTTGTTTTGGGCGTTGGTGCTGTTTGTCGGCATTCCGCTACCTGGCACAGGGGCATGGACAGGCACACTCGCCGCCAGTTTATTGAATATCGACTTCAAACGCACCTTGTTAGCCGTATCATTAGGCGTGGTGCTGGCAGGCTTGATTATCGGCTTATTATGCACATTAGGCTTCGGTGCGTGGTTTGGGGTGAAACAGTGAGCAGTGAGCAGTGTGGCTTATGTCAAGCCTTTGGCTTGACAAGACCTTTCGCCTACGCTCTGGGCGACATATTTGTAAGCGATAAGTCGCTAACAAATATTGTCGTTTTAGATAACGCTTCGACAATATTTCAGGCTGCCTGAATTTAATCCTGTGTGTCATTGCGAGACTTGCCGAAAGGCAAGGCGTGGCAATCCAGTTTTGTCTGATAAGACAAAACACAACGCCAAAGGCGTTGAAACGGCAGTATTCAAGATGATGAAAGGCAACCTGAAAAATTGAATGCAATGCCGTTAAAAACGCTTATCGGCGTTTGTTAAAACCTGCGGTTTTAACTGGATTGCCACGCCGTTATTTGGGGTTGCCACGCCTGCCTGTGTCAGTCTCGCAACAGTGTGGTTGTAAGCAATAAATTGCTAACAACCACTACTGGCTCGCTTTTGACACTGTTTTTTTATTTCAGGCAGCCTGAAAGATTTTTTGCATTGTTGTTGTCATGGATAGGCTACCCGAAAGCCTTGCGGCTTTCGGAGATTGCTTCGACTACTTCGTGGTCTCGCAATGACGATTTAGGTGAAAATTAAATTCTATTTGATATTTTTCATTTATCGGCAAAACAATATTGTGTTTGTGTTGTAATAATTCAATAAGGCTGCCTGAAAAATCTATTTTATTTTTATTCTCTACCAAACGAATATCGGCTATTTTGTGTGGCTGGTTATTTTTAGATAAAAGCAAAGATTGTGCATCACAATCGCCATTCACATATTCATACGCTAAACACATTAAGGCGTTTTGTGTATAACCCTGCAATAAATCGCTCATTGCCATAGTCAATATTTGTTGCCAAGCGGTGTATTCGTCATACGGCACAACACAATTTAAGGCATTGCCTTGTAGGGCAAGTGTTTTGGCAATTTCAAATGCGGGTGCGTTGGCAATGTTATAAATAAAATCAAATGGTTTGGGTATTTCTTTATGAAACAATCTGTCCATTTGTTGATTAAATTTTTCAGGTGAAGAAAATGCCGTGCCTGTGTAAAGATGTGTTTTTTTATCTGGTAAAGATAAAGGCAATACGGCTAATAAACTTGCCATAGTTAAACGGTTAATACGGCGTGCGTCTATATTAAATTGTTGTTTGAGAATTTTTTTTAATTCTTGATTATCGGTTTTTGCCGCACAACGAAATTGTGCGGTATCCATTAAATAAAAAATATTATTCATCTTCTTCCCCCACAACCAAAGCCGTGCAATTTCCGCCAAAACCAAAACCGCAAATTAAAAAATCACCTTGATTTATGTTTTCAGGCAGCCTGAAAGAAAATTCATTGCATAGCGTAAATTGTTTTGAACGAAACAAATGCAATAATAAAACCATTTCTATTAAAACAGACGCACCTAATGTATTGCCGATATGTTGTTTGAAAAACACAATCGGTGTTTTTGGAAATAAATTTTGATAAATGCTTTTTTCATGTTCATCACTGATACTGCCTACTGCATTTGCTTTAATTAAGGCAATATCTTTTGCTTGAATGTGAGCAGAATTTAAGGCGTTTTCAATGGTGTTTTGAATGGTAGAAAAATCAACGGCAGCAATGTTATTTTGACTATTCAGGCAGCCTGAACCTTTAATTAAAAAACCCTGTTGATTGTGTTTTTGTTCTTTCTGTAAAACAACCGCTGCAATACCTTCGCCCAAAATAAAACCTTCTTCTTGAAATGGTTGATATTCTTCTATTATCAAACCCATAGCATAAAAATTGCTTAATGATAAATCGTTAAAACATTCAAAACCTAATACAAGAGCATTATCATAAAAACCACAATCTATGCTATTTTTTGCATAAATTAAAGCATTAGCAGAAGAAGTACAAGAAGTGGCAATAGTATAAATTTGCCATTTTGGGTGTTTTATTTTTAATTGTTCAGCAATCGCATTGAATTGATACAGCGATTTTTCGCCGATAGCAGGATACAATAATTCGCCTTGCGAAATATGAAAAGAAGTAGAAGATAAAAATAATGGATTGTTATCTAAAAAAGAAATATTTAATTGAGCATTGTGCAAAGCCATTAAAATATGTTGTTCAATTTTTTCACATAATAAATCAATCGTTTGTTTGTGTTCGGCAAAGGCTTTGTAAAAAGGCACTTGTTCAATTTTGCCTGCAAAATCAACAGGATATTTAACAATATAACAAGGCGAGCAGGAAACCGCACCGCCTGTAATCAACACCGTCATTGCCCTTGTTCCTTGCGGATAAACGCCGCCAAAGAGGCAATGTTTTGCAAGTGCCGTCTGGCTTTGGCACCGCTTGCCATTCGTACGCCAAACTTGGCTTGCAATGCCACAGCAATTTGCACTGCGTCCAAAGAATCCAAGCCTACGCGACTTTCTTCGCCAAACAAGGGTTCATCGTTTGCAATATCGTCTGCGGATAAGTGGTCTAATCTATCACATTCTTGTAAAATCAATGATTTAAGTTGGTGTTCTAATGTGCTTTGTGTCATCAATCTTTCCTTTATGTTTGATTTTCAGGCAGCCTGAAAGGTTAAAATTATAACAATAAAATGCGTTTAGATATTGAATTTTAAGGAAACTATCATTAAAATAGCCTATTTACCGAACTTTTAGGAGCATTATCATCGCACAAGCACCAGAAAAAGAGGCACGCATTAACGGTGAAATCACCGCCAAAGAAGTGCGACTCATCAGTAAAGACGGCGAACAATTAGGCATTGTTCCCTTGAAAGTGGCTCTGCGTCAGGCAGATGAAGCCGATGTTGATTTAGTAGAAATTGCCCCCAACGCTAAACCGCCCGTGTGCAAAATTATGGATTTTGGCAAATATCGTTACGAGCAGTCCAAAAAACGCGATGAAGCACGCAAAAAGCAAAAGCAAGTGCAAATTAAGGAAATTAAATTCCGACCTGGCACGGACGAGGGCGATTATCAAATTAAAATGCGAAACATTCGCCGCTTTTTGGCTGACGGCGACAAGGTGAAAGTAACCTTGCGTTTTCGCGGGCGTGAAATGGCACACCAAAACTTGGGTGCCAAGTTGCTGCAAAGGGTTGAAGAAGATTTAGCCGAAGAAGCACAAGTGGAACAACGCCCGAAAATGGAAGGGCGGCAAATGGTGATGATGATTGCAGCGAAAAAAACAAGCACCAAAGGCAATAAGGCAGAAAAAACCGAAAAGCCTGAAAAAGTGGAAGAAACCGCAGAAGAATAAATCACCCAGCAAAACCGCACAGTTTAAGACTGTGCGGTTTTTTTCACTTCGCCTAATGGTTTATGGAAACTTTAATCCTTTATTTGCTGGGTAAATAAAGATTTTGACTGCGTCAAAATAAGTTTTGCTTTCAGGCAGCCTGAAAGAAATAATCCCCTTTTCAGGCAGCCTGAAAAGGTTATAATTCAACTTTTTATCTGATGAAGTAGCCCAAAATGAACACCCATTCCGATTATTTACAAAAAATTCTCACCGCCGCTGTGTATGATGTGGCAGTGGAAACGCCTTTGGATTTTGCTAAAAATTTATCTCATCGTTCCAACAATCGCATTTATTTAAAACGCGAAGATTTGCAGCCTGTGTTTTCTTTCAAACTGCGTGGGGCGTATAACAAAATGGCTCAACTGTCGGACGAAGAATTGCAGCGTGGCGTGATTACTGCGTCTGCGGGCAATCATGCACAGGGTGTGGCGTTAAGTGCTAAAAAATTAGGCTGTCAGGCGATTATTGTTATGCCCAAAACCACGCCACAAATTAAGGTTGATGCGGTGAAAAATTTAGGCGGCGAAGTGGTTTTGGCGGGCGAATCGTTTAATGACGCATACGATTATGCCATGCGTTTGGTTGATGAAAAAAATATGGTGTATATTCCGCCGTTTAATGACCCGTTTGTGATTGCGGGGCAAGGCACCATCGGCATGGAAATCACCCGTCAGCACCCACGCAAAATTGATGCGATTTTTGTGCAAATCGGCGGCGGCGGCTTGGCTGCTGGTGTGGCGGCGTATATTAAAAATGTGCGTCCTGATATTAAAGTCATCGGCGTGCAAACCAACGATTCGGACGATATGAAGCAATCCATTGAAAAAGGCGAAATCATCACACTGCCCGAAGTGGGTTTGTTTTCGGACGGCACGGCGGTGAAAAAAGTGGGCAAAGAAACATTCGCCCTGTGTCGTGATTTATTAGACGAAATTATTACGGTGAATACGGACGCGGTGTGTTCGGCGATTAAAGATATTTTTGACGATACCCGCGTGATTACCGAACCTGCTGGGGCATTGAGTTTGGCAGGTTTGAAAGCATATATTGCAAGAGAAAACGCAAGCAATCAAACGCTGATTGCGATTGCGTCTGGGGCGAACATTAACTTTCACCGCTTGCGGCATGTGTCCGAACGCACTGAATTATCCGAAAGAAGAGAAGCGATTTTAGCGGTTACCATTCCTGAACGACCAGGTAGTTTCTTGAAATTTATTGAAATTTTGGGCGACCGCAATATCACCGAATTTAATTATCGTTATGGCGATGACACACTTGCTCATATTTTTGTGGGCATACAGACCGCAGGCATTGACGATTTGAACCAAATCAAGCAAAAATTAGAAGACGAACGCTTGCCTGTGTTGGATTTAACCGATAACGAAACCGCCAAAGTGCATATTCGCTATATGGTTGGCGGTAGAACGCATAAAATCAAAAACGAACGCGTTTTGTCGGCACAATTCCCCGAACACCCAGGAGCCTTGCCACGCTTTCTGCGTGCGATGAAATCGCAGTGGAATATTACGCTATTTCATTATCGCAATCACGGTGCGGATTACGGCAGGGTTTTGGTTGGCGTTGATGTGCCAGACAGCGACAATCAAGCATTTAGCGACTTTTTGCAACACATCGGCTACACTTTCCACGACCAAAGCGATAATGCGGCATATCAGTTGTTTTTGGCAGGGGAGTGAGTTGTAGGGTGGGCAACTTTGTTGCCCACGCGTTTTCGGCGTTTTCAGGCTGCCTATCCGCAAAACGCATGCAAAACAAAAAACCCTTTCAGGCTGCCTGAAAGGGTTGTTTTATCGGATAAATATTACTGCGACATAATTACCGCTCTGCCGTTAGCTTTCTGCACGGGGCGATTATTTTTACCGATGATTTTGGTGAAAGTTTCCATTTGTGCTTTGGAAGCGGTTACTGGTTCTTTGCCGATAATCCACATCACCCCTTCGGTGCAAGGCGGTGTGGTGAGCGAACCTTCTAAGCGGTAATACGCATTGAAATTTTCGACTAACTTCTGCACGGCTACTTTTTTCATTGCTTTGTTTTGGTTTGCTTTTTTCGGAGCATTTTTCCAAATATCGGCAATCACAGGATTTTCTTCGCCTTCTTGAAACATCACTGCCACAACTAATAACTGCCCGTCATCGGCTTGATGCACAATGTGTCCTACCATTGGGAAATGTTCGCCGTTGAAAGTGTATTCAGACGGTGTATGAAAATGGATTTGCAGTAATTTGAACTGTTTGTTTTCAAAATTCAGCACGCCGTCATCTTTTTGAAAATTCACTTGAATGGTATGCCCATTATTGACAATCGTATCTGCATTGCCAGGATACGAAAAGTTTAACGCTTTATGCGTTTTCACTTCAATGCTATCGGTAATATCAATCGGAGATTGAAACTTACCTGTTTTGCAAGCAGCAAAATCAGGGTGCAAATCACCCCAGTGTTCGGGAGAATGTTCCCCGTCATAACCAAAATGAGCAGCACTTGCCACGCCCATAGACAAACTCAAAAGAGTGTTCAGCAATATTTTTTTCATAAATATCCCCCTGTTTTCAGGATTAAGATTGTTTGAAAATTTGTGTGTTGATGAGCATTATATTTACTCAATCATACACATTTAAATTATCAATCTTTTACCTAAAATAATCCACAAAATGCTTCTATTATTTAAATAATAGCCGGTTTTACAATTATACATTTTTTAATGTAACTTATTGATATATATATATATATATGCCATTTTTCGATTGTGGCAAGAAATACAACAATAAAAAGTTTTAGCGATAGATGACACATTTGTGATTTGCTTTTTTTGGGGTGATTTTTGTTAAGTTGCGAGTACAGTTGTTAAACTTCAAAACACTAATGCGAAAGGATTGCCTTGCCGTATTAGTTATACTGTCGCAGGCAATCCGCCTTTTATTGTTTTGAAGTTTAACTACTATAAAACAAAAAACCCTTTCAGGTTGCCTGAAAGGGTTTTTGATAAAGCATTTAGATTATGCTTTGGGTTTTTTCGGGTCTTGTACCCAAGATTGACACCAGCCATTGTCAGCCACTTTGCCGCAGGCTTTCATCATTTTGCATGTGCCGTCTGTATCTAATTGCAAGCAGTTGGCACAAGTTTGTTTTTCGGTGTGTTTAGGGAATTTTTTCTGATCCACAGTTTTGGTATCAGGCACATAGTTCAACGCTTTTGCTACTGTGTTGCTTGCAGCAGAGCAGTCAGCCGCAACGGCTTGGCTACCTAATACGGTTACTGCCGCAACAGCGGGTACGACTTGGAACAAGAAAGTTCTGCGTGTTGTCATGGTTTGTATTCCTTTAAGTTAAGTTTTTATCTTTGACGCTGTGTGCAACGCCACAAAAGTACCGAACCAAATCGGCTTGGGTACATTAGCACAAATTAAACCAACTTCCATTTTTTTTAGGGTGCAAATCTTGACATATATCAAATAAAATAGCGAAAAACGATTGTTTTTTTATTATTGATATTTAATATCAATTAAATTTTTGCATTTTACTATATTTTTTATCTATTAAGATTATTTTAATATTTGTTTATGTCTATCGTATAAAGGTAAATAGTTTAAAAATAACAATCAACAAACTTTTGTTGTTTGTTTGAATAATAAAATAATCAAGCCATCTATTTTCAGGCAGCCTGAACAGATAGATTTTTCAATGCCACACGGATTTGGAATTGCCCACGCAATTCCTTTAAAATTTTGTGTTTAAAAGATTTTGCGTGAGCAAAATCGAATCCGTGTGGCAATAAATAAAAGACAAAAGTTTTCAGGCAGCCTGAACAGTTTAATTTTTCATCATTTTCTATTTATAATATGGTTTTCAGACCTATTTTATATAGAGAAAAACAAATGCAACTTCTTGAAAATAAAGTTATTTTAATCACTGGCGCGTCATCGGGTATCGGTGAAGCGGCGGCTTTTGCTTGTGCCGAAAATGGGGCAACTGTGGTGCTTTTGGCTCGCAATAACAAACGCTTGGAAAATATTTACGACAAAATTGTAGCGGCGAATCTACCCGAACCTTACGCCATTTCATTTGACTTAAACACCGCTAATGACGCGGAATTTAACGCTTTGGCAGAAACCATTTTTCAACAAACCAAGCGAATGGACGGCATTGTGCATAGTGCGTCTTATTTTTACGCTTTGTCGCCGTTAGAATTTCAAACGGTTGATGAGTGGGTCAATCAATATCGCATTAACACGGTGGCACCGATGGCACTAACGCGTGCGTTTTTGCCGTTGTTCAAACGCGAAGGCGGCTCTGTGGTGTTTATCGGCGAAAGCCACAGCGAAACGCCCAAAGCGTACTGGGCAGGTTTTGGGGCAAGTCGGGCGGCGGTGAATTACCTGTGCCAGTCGTTAGCCGATGAATACAGCCGTTTCCCTAATTTTCGAGCAAATGTGTTAATTCCAGGCTGTGTGGATAGCCCACAACGGCGAAAAACACACCCAGGCGAAAGCATATCCGAACGCACATCGATTAGCGAGATTGTGCCGCAAATTGTGTGGTATTTGTCGGATCATTCAATCGGCAAAACAGGGGAAATTGTTTATTTGCAAGAAGATAAATAATTGTAGGGCGGATATTCAAGCAGTCGATTGATATATTTTCAGGCTGCCTGAAAGGCTTATTTTTCAACTTGTTATCAAGGAAAAAACAAATGAATACGCAACAAGATTTTGAATTGACTGCAAAAGAAATTGATGAATTGAAATTGTTAATGGCTTCCAGTTTAGGGCAAAGGGGAACACAAGGCAATGCAGATTTTTTTAAACTTACTGACACCAAAAAAATCAAACAATATTTATTGAAAATAAAAGAGTTTATTTTTGCTCCCCGAAATATACTTACTGCATTACCTGAAAGTATTTGCTATTTAAGTAATTTAGAAAAATTGGAAATCAATTATGGATTTATCACGGATAGAAATTCTGAATTGCATCATTCAAATATTTCATCAAGTTTAACTGTCTTGCTTGAACATATTGGACAATTAAAGCAATTACGCACATTAATCATTAACAGTGATTATGTTACTACGCTACCTGAAAATATTGGAGCGTTACAAGGATTACAAGAATTGATTTTACATTGTAATAATCTTCTTATGCTACCTGAAAGCATTGGGCAATTAAAACAATTAAAATCATTGTGTTTGAATTATTGTCATAATCTTTCTGCACTACCTGAAAGTATCGGACAACTACATAATTTACAGAAATTAGAATTATCGATTTGTTTTAATTTAACTATTCCCGAAACTTTTTGTCAATTAAATCAATTACAAGAATTAGAAATAGGTAGTTCATATATGACAAGGCTGCCTGAAAATATTGGACAACTCACAGGCTTAAAAAAATTAGTCTTATTAGAGATGGTAAATATCACCACACTGCCAGAAAGTATTGGGAAATTAGATAATTTGCAAGAATTGCATATTGCGTCTTGTCAAAAATTGTCTTTTATTCCTGAAAATATTACCCACTTAAAAAACTTAAAGCGTTTTTATATTGCTGATTGTGAAAATTTAAAAAATATTCCGCAATCTATTCAAGTATTAGATTGCTTTACTTACTTTGAAAATTCTTGGACTTGGCGTAATTTTCGTTATGAAGAAAAAGAAAAACAAGAAGCACAACAAAAAGAAAAGATAATTTTAACCTCCGAACAAAAACAAGCCAAAAAAGTTGTGGCTCAAATGAGAAAAGACACGGCAACGCCTTTTATTAAAATTAAGGCAAAACAAGCCAAAAAACTCTCCTTAACTGCCAGCAAATTTGGCGGCGTGCCTTACTGGCTGCCTGAAATGCCGTATCCTGTGGATAACAATGGCGAAAAATTAGCCTTATTAGCCCAAATTGATTTGGCAGAATTACCGCCTTTGCCCGATTTTCCCGAAAAAGGTTTGTTGCAGTTTTTTATCAGCAATGATGATGTGGCAGGTTTGGATTTTGACAATCCGCTATCGCAAACAGGCTGGCGAGTGGTTTATCACGCAAGCGTTAATCCAAATATCAGCGAAAAAGAAGTGCTTAATTTGTCTATTCCATTAGAAAATATGCCGTTAGGCGATACGCAATATAAACTGTCGTTTAAATTAGCACAAACTTCAATCAGTCCTTGCGATTATCGTTTTGAAGATTTGTTCAAAACAACCGCACAGCAGTTAAAAATCACATTTGATAAAAACGATGAAATTTTCGACTTAATCGATGAAGATACGCACGAGAAATTGTACAACAGCACCGCAGGACACCATATCGGCGGTTACCCCATTTTCACCCAAGATGACCCACGCAGTGAAGAACAATTGGCAGAGCATAAAATCTTGTTACTGCAAATAGATACCGAAGGCGATATTATGTGGGGAGACGCAGGCGTGGGCAATTTTTTTATTACGGCGGACGATTTGAAAAAACGCGATTTTTCAAGGGTGCTTTATAACTGGGATTGTGCTTAAAAAATGTTTTCAGGCTGCCTGAAAAATAGGAAAACAATATGAATAAACCCTTATCCACTCGCAATAAAACCATTCACACTTCATTAGAAAATGGGCAGGATTTATTAAAACAATGTATGAACATAGAAAATAATATTTCCGATATAAAATCCATTCAAAATAAAGTGATTTTAGGCGATTTATTTTCAGTATGTGACAGGCTGCCTGAAAAAAGTATGGATTTAATTATTGCCGACCCGCCTTATAATTTAAGTAAGCAATTTGGTGAAAATAAGTTTTATCAAAAAAATAATCAAGAATATACTACTTACACACGACAATGGTTAAAAAAAGTTATGCCTTTATTAAAAGATAATGGCTCAATTTATATTTGTTGCGACTGGCAAAGTAGTTTAATTATCGGCACGGTTTTATCGGAATTTGCCATTATTCGTAATCGCATTTCTTGGCAAAGAGAAAAAGGGCGTGGGGCAAAAAATAACTGGAAAAACGCTATGGAAGATATTTGGTTTGCCACAAAGTCTAAAAATTATACTTTTAATTTGGACGCGGTGAAAATTCGCCGTAAAGTGATTGCCCCTTACAAAACAAACGGCAAACCCAAAGACTGGCAACAAACCGCAAACGGCAATTTCCGCGACACTTGTCCGTCTAATTTTTGGGACGATATTACCATTCCCTTTTGGTCTATGCCCGAAAACACCGCCCACCCCACACAAAAACCCGAAAAATTGATTGCCAAGTTAATTTTGGCAAGTTCCAACGCAGGCGATACGGTGTTCGACCCCTTTTTGGGTTCAGGCACAACCGCCGTGGTTGCCAAAAAATTAAACAGAAACTTTATCGCCATAGAACGCGAAGCACAATACTGTATCTGGACACAACAACGCTTGGATGTTGCAGAAAAAAATAAACAAATTCAAGGATTTAATAACGGCGTTTTTTGGGAAAGAAATTCGTTAAAAGAACAGGGAAAAGGGTAAAATGAACCCTTTCAGGCAGCCTGAAAACTGAATAAAAATAGGTAATTATAAAATGTGGCAATATATATTCAAACGGCTTTTATTGTTAATTCCCACGCTAATCGGCATTATCACCATTAACTTTTTGGTGATTCAATTTGTGCCAGGTGGGCCTGTGGAGCAGATGGTGCAGCAACTGACGCACGCCACGCAGGACGGAGGAGCGGTTTTGCAGGCGGCGGGCGATGGGAAGACGCAGATTTCTGCCGAAGATATGGCGGCGTTAAAAGCCCTGTATGGCTTTGACAAGCCGCCTTTGACGCGTTATTTGGATATGCTGTGGCGGTTTGCTCGCTTTGATTTGGGCGACAGTTTTTTTCATCATCAAAGCGTGGCAGGCTTGGTGCGGGAAAAATTGCCTGTGTCTATGTCTTTGGGATTATGGACTTTTTTCTTAACTTATCTCATTTGCATTCCTTTGGGCGTTGCCAAAGCGGTGCGGCAAGGCACCAAGTTTGACGCTGTTTCCAGCGTGATTATTCTCATCGGTTATTCCATTCCGTCTTTTGTGTTGGGCGTTTTGCTGTTGGTGCTGTTTGGCGGCGGCAGTTTTTTGGCGTGGTTTCCGCTGTCGGGTTTGGTGTCGGATAACTGGGCAGAATTGTCGTTTTGGGGCAAAATCGGCGACTATTTGTGGCATATCGCCCTGCCGATTACCGCGTCTGTCGCAGGCAATTTGGCGGTGATGACGATTTTAACCAAAAATGTTTTTTTAGAAGAAATCCGCCGCCAATATGTGCTCACCGCAAGAGCCAAAGGGCTGCCTGAAAACAAAATCTTATGGCGACACATTTTTCGTAATGCGATGATTCCCTTAATTACAGGCTTTCCAGCCGCCTTTATCGGGGCGTTTTTTACAGGTAGCCTGTTGATTGAAACGCTGTTTTCATTAGACGGATTAGGTCTATTGTCGTATCAATCTGTTGTGAAACGCGATTATCCTGTGGTGATGGGCACGCTATTTGTCTTCACACTGTTGGGCTTGTTGGCAAAATTATTGTCTGATATTTCATACAGTTGGATAGACCCGAGAATACATTTTGGGGGGAAGAAATAGGGTTTCAGGCTGCCTGAAAAAATTAAATTGTTTGATAAATACGCAATGTTTGATTATCCATTTCTCCTTGATAATATTTATCTAATATTTGTTTGAATAACGGATTTTTTGTATAAATATAAAATAAAGTCATTGAAGATTTTATTTTCAAATCATCAGGATAGCCAAGAATTGATGAAATATTGTTATTATCTAAATTAAATAATGTTCTCGTTATTTCACATAAATTGTTTTTGAGATAATCATTTGACCAGTAATCGGCTAATTCCTGTTTTGATTTTATGGCGTAATATTGTGCGGTTCTACTTTGCCCTAATCCGATAATTTGCGGAAAAATATACCACATATAATGGCTTTTCTTTTTGCCATTTTTAATTTCTTGCAACGCCAAATCGTAAATTTCTTTTTGTGCGTCAATAAATCGTTGAACCATTGTTATTTGCCTTTTCAGGCTTCCTGAAAGAGTTATTGTATCATTTTGTGCCTAATGGCTCATATTGTTGTAAAAAGTCCAACCTGTTTCTGCGGTTATGGCTTGTTGTAACTTTTCTCGCATTTGAGCATAAGTGCCGTCTGTATCATTTTCAGGCAGCCTGAAAGTATTGAGCATATAATCGCCGCCATATTTCATAAACATGAAACCACGCCCCAAAGTACGGATACCTTTGCGTTTTTTGCGATTGATTTTAATGCTTTCTATGTTATATTGAAAGCCTTTCCAAAAAATATACAATAATAACAATATGATAATTAAAAATATAATAATCCTATTTAATTTTTTTTGAAAGAATAGATTAAAAATTAAATCATACCAAGGTAAGGTAACACCAAAAGCACAGATAAAAGCCCAGATACATACCGAACGCTTTGTCATCGGTTCAAATACTTTCCATTTAACCACTTCTTGATTGGCAAACCATTCACGCGAAACTCTTTCTAATGTAGCCATCGCTTCTTGATTTTTTTCAGGAAATCTTTTGGGTGAATATTGATTGTTCATTTTGACGATACGGAAAAATATTTCAGGCTGCCTGAACAATGAAAAACGGTGGGCAGGAATGCCCACCCTATATCTTTTTAACTGCGATAATCGGCGTTAATCGATACATAATCGTGCGACAAGTCGCAGGTGTATAGCACCACTGACTGCTCGCCGCGATTGAGTTCCACGCGTACGGTGATTTCGGGTTTTGCCATGACGCGGGCACCGTCTTCTTCTTGGTATAACTCGGCTCTGCCGCCGTTTTCCACAACCAGAACGCTGTCTAAAAACATGCGTACTTTGGCGGTGTCCAAATCTTTAATGCCTGAATTGCCGATGGCACATAACAGTCGCCCCAAGTTTGCGTCTGACGCAAAAAAGGCGGTTTTCACCAAAGGCGAATGGGCAATGGAATAACCCACTTTGCGTGCTTCTTCCACGCTCATCGCTTGGTCGATTTGAATGGTGATGAATTTTGTTGCGCCTTCGCCGTCTCGCACAATCGCTTTGGCTAATTCTAATGCAGTCTCGGTAATCGCGGCTTTGACACTGGCGGCGGCAGGATCGTTGTCGTTTGATATTTCAGGTAAGCCTGATTTGCCTGTGGCAATAATTAAGAAACTGTCGTTGGTGCTGGTGTCGCCATCAACCGTAATGCGGTTGAAACTGTTGTCGGCAATTTCTTTTGTCCATTTATTCAATAAATCGGGGGCAATGTTGGCATCCGTTGCCACAAAAGACAGCATAGTTGCCATATTCGGACGAATCATACCTGCCCCTTTGGCTATGCCTGTAACCGAAATCACTTTGTTGTCGATTTTAATTTGCCGTGTGGCTGCTTTGGGGACGGTGTCGGTGGTCATAATGGCGGACGCGGCAATGTCCCAGTGTACAGGTTTGACTTTGGGCAGGGCGTGAATAATTTTTGTGGCAGGCAAAGGTTCTAAAATCACGCCAGTGGATAAGGGCAAAACTTGTTCAGGCTGGCACTGAATATGAGCCGCCACAGCGGTGCAAACATTCAAAGCGTCATCAATACCGCGTTGCCCTGTGCCTGCGTTGGCGTTGCCTGTATTCACCACAATCGCTCGAATGCCTTGATTTTCTGCCAAATGTTTTTTACATACGGTAACAGGTGCGGCACAAAAACGATTTTGCGTAAAAACGCCAGCCACATTTGCAGACGGCGATAAAAGCATCAGCGTTAAGTCGTTTTTGCCTTCTTTTTTAATGCCTGCTTGTCCGACATAAATTTGAATACCGTCAATAACGGGCAGTTCTTTGGCGGTTTTTGCGGTTAAATTGACTGCCATAATGAAGTCCTTTTTATTTTGACGCAAAGAAAGGGTAAGGATACAGTAAAGCAAGCAAGTTAGCAATGAGCAGTGAGTAGTTAGCAGTTGTTTCGTTTTGCCTTGCGGCAAAACAATTATTATTTAGATAATGCTTCGATTTTCTTTCAGGCTGCCTGAAACGCAGTTCAATGAACGAAGTAGAGTTCAAATAATAGTCGAAGTGTTGTCTAAACATAAATTGTTTTGCCGTAAGGCAAAACGAAACAACTGCTCACTGCTCACTGATTCGCCCTAACCCATTTTAGCCAAGCGTTGAAAATGGTAGGTTCTGTGGCGGCGATGACCGAGCGTTTGAATGTGTGTTTGCCGCTCCAAAATTCATCGCCTTCTAATGTGGCTAATTGTCCGCCTGCTTCACTAGCAATTAACGCTCCTGCGGCGTAATCCCATAATTTTTGTCCGCCGTGCAAAAATACATCAAATCGCCCTGCCGCTAAATAGCACCAGTCCAGCGTACTGCACCCCATATTGCGTTGCGAGCGGCATGGGGATAGGTTTTGCATGCGATTAGCCAGCGTGCCTGAACGCAAGTATTTCACTTCCACAGCGGCAACGGCTTCGCGTAAAGAATGACAAGCGTTGCGGCGTAAGGGCAGGGCGGTTTGGTTTAAGAATGCACCACCGCCTTTTTTTGCATAAAACATTTCATCGCAAAAGGGGTCGAATGTAACGCCGATTTCGCTTTGTCCGTTTTTGATAAACGCCACAGACACGGCAAAATGCGGTATGCCATTCACAAAGTTGGTTGTGCCGTCAATCGGGTCGATAATCCACAAGCCGTTTGGATTGTGTTGCCACAAACGGCGTTGTTCGTCAGATGCCATTTCTTCGCCCAAAGCAGGGCAGTTGATGATTTTTTGCAAACCGATGATTAAAGCCTGCTGTGCGGCTAAATCGGCTTCGGTCATCAGTGTGCCATCGTTTTTGACATTCACACGAGCACGCAAAAAACGCGGCATAATTTCTTCTGCCGTTACTTGTCGAATTAAGTCTTGAATGCGTTGAATAATTTCCATAACGCATATTGTGATGATAATAAGCGGTTAAGTCAATGATTTTGATAGTGAGCAGTTAGCAGTGAGCAGTTAGCAGTTAGTAGTTGTGTAGTCAAGCCTTACGGCTTGACAGACATATTATAGATAACGCTTCGATTTTATTTTCAGGCAGCCTGAAAGAACAATCGAAGCATTATCTAAACATATCCGTTTTGCCGATAGGCAAAACTTAATAACTGCTCACTGCTAACTGCTAACTGCTCACTGTTTTATCTCCGTCTCAAACCCGATTTTACTTATTCCTGCTTGTTGGGCGGTTTGCAGAGCGTCTGCTACGCTCTCATACGCCACACCTTTATCGGCGGCGATGGCTAATATTAAATCGGGATTGTTGGTTCGTTGTTGTTGCAGAACGCTTTTTAGTTCGTCTAACGACACTTGTTTTTCATCTAAAAAATATTCACCGTTGGGCGAAATCGCTAATCGCACGGGTTTTTGTGGTTTGATTTCGTCCGTTTTTTCTTCCCTTGCCACAGGCAGTTGCAAAGGGATTGAGTGGGTTAAAACGGGCATAGTAATCATAAATACAATCAACAGAACCAACATCACATCAACCAAAGGTGTTACATTGATTTCTGCCATCGGGGTGTCGTCTTCGTTTTGAGAGAAAGAACCAAATGCCATATTTATTGCTCCACATTCAATAATTGCACATACAAATCGTGGGCGAAACTGTCCATATCGTGCGAGAGATTTTTGTTAAGCCGCACGAGAGCGTTATACGCCAACACCGCTGGAATAGCCGTAAATAAGCCCATTGCAGTGGCAATCAGTGCTTCGCCGATGGGAGCGGCAACGGTTGCCATAGTCACTTGACCCTGCACACTGATATTGATGAGTGCGTGGTAAATGCCCCACACTGTGCCGAATAAGCCGATAAATGGGGCAGTCGCACCGATAGAAGCCAAAGCGGTTAAGCCGCCTGAAAAGGGTCGCAAGACTTTGTCCATCGCATAACGAATGTGGCGGACTAAATAATCGTTGCGTGGCACAGCGTCATGTAAGTGGCTGTATTTCTTATTATTATATTGCTGTTGCGACTGATAAGATTGCGTAGCAACGCGGCTCATCGGTGCGTTAATCTCTTGTGTTTGGGCAACGGCTTGGTGCAAATCAGTGGCGTGCCAAAAGGTTTTTAAGAATTGCCGATTTGCCTTTTTGGCTAAAAATAATTTCACCGAGCGAATAATAATAATTGCCCAAGTCAAAATGCTCATCAACACGAGTATGGCAAAAGTCAGCGTTAAAACCATGTCTTGTTGTGCAAATAAATGTTGAAAACCCATTTGTTTTTCCTTTTGAATTAAATAGGTTAGGCTGCCTGAAAACCAGTTTCAGGCAGCCTGAAAAGGTTTATTTTACTGCGGCGGCTACTTCGTCAATCATTTCACCCATTGCGGTTAAGCCGCCGTTCATCAAATACCAGTTGCGTGCGTTCAGATACACGATATTGCCGTTTTTGAAGGCTTTGCTTTTTTTAATCACATCGTTATCCAAAGTTTGCTGTGCTTGCCCTGTTTTGTCGCTAATGGCGGCGGCTCGGTCAATCACAAATAAATAGTCAGGATTTTTTTCGGCGATAAATTCGTGTGATATGCCTTGTCCGTGCGTGCCGACTTTAATAGAACTGTCAATCGGCGTAAAACCCAAACTGTCGTGAATAATGCCAAAACGCGATTTTGAACCAAAAGCCGCCATTTTGCCGTTATTGACCATAATAATTAACGCCGTTTTGCCTTTGGTTTTTTGTGCGGTTTGGCTGATTTTGCTTTCTAATGCAGAAATTTTTTGTTCCGCTAATTGTGTTTTGCCTGTGAGTTGGGCAATATTCATTGTTTGTTGGCGAAATGAAGACCAATAATTTGCCAAATCCAAAGAATATTGATAAGTGGGGGCAATTTGGCTAATGGTTTTGCCTTGCTGTGCCAAGCGTCCGCCAATAATCACTAATTGTGGTTTGGCTGACGCTAATTTTTCTAAATTCACTTCTTTCACTGTGCCAAAATCAATCATTTTATCGTTTTTGAACGATGATAATTGTGCTGGCAGTGTGGCTGCGAGTGGCAAACCAATCACTTTATTGCCACCTTCTAATGTGTTCAATGTATCCAAAGCGGCAAAATCCAATACCGCAATTTTATTCACATTATCCTGCACGGTAATTTTACCCACATGGCTTTCTAATGCCACAGGTGCGGCATTTGCCACCGTTAAGGATAAAGACAAAAATAATGCTGAAAGCAATTTGTTCATAGCGAACTCCTTATTTAATAAAAAAACAAAAAAATAATGAAAAAACAATTTATTCCTAATGTGTATGCAATAAAAATAAACTCCTTTCTATTGTTTATTCGCAATAAAATATAAACCCAATTTATGTTGTTCAATATCATAAACTGGAATATGAAAATCAAAAATTTGTGTCAGCGTTTGGCTATTCATCAATTCTTTGGGGCTGCCTGAAAAAATTAACCGTCCTTGTTTTAAGGCAAAAATTTCATCAGAATAAATAGACGCAAAGTTAATATCGTGAATCACCAAAACAATGGTTTTGCCTTTTTCAATACACAATTTATGCAAAATTTGCATAATTTGCAGTGAGTGTTTCATATCTAAATTATTCAACGGTTCATCTAATAAAACATAATCGGTGTCTTGGGCTAAAATCATGGCAATAAACGCCCGTTGTTTTTGTCCGCCTGATAATTCATCAATATAATGCTTGCGTAAATCATTCAAATCCAAATAATCAATCGCTTCATCAATTATTTTTTTATCTTCCTTTTTTAGGTTGCCTTGCGAGTAGGGAAATCGTCCAAAAGCCACTAAATCGGCTACGGTCAGTTTTAAGCCGACATAATTGCTTTGTTTCAAAATCGACAATTTTTTAGCAATTTCTTCGCTTTTTAAGAGATTTAATGGCGTGTTGTCTAATAAAATTTCTCCACTATCGGCTTTTAATAGACGGCTCATTATATTTAATAAAGTTGATTTACCTGCACCATTTGCACCAATAAAAGAAATGATTTTGCCTTTTTCAATGGTTAAACTCACATTATCAATAATGGTTTGATTACCATATTTTTTGCAGATATTGTTTATTGTAATTGCCATTTTTGATTCACCTTTAAGATTAAATAAAAGAAATATATGCCGCCAATAAAGTTAATAATTACCGAAAGTTCTGTTTTAAAATTCAAAGCATGAAAAACAATGCTTTGACCAACTATTAAAATCAAAATGCTGACACAAATAATCGCAGGAAATAATATTTGATGACGGAAAGTTGGCACGCACTGTAAAACCAAATTCAAAATCAATAAGCCAAAAAAGAACATCGGCCCTGATAACATAGTAGAAGCCGCAATTAACACTGCCGTAATCATTAAAGAAATTTGACACAATTTGCCATAATATAATCCCAAATTAACGGCACAATCTTTACCTAATACCAAAACATCTAATTTTTTGGAAAGTGTATAAGCATAAATACTCAATGGAATAATAATGACAGCAGCAATTTTTAATACATCTTTTTCCACACGATTAAAAGAAGCAAAACCTATATCTTGGGCTACCTGAAATTCAGTCGGATCCATTAAAATGCCCAAAAAAGAATTGAGTGTCATAAATAGGGAAGTACATATCATACCAACCAACAACATAAAGAATATATTCACGCGTTCTTTATTTAAGAAAAAACGGTATAACAATAGGGCAAAAGCAATTAAAATCAGGCTGCCTGAAATAAATTGTGTGATGGCATTCACTTGCAATAAAAAGGCACTGCCAAATAAAAATACTACGGCAGTTTTTACCAATACATATAAAAACTCCAAACCCAATGATGACGGCGTAATAATGCGGTTATTTGCCACAGAATGAAATAATAAAGTAGCCACAGCCAATGCTGTGCCGCTTAATATAATTGCAAATATGGTTTTTAAGCGTAATTGCACAATAAAAGAAATCAGCGATAAATTATCCCATAAGAAATAAAACGCAATGGCAGACAGCGTTAAAAATAATAAAATCAATAAACGGAAGATTTCTTTTTTATACATAGCGATACCTTTTTATCAATAAAGTTAAAAAGATAATGCTGCCGATAACGCCCATAATCAGACTGACGGAAACTTCATACGGATAAATAATTAAGCGAGCAAGTATATCGCACATCAATACCGCTAATATGCCCATAACGGCAGTGTGCGGTAATGTTTTTTGTAAGTTATCGCCAATATATAAAGCCACAATATTCGGTACAATTAAGCCTAAAAATGGAATAGCACCCACTGTGGCAACTACGGCAGCTGTTGCCAAAGAAACACACAATAAACCGAATAAAACCGTGCGTTTGTAATTTAAGCCTAAATTCACCGCAAAAGATTCGCCCAAGCCTGCGAGAATAAATCTTTGGGCATAAAAATAAATTAAAATTAACGCAGGAATACCAATATAAAGTGTTTCATATCTACCGTGTAAAACGCCTGAAAAATCGCCTTGTAACCATGATTGAATATTTTGTAATAAATCAAATTGCAAAGCGAAAAAAACCGTAATAGCGTTAATAATATTGCCCAACATCATACCCACTAATGGAATAAATACCGCATCACGGTGTTTAATAGTGCGTAATACAGCGGCAAATAATAAACAACCCGCAAAAGTGGTTATCGTGGCAATGGCTACCTGAATTAAATTAGATGATGAGGCAAAAAAGATAATCGCCAACAAAACGCCCAAGCGAGCGGAGTCTTCCAAACCTGCGGTTGTGGGCGATACAAAGCGGTTGCGGCTTAAACACTGCATAACCAAGCCGCACACGCTTAAACACGCCCCAGAAATGCAAATCGCAATTAAGCGGGGAATGCGGCTTTCAATCAGCAATAACCAGTCGGTGTCGCTGCCTGAAATTAAGCCTGCGACACTGACCTTTCCCACGCCGACAAACAGCGATAGGCATGCTAAAAATAAGGTAAGCGGAATTAAAAAACGCAAGTAAAACATATAGTTATCTTCGTAAAGCCAACACCAAAACACCTGTGCTAATCAAGGCAATGCCCAACCATTCGCGAGCAGTAGGGCGTTCAGCCAAAAAAATCACCGCAAATACAGTGGTTAAAACCACGCTAAATTTATCCACAGGGGCAACTTGGGTAGCATTGCCGATTTGCAAAGCCTTAAAATACGCCAACCAAGACGCACCCGTTGCCAAGCCAGACAGCACCAAAAAAATCCAGTTTTTATATGATAAAGTCGTAGGATTTTGCCATTTGCCTGTGTAAGTTAAAAATGCCGATAAAGCGAATAAAATCACCACAGTACGAATAAAAGTGGCATAGTCAGAATCAATATTTTTTAAGCCCATTTTGGCAAAAATTGCCGTTAAAGCCGCAAACACAGCGGCAGCAAATGCCCATAAAAACCATTGTGGTAAAAAGGAAATATTCATCATAATGCTCCATTTAATGACAAATGAATGATGTTTGATAAATGAAATGTATCCACTAACCACATATTAAATTTGGTGATTAAATTCATTTTATGTCCTAACATTTTTCGTGCGTCCGTAAAAAAAGTTTGCGAACTTAATAATTGTGTTTGGCTTTTTTGGATAAATTCATCAAGATTCTGAATATAAAAATACATTTTTGCCATTTCGCAACCAAAACGAGAAACATAAAAATTAGCACATTGAATACCAAAACGCGTTGTGGCATCAAAAACTAATTGCGATTTAGGAAAATATTGTTTCAGGTTGCCGATTAAATTGAATATTTCGTTTTTATGAAAATACATCAATACCCCATTTGCCACAAATAGCGTTGGTTTATTTTTGTCTATTTTGTCATACCATTTTGTTGTTAATATACTGTCTGCAATAAAAATTTCATGATTATTTTGGGGTAAAATTTCTTCTCGTAATTGAATAACTTCGGGTAAATCTATTTGATAAAACACCGCATTTGGATTATGAATACGAAAAGCCACTGTTTCTAATCCTGCACCTAAATTGATGATATTGCATTTGCCGTTTTTATCAATAAATTCTCGAATAATTTTATCGCTAATATAATAACGAGCAGCAGACGCGATCATTTCATATTGCGATGAAATTTTTAAGAATTTTGGCGGTATTTTATTTTTTAATTGCAAAGCCACAGGGTCATTAAAATATTCGGGAAAATAATCAGCCGCAAACACCCTTGCCGCAAAAGGAATAAATAAAGTATTGGCAATTTTGTTTTCCATATTCACACCTTTAAAAGTTTTCAGGCTGCCTGAAATTTTTTTCTGCCCATATTCCTAATAAAAAATAAATGCCAACGAATAAATAAAAAGCAATCAATAATAACAATCGCACAATCGCATGATTGGGAATGGTTAAATAAGCCATTTTGCTAACACCGACAACAATTTCCACAAACGCCAAAATAACCGCCATATTGAGTGCTATTTTTTTGGGATTGATGATTTTTGTTTTGACTGATTTCACCCCATACCACACAATCAGAAAAAATATGCCCGAACTGATTAAAATAGATAAGGCTCGTATGATGACAAAAGAAAATAAACCTGTTTCAGGCAGCCTGAACGCAAAAAATGTATCTATGGTTTTAATCGACACCATACAAGTAATGAAAAAAATCGCAAAAGTCATTATGCTTGCCTGCAGATTTTTGCCTAATAAAATCTTTGGTGCATTTGGCACAGATTTTGTTGTGTGCGTATTTGTTGCATTCATTGTTTTTAATCCAAAATAATTAAAGTATAAAAATCAATCCAAAAGCGGTTAAAACAAATAAAATAATCAATAAACTGGCTTGCCATGAAAGTTGGTGTGGTTTCTTTTTTTCGCGTTCAATAATAACGCGTTCAATAATAAAGGGCATTAAAACTTCGGCAAAGAAAACCCCAAATACCACACAAGCCACTATTATTATTTGCTGTTTCTGCATTTAATTATTCCATTTTCAGGCTGCCTGAAAGTCATCAAGAATATTGTTCTACGGCAACTCAAATTTAATCCCAAAAGTGTAATCCGACCGCACCGCTACACCTGCTCTTGTGGCTGGGATAAAGCGGTATTGCTCACGCACCGTTTTGAGTGCCGAGCGGTCTAATGCTGGGTAGCCACTGCTTTTCACCAAACTCACCGCAGACGGTCTGCCGTTGGCTTCCACTGTTACACGCAAACGCACCGTGCCTTCTTCGCCGTTTTCAATCGAGCGTTGCGGATAGGGCGGTTTGGGGTTGTGCAAATGTCCGCCGATGTGGGACGCAGCAGTCGAACCGCCGCCGCCAGCACCTTGTCCTTCGCCTTGATTGCCGCCTCCTGTGCCTTTATTTTCAGCCGAACCATTGCTCACACCACTACCCACGCCATTTTCTGCCGTATGTTCTGCAACAGGGGCAGGCGGTGTTTCTGGCACAGGCGTTTCTTCTTGCGGTATCGGTTTGGGTTCAGGTTTTTGTTCCACAGGCGTTTTGGGCGGTTTTTTCTTCACCACAACATCGGCTTTTTTGTCCTTTTTTTTGACAGCCAAAATTTCTTTTTTCACAGGTTCAGGCTGTTTGACAATAGGCGGCGGCGTATATTTGGGTGCAGGGGCTGCCTGAAAACCGCTTAAATCCACAACTTCCAACACAGACGCACCAAGTGAAACCTGCGGCGTTTTCACCTGCGACATTGCCCATAAAAGAGCAATATGCACAGCAATCACCACAAGATAAACCGCAGTATCAAAAATGGTTTCTTGTTTCAAAATGATTTCCTATAAGCAAAAAAGCCGTAGGGCTTTGAGTAATCCATATCTTTTCAGGCAGCCTAAATAGGCTGGCTGTTAGTGTGCATACACCGCAAGCGTGGCAAAGACCAGCAAAGTACACAGCGTTAAAACAGTTAGTTGCACGGCTTTCATTAGGCGATCCTTATTATAGAATGAGATTTATTATCAATAAAAACGGTCATTATATATAAAATAAGAATTACTATCAATATTTTTAAAAAACATTTCAGGCAGCCTGAACGCCGTAGGGTGGGTTTTCAACTCACCACAACGACAAAAGGCGTTGAATACACGATCAAAAATATGGTAATTTTTGCTCATATTTAAAAAATTCATTCGTTTTTCTTTGTTTTTATGGGTAGCTGAAATGATGATATTTATTTCTTTTGCCAACAACGATACATACCCGCCTGACCTTTTAATTCGTATTGAGAGAATGTACTCACACGCGTTAATTGTTCATATAATTGTTCTGCTAATACAAAATTGTGTTTATATTCCGCATTAAGTGCAGATTGGTATAATTCTTCCAATTCTTCAATGCCTATATTTCTTTTATTGAATGATTGACCCAAAGATTGATTAAGTTGCATTAAACAACAGAATAAATATGCTTCTGCTTTTCTCTTAAAAAATCCATATTCTGCCTGTTGTAATAATTGCAACGATAGTGCATAGGCAACCTGAAAATTATTTTGATGATATTGCGTTAAAATATCATCTTCCATTCTTAATAATTCATCAACTCTTTGTTGATTTTCAATAGTTTCTTGATGCAATTCAAATTGTGGCATATTGGGATTTTGTTCATATAATTTTTCGCGTAAATCCCATAAATTCAATAAATAAGTACTTATTTCTTTAACTTCTTCTCGATAATCACCCGTTTCTTTTTTCAAATCATTAAATAATATTAAAGTAGTATTGAATAATTCTAAAATCTCACCGATATATTCATCAATTATTTTTATTTTTTGCATTGATTATCCTTTTGTATCTTTCAGGCTGCCTGAATGTTTTTTCAGGCAGCCTGAAAATAGATTAAAATTTATATCCACCTTCTAACCAAATTGCTCGACCAATATTATAAGTGGGGACACCTTTATTGGTAATGGCAACGGTATTCTTTTTATTGGTAACATTGGTTACATCAATATTAAAGAATAACTTATTCTTTTTATATACAGCATATTCTGCTCCTAATTTAACATCCCAAGTAAATGTACTGGGAATTTGTACATCACCATAATAATCCAACCATTTATAACCATTGATATTGATTAAATGCGGATAATTGGCAATGGGTTCATCTTTGATATAACCAAATGTTTTATGTTTGCTTTTAAATGTAAATAAATTATTTAAATTCCATTTACCGCCCAACATATTCCATTCGTGGTTGGTATTTAATTTAATTGTCCAAGGATTAGTATAATTTTGTGATTGCGATGGACGATTACTGTATTTCATAATCATACCGTTATAGTTAATCCAATAATCGTTTAATTCCGCATTAGATGAACTACCATAATCGGTATAATTGCGTTTGACATCAGACCAATCGGCAGATAATTGCAATGTATTTTTTACACCTGCAATTTCAAATGGTTGTTTATTTTTTATCATTAAACTGATGATATTACTGCGAGAGCGACCAATGTTATCGTAGTAATAATAACTTTCCGAATAATCATCTAAAATCGGTTTGCCTTGGTAAATACCTGCACGAGAAACACGGCGAATTTCATCTTTACCTTCGCGATAAATATATTTGCCCACCATTCGCCAATTACCAATATCTTGTGCTAATCCGAATGCCAATTCATCGTCATACGGCAATTTTAATTCTTCAAATTTAGTACCATTTAATTGCGGTGTATAGCAATTATCCTTGTCATTTTTATCTGTACAAATACGCGTAATGCTGTGCCAATCAACAGATGGGTCATTGCGTTTAACGGTGCGTTGCATTTTTTGTACACCGTCTGCTAATGCCATTTCATATACGGTGCGACCATAATAGCGATTAGCCCCAAATTCAATACCTGTGGCATAAATAGAATTTTCGCGATTATTCCAAGGAAACTGATAATCGACAACAAATCTGGGGGCAATCGCATTTTTTGATGAAAAAGTATCTCGTTCAAAACGCACACCAGGACGAAAACCTAATTCACCATATTTATTTTTTTCGCCTAATGGAATTTTAATATCATCTTGAATATAAAATGCCATTTGATTATTAGACAAACCAATATCTAATGGAAAATATTGTGTGGCTTGGGTGAAATATTGACCATATAACCATTTGGGCAAACGAATATCTTGACCAGTGGTGGGATTTTTATAAATTTCTTCGACCGCGTTTATGCCGTCCGTATATTGTTTAATGATATTATCCCTATTATTTGGATTGGTATAATAAGCCAAAGAAGTATCACACCATTGTCCGCCTGTTTTTTTACATTTTTCTTGTTGTTCTTTGGTCATAAAAAAAGCACCAGTAGCATGGAAAAATTCCTTATCGCGTTTGTAATGAGCTTTTTTATGTGATAACTCTAAACCTGTTTCAATGGTATGTTCGGAACTCTTAATATGAAACGGCTTAAATTCTTGTGAAAATTTATTGGTAAAAATTTGCTGTACTTGTTCGCCTGGCAACCAGCCGCCTTCACGCGAAATGCCGCCATAAGTTCCCCAATTTTTATTTTCAGAAACCACCCAATATTTATTATTATCATAACCGTGTGCCGTGTTTGTATCTTGCATCCACGAATAACCCAATACATTTTTCAAATAACCCCAATCGTTATTCCAACGCGTAGTGAAATTAAATAAATGTCCGCCATGTTCTAAATCGGTGTAAGTATTTTTATTGGTACCTGGAATATAAATACGGCGATAATCAGGTGCCCAAGTATAAGAAAATTCAAAATTTAAATCAGGCGTTGGATCGTAATAGGCTTTTAAAAAGCCGTTATAAATCATTCGTTCCTGATTGACTTTATATTTAGGATTTGCTCCTTTGTGATAAAGTGGCGTTGCATAATTCGCACTATTGGCATTATCTAAATATTCATTGGTACTCCATACAGGAATTTTGCTCCAAGTGCGTCCCAACTGTCCAATAATGCCCCATTCATCATTGATTTGTGCCTCACCTGAAATCTTGGTGATTTGTTTATAAAATTCAGGCTGATTTTGTTGCCAGTCAGAAGTTACCGTATCTCTAAAAGATTGATGATTTTCTTCTGGAATTTGATATTTGGTTAAACTGTGTGGAAAACCTTTATCAAAATTACCATTGGTATAACGATGACTGATTTTAAAAACTAAATCTTCGCTTGGTTTTTTCGTTTTTGCTTCAACCACACCGCCTTGAAAATGACCATAAGAAACAGGAATATTCATATCCTGTACTTCAAGACTTTCCAATAAAGAAACATCAATCGCCATACCTTGCGAACGACCTGCTGGCATACCCAACCAACGAGCAGTATTCCAACTGTTTCCTTCTGCCCCTGCACCAGCAGGAGAAATATCGTTGTTAATACTCAAACCGTCCAACATAATGTTGTTTTGATAGTATAAACCGCCACTAATGGAAAAGTTTTTCGGCTCAATTTCCCCAGGATTGGTTGAACTATTCGCCAAATTAGAAAACTGCACATTCGGCAAAGCACGAATAGCAGACGCAATATCGCCATTACCTGTTGCCATATTTTCTATTTCTTTTTGTTTGACTTTGTTGGTGTAAGCCTGATGACGCGTTTTAGAAGCACGAGCGGTTACGCGAATAGGCGTTAATTCAACCGCTCCTGTTTTATTTGCGGTTTCAGGTATGGGCGTATTTTGATTTTCTTGATTTTGTGTTGTTTTATCATCGTTCAGGCTGCCTGAAACAGCGTCTGTTTGCGTTTCTGTAACCGTATTTTCAGCCAACAAAACGCTGTCGTTATCTTGCTGAAAAACATTTTTCAGGCTGCCTGAAAAATGGTTATTTTCCAAAGCGTAAGAGTCATCAATTTGCCAATCAACGGTATTTGCTTGGTTTGACGCAGGCAATAAAAATTGCGAATTATTTTTCAAATCATACGATTGATTGATTTCAGGTTGATAGCCTGTAACTTGCAAATCAGTCGGCACATTCAGGCTGCCTGAATTTTCTATTCCATTGATTTTCCGCACATTTTCCGCAGCCATTTGGGCGTGATTGTCATCAGACAAAGCCACACGACCTGCCGTTTGCGATTGATTTTGTGCATACGCCACACTTGAAAAAACTGCCATTAAAGACAGTGTTAAAATTTTTTGTTTGCGATTTAAAACACGCATTTTCATTTTCCTTGCTATTTAAAACAGATTATTTCAGGCAGCCTGAAAGGCTGTTTGCCGCGGTTAGTGTGCATACACCGCAAGGCTGGTCAATACCAGCAAGGTACACAGTGTTAAAACAGTTAGTTGAACGGTTTTCATTAGGCTATCCTTATCAAAAAAACAGAATGAGATTTATTATCAATAAATATAATAGTGTAATTATATATAAAATAAGAATTATTATCAATATTTCTAAAAAATATTTCAGGCAGCCTGAAAAGATTGTGTTGCTTTTGGGGCAGAAATGTTTCCCAAAGCGTATTCAGGCTGCCTGAAAATACCTAAAACCGATACCCCAATTCCAACCAAATCGACCGTCCTGTGCCGAAGACAATATCGCTCTCGGTTTCGTAGCGAGCGGAGTAGTCAGTGTGGATTTTATTGCGTTTATTCAATAAGTTATCCACTTCAATGTTGAAAAACAGTGTATTTTTGCCATACACTTGATATTCTGCCCCCAACTTGGTATCCCAAGTGAATGCGGACGGCAGGCGAACGGCTTTGTATTGTCGTACTTCGGCTTGTGGTAAGCCAAAGTCGCTGCCTGGCAAGTTGTCTTTGCTGTAATAGTCCATTACTTTTTTGCTGGAAGTCCAGCTAAACAAGTTGCTCCAATTCCATTTACCGCCCAACATTTTCCAGTCGTGGTAAGTGGCAAATTTCAGCGTATAAGGCTGATTGAAGTTTGTTGCAGGGCGGTCGCTCCAACGCACTAAATCACCGTCCCACAATATATACTCGTTTTCTTTTTCGCTTTCGGTAAGTGCTTCGGTGTAATTGAGTTTATTGCGTTTGGTGTTTGTCCAGTCGGCGGTAAAAGAAAAGCGGTTTTCTATGCCTTTCCAAACAATTGGTTTTTCGTTTTCAATTTTTAAGGCGATGACATCGGTTTTGGATTTACCGCTGTTGTTGTAAATGTAGTAATTGTTCGAATAACCATCAATTGTTGGAGCATTTTCGAATTTTTGGCGACTTTTCACCACTTCATTGCGTCCGTTACGGTGAATGTATTTTCCTGATAACTTAAACGCACCAATGTCTTGGGTGAAACCTACCATAAACTCATCGTCATACGGCGTTTTTAATTGCGACCAACGCGTTGAATTGTCTCGGGTAGGAATTTTACAGTTATACGATTTATTGCCGTTTTTGTCATAACCGAAATTAACTGTTGTTGTGCCTGAACCGTCTTCTTTGGGGCGTTTTTCAGTATCTGTACAAATCACATCACCTGCCAACACATCTTCAAAACGCACGGCTGGTGAATCACGCCACAACACGGTTTCTAATGTGTCTTGAATATCTTCCCAGCGTCCGTTATAAAAATTGCGTCCGTAATAACGGTTAATGCCTGTGGTGAATTTGGTGGCGTATTGCGGTTTAGTTTCATTCCAAGGGAAAGCATATTCAGTTACAAAACGCCAAGAAAGATCTTTGTTTTTATTTAAGTCTTCCCAGTCTAATTTTAAAGCAGGGGGTGAATGTTAATTGACCATAACGGCTATTGTCTCCCAACGGCCATTCGATTTTATCTTGCACCCAAATATCGAATTTTTTATTATTGATATTCACTTTTCGCGTGCCGTCATAATGGCGAATTTTTTGGACATAATTACCGTATTTCCAAATCAACATTTTGTCAGCCAATGCTCCTTTTTTAAGATAAGAAGCGGTCGTTGCACCAACAGGTTTGCCTGTCCAAGGGTTGATATATTCTTCGGTTTCAAACATTGGATTGGTAGGCAGAAAACCTTTACTGCCCACACCCAACCAGCCCACATCATAAGTGCGAGACGGATCGCAAAAACGATAGTCATTACCTGCAATACATTTTTGCATTTCTTCTTCGGTCATCGGTACGGCGTTGTTGGTGTCTTCTCGCCAAAAATTGGGGCTAACATAGCCGAATTTGGCTTTTTGAAAAGTAAAATCTAAACCTGCGGAAATGCTGTGTTCGGTTTTGCCTAATTTGAATGGTTTAAAATCTTGTTGCAAACTTTCCGTAAAAGAAGTTTGCGTTGATTTACTCGGCACAGGACCACCGATGACATTGCCTTCTTCTTCACGCCCCCAGTGGCTATTGTCGGAAATCATTGCAAAGCGGTAAATATCCGAATAATTGTGTGCGGTTTTGCTATCTTCATAGCGTGAAAAACTTAAAGTATTTTTCAGGTTGCCCCAAGAATTATTCCATTTAGTCGTTTGCCCAAAAGCGTGTCCGCCGTGGTCTTTGGTGTAATAACTACCATCTGAACCTGCCATAAATGTTTTATAGTAATCAGGCGAATAAATATAAGTGAAGTCTAAATTCAAATCGTCCGACACATCGTAAAACGCTTTGACGGTGGCGTTGTATTGCGTTTCTTTTTTCTCACGGCGTTGTCCGAAATTGTTGGGCGTATCATATGGCGTTGGTGCTTTGTAACCTGTTCCACCTGTAATATCAACGGTGTTCAGTTGAATGGGCATACGGCTTTCAAATTTTTGAAATTGTCCAATAATGCCTAATTTTTCGGTAGGGCGACCTTCCACGGTGATGGTTGTTTTGTGTTTTTGAAATTCAGGCGTATCGTAATAGGTATAAACATTGCCATCACGATTGAGTAACTCTTCACGCGTTTTATCTTCATCAACATGATATTTGGTTAAACTGTTGGGAAAACCCTTTGCCACACTGCCGTTAGTATAACGGTGCTTAATTTCAAAACCGAAATCTTTATTTGGACGGCGAATTTCCGTGTTAATCCACGCTACACCGCTTGGGGCGTAAATTGGAATATTGGAATCATAGACTTCAATTTTTTCTAACATATTGACATCTAATGCCAATGCTTGGGCTCGACCATTGGCTACATTTTTTAACTGACCTGGATTTTGAGCATTATTTTCATAACCTGGATTTAAATCGTTGTTAAAGCCAATACCGTCAATGGTAAAAGCGTTTTGATAGGGTTGGCTGCCTGAAATAGAAATTTTGGACGGTGAAATTTCACCCGCACTCATCGAACCGCCGTTGCTGTTATCAAAACGCACATTCGGCAACATTTTTAACGCCGAACCAATATCGCCATTGTTGGTTGCCGTTTTGGTTAAACGATTGCGATTAAGCGTAGATTTATGTGTATCAGTAGGCGATTGATTGCGTTGTCCAGTAACGGTAATGCTTTCTAATTCAGTTGCGTTAGCGGTATTTGCGGTTTCGGCAATAGGCGTATTGTCTTCGTTCAGACTGCCTGAAACATTGCTGTCATTGCGAGCGTCCGCAGGACGCGTGGCAATCTCATTGCTATTTACGGTGCTTTCTTTCAGGCTGCCTGAATTTGCGTCTGTCGCTGTGTCCGTAACCGTATTTTCAGCCAACAAAACCGTATCCGTATCCTGCTGAAAAACCTTGTCCAAATAATGACCATTTTCCAAAGCATAAGAGTCATCAATTTGCCAATCAGTCGCATTCAGGCTGCCTGAAACAGGTAACACATAATTTGAATTGCTTTGTAAATCATACGATTGATTGATTTCAGGCTGATAACCTTTCACCTGCAAATCGATAGGAATATTCAGGCTGCCTGAAAAATATGCCGCATTGATTTTCCGCACTTCTTCCGCCGCTTGTTGTGCGTGATTATCATCTGACAAAGCCACACGCCCCGCAAGTTGTTGATTATCCGCCCAAGCCGCTGTCGAAAAAACTGCCGTTAAAGAAACCGTCAATACCGTGCGTTTTGCATTTATCATGCTGTTTAATCCCTGCAAAAATTACTTAATAAGTTGTTTTATTTAATTATTTCAAAATAAAACAGTTGCCATATTGTCTGTGCGGTTTGCTACTGCACAGCGTGGTTTTATCGTCCATTCATACCCAAATCACGCAGCGTTGGGATTGCCTTGTCGTACTCATACTGCCGCAGGTGTATCGCCTTGTCTGTTTTTGCTCTGAATTGAGTATATTTTGAAATAAAAATAAATAACAATAGGTTACAAAAAAACAAGAAACCAAATGATTTCTATTCCTAATTGATAATGGTTTGCATTTTACTATAAATGCAAATAACTATCAATTATTTTTTGGAAAAAGATAAAATAAAAAATCCCCCCACACAATAACCATTTGCTTAAAAAATGGCGTTTTGCAGGGGAAATAAACGCATGTTCAGGCTGCCTGAAACAAAAAACGCTGGGCAGATACGCCCAGCGTTTTAGTTGATTGATAGCAAAATTCAAAAGCGTTGGCTATCGCCTTGCCGTGTTTGTTATGCTGTCGCAAGCAAAATTGCCTTTGACTTTTGTTCTGAAACAAGCATAAACGCATGTTCAGGCTGCCTGAAACTGCACAAATTATTTTTTCTTTGCTTTTTTCTTGGCTTTTTTCACCGCTTTGGCTTGGGGTGCATTTTTGGCTTGGGCGTTGTCGTGATTATGCCCATGCTCGCATGTGTGATTGTCGTCGTGTGCGTGTCCGCCCGCATGATTATGCCCATCGCCATGATTATGCCCCGCATCGCCGTGCATACTGCGGTGCATACCTTCACGGAATTTTGCTCGTTCTTCGGGGGTCATTTTTTCCATTGCGGCGTGCATTCGTTTGCGAAATTCCTGCCGTTCTTCGGGGGTCATATTTTGCATACGCCCTTGTCCGCTTGTCGCATGTTGGTGTTGCGGCGGTTGTGGTTTGACTTCGGTCTGGCTTTGCGTGGCACACGCGGTTAAAGCCAAGACACACACGCTTAAAAGTGCTAATTTTTTCATCGGTTTATCCTTTGATTGACTGTTAAATATGGTTTCAGGCAGCCTGAAAATCGTTTTATCCGCCCATTACAATGAATTGTTTTGCAACAACTCACCAAATTCAGCGATTTCCTTTTCTTGGGCTTTGATGATTTTTTCGGCAATTTTTCGCACCGTTTTATCTTGCGAATAGTGCAAAATCTGTTTGGACGCATTCACAGCACCTTTATGGTGTTCAATCATTGCTTCCAAAAAATTGCGGTCTAAATCGTCTGTGGGCTTAACCGAACCCATTGCGTACATCATATCGTCCGACAATTTTTTATTGTCTGCCAAAAATTGTTGATAATTTTCTGTTGAAATGTCAGTTGCTTGCAACTTATCGCCGTTCAACAATTCATTGAATTGAGCGATTTCTTTTTCTTGGGCTTTGATGATTTTTTTGGCAATTTTCTGCACTTTTTTGCTTTTGCCGTGTTCGATGACTAATTTTGCCGAATCAACCGCACCTTGATGATGTGGCACCATATTCACCAAAAAATCGCGTTCTACATTACCTGTTTCGCTGGGTTTGACATCCATCATCGGCTTGTGCATAGCGGTCAGTGTTTGTTCAGACGGAGTAGGCACATAATTTGCATTTTTGCGTGCTTCCATCATCGGGCATTGATGACCTTCCCCGTGTTCATGTCCGCCTGCGGCGTGGTTGTGGCTATGTCCCGCACCAGCATGATTGTGTTGCATACCTTTTTGATTTGTCGAAGATTTTTTTGCAGTGGCTTTTTTGCTGTTTGCCGTTTTAACGATCTTACTTGACTGTTTCTCTCCTTGTTGCTGTGCATAAACATTGCCCGTGGCAAACAAAGCAAAAACAGTCATAACTGTCGCAAAAGATGTGAATTTCATACCATAAACCCTTTTCTATTGTTAATGATAACGCTTCGCATTATAAATTTAATTATAAATCTTTTCAATAATTAAAATCATTTATTTTGATAAAGCATAAAATTTGAGAAACTTGTGTATTATCGGTTTAGAGCAGAAACAGGCAGGGCTTCGCTAATGCCGTATGATTTTGCCGTGAAGCAACTAATTCAGCATAAAAAATATTTTTTATGAAAACCAGACGATGAACGATATATAAATAGAAAGGGGACAATTTTTTAAAATAAGGAAACTCTTATGAATAATGAAATTCATTTTTGCTCAAAATTCAAAATTAAGACTGAATGTGAAATACAACTAACCATTAAGCACAAAAGCATACTGCGTTTGATTCGTTTCTTGCTTTTCCTGTTCTTTTAGCAAGTTATAAAATGTGAATTTCTCAAAAGAAACGCCGTAGGGTGCGTTGAAGTTGTTTATTTTTGATAGGAATTTGCAGTGCGTTCAGGCTGCCTGAAATCTTTTTTTCACATAAAACTGTTGCATTTTTGTAATATATATATATATATATA
>JAFTFY010000035.1 GCA_017458185.1 Neisseriaceae bacterium
AAGTTAAGGTTGGCACAAACATTAAGTCTGTGGATAAAACCGCAGATCCGACAGACGGACATGACATTTATACCGTAAATGCCGTAGGCGTTAAGGAAGCGGGCAGTGGCAATAAGTATGTCAAAGTAACAGGTGGTGGCAAAGACGACTTTGTGATTGACGACAGCGAGTTAGACAAAGCCATTACAGACGCAGTTGATAGCACAGGCTTCGACTTGACTACTTCTGGCAATACCACTGGCACGACGGTGGAACGCATTAACAAAGACGGTAAAGTCATTATCAGCGGTGGCAAAAACATTCAACTTTCACAAAGCGGTAATACCATTACCGTGAATACGGCGGATAAAGTTGAATTTACCGACTTAACTGTTAGTGGCGATACAAAGTTAGGCAAAACCGAAATTACAGGCGACACCACTTATACAGGGGCAATTACGGGCGATACTCATATTGTCAATAAAGCCTATGTGGATAGCAATCGCACGGTAGTGAAACAAGGTAACAATGTTACAGTGGCACAAAGTGGTAATGAATATACCGTTAATGCCAACGATACCATTATTACCAAAGCACCTAACACGGGCGTAACTGTAACGGGCGGTGATTTGAATGCCAACGGCGAACGCAATTACACCATTGCGGTGGATACGGCGAAATTGACCGTTCAGCCTGACGGTAGCGTTCAGACAACTGGTAGTGGCAACACATTTGCTACCGCAGAGGATGTGGCAAATGCCATTAACACAACCTACTGGACAGCATCTGACGGTACAACTGCAAGCAAAGTTAAAGCAGGTGATACGGTGGTATGGCGTGGCGAAAATGGCATTACGGTTACCAATAATGGTGGCACAGGCGATTTTGTTATTAGTGATAACACTAAATACACCAGCACGATTACGGGCTTGAAGTTGGATAAAGTGGGTGATACCGTAACTCTTTCAGGCAGCCTGCCAAGTGGTGGTGGTAGCGACCACATCACCACAGTAAGTAATACCGATAAAAATTTAAGTATTACACCTACTGTAAATGGCGACACCACAAATTACGAAATCAATTTGAACAACAAACTTGATTTAGGTAATAATGGCGAAGTCAAAATGGGCGATGTGGTTATCAACAATGGTGGCTTAAATAACGGCGGTAATAAAATTACCCATGTTGCCGCAGGCGTTGATGATACGGACGCGGTGAATGTCGGTCAGTTGAAACAAGTTACCAACATTGTTACTGGTGGTAAAGATAGCGTTGATATTGTTACATACAATGTTCAAGACCGTGGCGAACACCATAACCAAAGTGTGATTGAAGCGATTGACAACATCAATGCACAAGGTATTCAGTTCTTCCATACCAATCAAACGGGCGTTACTTTGCGAGTTGATCAAACAAACGACCAAGACTCGTCCGCTGCGGGTGCGTATGCAACGGCAATCGGTGTGAAAGCCAATGCCAGCGAAGAAAACACTTTGGCAATGGGACATGGTGCTACTGCCAGTGCCGTCAATGCCATTGCCATCGGTAACGGAGCCCAAGCCACTGGTGAAAAATCCATTTCCATCGGTGCAGGCAATATCGTGTCAGGTGCAAGAAGTGGTGCCATCGGCGACCCGAATGTCATTACTGGCAGCGACTCGTGGGCTTTGGGTAACGAAAACACCATTAGTACCAACAATACCCATGTGGTGGGCAATAATATCAAAACCACTGCGGATAACTCGGTATTCTTGGGTAATAACACCGCCTACACCGCCGCAGGAGCAAGTACCGCGGGTACGGAAACATACGACAAAGAAACCATTCGTGGCAAAGAATACACATATGCTGGTGGAACACCTGTTGGTGTGGTCAGTGTGGGCGGAGGTATCGATGCTGATGGTAATATCGAAACTCGCCGTATTCAAAATGTGGCTGCGGGCAAAATCTCTGCTGACAGCACAGATGCAATCAATGGTTCGCAACTGTTTGCTTTGCAAGATACGGTGAATAACTTAACCGAAGGTGCAGCAGGTCCTGTGCAGTATTCTAATGCTGACGGTGATAGAACAGGCGTTAGCGGTCCAACTAACGATGTAACTTTGGTTGGCAAAGAAGCCGCTCCTGTAACCATTCACAATGTAGCCGCAGGCAGAGCACCGACTGACGCTGTGAATGTCGGTCAGTTGAACCAAGCCGTAGGCAATATTCACAACCGCATTGACGGTGTATCCAAACACGCCGATGCGTCTGCCGCATCTGCGATTGCGGTTGCGTCTATGCCACAAGCGTTCTTACCAGGCAAAAACTTGGTAGCAATCGGCGGTGGTACTTATCACGGTCAAACAGGCTATGCGATTGGTTTCTCTACCATTTCCGATAACGGACACTGGATTGTCAAAGGCACTGCCACAGGCAACTCCAAAAACCGCTACGGTGCAGGCGTAGGAGCAGGCTATCAATGGTAATGGCTTGATTGTGTGAAAAAAAGCGTTCCTAAAATGGGAACGCTTTTTTTCAGGCTGCCTGAAAGAATTGAACCCAAATCAATAATATCGTTTAAAATGACGGGGTTTTTTAACATTTTAACTTCGCATTGTTCGTTGAACTTCGTTTCAGGCTGCCTGAAAATATATAACAGATTGATTTTATGCAAGAAAATACTCAACACAACACAAAACGCCTGTATGCTCGATTATGGACATATCTGTCTGATTATGTTTCCATTTTTGTGGCTTCTATTTTGGCTATGTTGGTTGTCGCCGCAACCGTGCCTGCTTTTGCCTATTTAATTAAGCCTTTAATTGACGAGGGTTTTGTTAAAAAAGAAATGGGCAATATGGGGTGGATTGCCGCCGCCATTATTGGTTTATTTTTGGTGCGTGGCGTGTTTAATGTAATTAACGAATATCTCACGGGCATGCTGTCGGGTAAATTGGTGATTCGCATGCGTAGTGAAATGTTTGCCAAATTGCAACGCTTGCCAATTTCTTTTTTTCACGACAACACATCAGGTCGCACCATTTCTCGTGTATTAAATGACGCAGGACAAATCACCGAAGCGGGGTTTAATATTATTACCGTCATCATTAAAGACGGTGTGTCTATTCTGTTTTTATTGGGTTGGCTGTTTTATTTGGAATGGAAACTCACCATTGCCACTTTTATTGCCATTCCGATTGTGGGTTTGTGTATTCAATTAAGCAGTAAATATTTGCGTCATTTGTCGCGTGAAAATCAAAAAGAATTGGGCAAAACGGTGCAAATTTTAAGCGAAAATATTTCAGGTGTTAAAATGGTTCGCATTTACGGCGGACAGCAATATGAAGAAAACCGTTTTACGCATAATATCAATACCGTATTCAAAAACGGCTTAAAACAAGCATTAGCCAGCACTTCTAATACCGCTTTTACGCAGTTTATTGTGTCGATTGCACTCGCCGCAATTATTTATTTTGCCGCCATGCAAGCGTCTGATAATAACGCAGGCAATGATTTTTCCGCAGGCGGATTTGTGTCGTTTCTCACTGCCATGATTGCTATGTTTGACCCGATTAAACGCATAACAGGCGTGTTGCAGTCGATGCAAAGGGGTTTGGCGGCGGCAGAAAGTGTGTTTTCCTTTTTGGATTTTCCCGAAGAAAACGATAAAGGCAGCCTGAAAGCCTTGTCCGCTTCCATTCGTGGCAATTTGCTGTTAAATAATGTGTCTTTTCGCTATCCTGCTGCCGAAAAAGACAGTTTAAGTCAAATCAATTTGCAGATAGACGCAGGCAAAACGGTGGCATTAGTGGGTGCGTCAGGTTCGGGCAAAACCACGCTGTCGGCGTTAATCGCCCGTTTTTACGATGTATCCAGTGGCGAAATTTTATTAGACGGCACAGATATTCGCGAATACGCATTAAGCCTATTGCGAGAAAATATCGCATTAGTGAGCCAAGAAATCTTTTTATTTAACGCCACAATCGCCGACAATATTGCCTACGGTGGTAAAGCAGGCGTTGATGACGAAGAAATTATCAAGGCATTAAAAGCGGCGAATGCGTGGGAATTTGTGAGCAAATTGCCTGACGGCATTCGTACAGAAATCGGCGAAAATGGGGCAAAATTATCAGGCGGACAACGCCAACGCTTGGCGATTGCCAGAGCCATACTTAAAAACGCCCCCGTGTTGATTTTGGACGAAGCCACCAGTGCTTTGGATACCGAAAGTGAAAGATTGGTTCAGGCTGCCTTAATTGAATTGATGAAAAACCGCACCACGATTGTGGTGGCACACCGTCTTTCCACGATTGAAAACGCCGATGAAATTATTGTTATGGACAACGGCAAAATCGTGGAAACAGGCACACACGCCGAATTACTCGCCCAAAAAGGGCGTTATGCGGCATTGCATACTGTGCAGAAAGAAGAGTAGTGCTTGTAGGGTGGGTTTCCAACCCACCAAAACGGACGAAATAATTTCAGGCAGCCTGAAAATAACAGTTAATCAACGCCTATCGGTGTTGTGGTGGGCGTGCGTTGCTCACCCTACGGCTCATTACTCATTATTTTTCAGGCAGCCTGAAATCCCATTTTTTTCTCAAATGTTTTATAATTACCCCTTTTATTAGTAAGGTCTAAACCAAATGGCAGCATTTACTACCGAAAAAGTAACTCATGTCTATCACTGGACACCCGCCTATTTCACCTTCAAATGCACCCGCAGCGAATCTTTGCGTTTTAAAAACGGGCAGTTTGTGATGGTGGGCTTAATGAATGAAGGCAAGCCCTTAATGCGTGCGTACAGTATTTCCAGTGCCAACTGGGAAGAAGAACTTGAATTTTTCAGCATTAAAGTGCCTGACGGCCCTTTAACCAGCCGCTTGCAACACTTAAAAGTGGGCGATGAAGTGTTAATCAGTGCCAAGCCTACTGGTACGCTGATTTTGGACGACTTAAACCCTGGTAAAAATCTGTATTTACTTTCCACAGGCACGGGCATTGCTCCGTTTTTAAGCGTAACCAAAGACCCTGATGCGTATGAACAATTTGAAAAAATCATTCTCATGCACGGTGTGCGTCATCAATCCGACTTGGCTTACTACGACCGCTTTTTGAAAGAACTGCCCGAACACGAATACTTGGGCGATATGGTCAAAGAAAAACTGATTTACTACCCAGTGGTGTCGCGTGAAGATTACACTCATCACGGCAGAATTACCGACTTTTTAATCAACGGCACACTGTTTGACGAATTAGGCTTACCGCCGATTACCCCAGAAAACGACCGAGCGATGATTTGCGGCGGTCCCGATATGCTGAAAAGTTGCGTGGATATGCTCACCAACCACTTCGGCTTAAAAATCTCCCCCAAAACAGGCGTTCGCGGCGATTTCGTGATTGAAAGAGCGTTTGTCGATCAGTAAATTAAATTTCAGGCAGCCTGAAAGGTAAAAACGGTATGTAAAAATACCGTTTTTTTATGCGTAAAAAATTTTCAGGCTGCCTGATAAAAACTTAATTTCTATAAATATCATCAACATACAAAAAATCAAGCATTATTTTTTGTGCGGTGCAACTAAAACCCCTGTTTTTGTGCGATAATGTCAGCGTTAAAAATGAGAATAGAATGGATAAATGGGGTGGTTTATGCGATATAAACACTATTTGGAACCCTTATTTGCACCGCGTCATATTGCCGTTGTCGGTGCGTCAGAGCGGCCTGGTTCTTTGGGGCAGTCGGTTTTTTCTAATTTAATGGTGGGCAAGTTAGCCAGCAATAATGAAGACTTGCGGCTGTCGCCTGTCAATCCAAAATACAAAACGGTGTATAGCCTGCCTTGTGTGAAACGCTTGCAAGACTTGCCTGAACCGCCTGATATGGTGGTGGTGGTGGCACCGCCTGCGGCTTATACGGAAATTTTGGGCGATTGTAAAGAAGCAGGTGTTACTTATGCGGTATTCATCAAACCGCAAGATGAACAAAGTGATGACCAACAAACCATTTTTGTGGCAACGCGTATGGCACGCCGCTTGGGCATTCGGCTGATTGGTCCGACTTTTTTCGGTATGATTCGCCCGTCTGCGGGCATTAACGCCAGTACTTATGGCGATTGGGTGCATTCTGGTAATGTGGCGTTTGTCGGTCATTCTGCCAGTTTGTGTTCGGCGATTTTAGACTGGGCTGCTGAACGCCGTATTGGTTTTTCGGCGGTGATGTCGTTTGGTTCGGAAGCCAGCAGTTTGGAATATGGTGAAGTGTTGGATTTTTTGGCAAACGATTCTGCCACAGAAGCGATTATTTTGCACATTCATCATACTATGAATGGTCGCCGCTTGATGAGTGCTTTGCGTGCGGCTTCTCGCATTAAACCTGTGCTGATTTTGAAAACGGGACGGGGCGATGATAAAGGCATACAGGCTGAATATCGTGTGGCTCACCCGATTTCGCATGAAGAAGTATTTTCGTGTGCGATGAAGCGGGCAGGGGCGTTGCAGGGCGATAATTTTGGACAAATTTTCCACACCGTTGGGGCGTTGGCGAATAAGTTTCGCACACAGGGCAATCGTTTGTCGATTGTGTGTAATGGTTTGGGTTTAGGCTTGATTGCGGCTGATGAAGCGATAACCAAGGGAATTGAATTAGCGGAATTTGATAGCAAAACCTATCAGGCATTGTCGAAAAAACTGCCCAATTTGGAAATTGGTAATCCTTTGAATTTAGCCACGGTGCCAGAAGCCGAACAATTTGGGCGTGCGGTGGAACTGTGTTTGGACAACAGCAATACAGACGGTGTTTTGGTGGTGTATTCACCGCAAGGCTATGACCCTGTGCGGTTTTTAAAAACAGCCGAAGTTGTGGCAGATTTGCAGAAAAAATCTGCCAAGCCACTGTTTTTATCGTGGGTGGGCGGTAAAAAAATTGAAGAAGCCACGAACTTGTTTGCGAATAATGGTTGCTTGGACTTTGCCCAGCCTGAATATGCCATCGGTGCGTTCCATGATTTGGTGCGTTTTCACGAAAATCGCAAAATGTTGCGTTCTTTGTATGTGGAAAAATACCGCTCATCAATGATGACACACGAAGTCGGCAAAGCCAAAGAAATTATTGCCCAAGTTAAAGAACAGGGCAGGGTGGTGTTGTCGGAATATTTAACCAAAAAACTTCTGGCGTGTTTTGATATTCAATCGAACTACACCACAACGGCGGCAAATAAGGAAGAAGCCGTAAAACAAGCCGAGTTAATCGGTTTTCCTGTGGCGTTAAAAATTGATTCGCCCGATATTTTGCATAAATCGAATATCGGCGGCATTGCTTTGAATATTCAAAATAAAGAAGAGTTAGACGCAGCCTACGATGATGTGTGTAATCATGTGATGGTCAATGCACCCTACGCCGCCATAGACGGGGTGAGCATTCAACGAATGCTGCCTGAACACCATATTCGTGAAGTGAAAATCAGCATTGTCCGCGATCCGATTTGGGGTCCTGCCATCGTGTTTGCCGCCAGCAGCAACATTGCTTACGACCGTGCGGTAGCGTTGCCGCCTTTGACCGAAACCATTATCAATCAAATGATTGAACAAGCCAATGTCTCCGCAATGTTAGGCAGTTACAAGCACATGCACCCTGTGGATAAAGACGCATTGTATGATGTGCTGTTTAATGTCTCCGAAATTGCCTGCGAGTTGCCTGAAATTTCTGAATTAGACATTGACCTATTGTTATCGCCGCAAGGTGCGATGGTGGCAGATGCACGGGCGTTAATCGGCGGCGTGGTGCCTGAAAAACCGTATGGACACACGGCGATTATGCCGTATCCACGCCATTTTGAACAATCCGTGGTGTTGCGAGACGGCACGCCTGTTCGCATTCGCCCCGTGCGAGCGTTGGATTCTGAACGCGTACAAAACTTTGTTCGCGGCTTGTCCGAACAAAGCCGCCGCACCAGATTTATGTCAAATATCAAAGAGTTATCCGAAGAAGTGTTGGTGAATTTCACTCGTTTGGACTACGACCGCGATATGGCATTGTTGATGATTAACCAAGAACACGACATTTTGGGCATTGCCCGCTACGCCGCTGACCCCGATTTAAGTGCCTGCGAATTTGCGGTAACCGTGTCGGACGCTCATCAAGGCAAAGGCATTGCCACAATTTTGATGAACTCGCTGTTTTATGTGGCACGATGTCAAGGCTTCAAAACCATGTACGGCGAAGTGTTAGCCAACAATACCAATATGTTGGCAATGTCGGCAAAATTGGGTTTTATTCAACACGATGACGAAGAAAACGATGATGAAGAAATTGTGATTATCGTTAAATCATTGACAGAAGCCGAAGAACGCGTGTAATTTAAGTACCAAGCCAATTTTCAGGCAGCCTGAACCCTTTTCAGGCTGCCTGAAATGTTGTTTGGCAAAAGTTGAGCAAGCATAAAAACAATTCCTTTGACAAAAGCGGGGTTTTTGTTTTAGTATTTATCTTTTATAAATTAAATTTGGATAGTTATTTTCAATGAAAAAAATCTTGTTTATGCTGATGATTGTTATCAGCGTTTCCATTGCACAGGCGAAAGAAAATATGAAAACGGTGTATTTGGCAGGCGGTTGTTTTTGGGGGGTGCAGGGTTATTTTGACCAAGTGGCAGGGGTGAAATCGACCACAGTGGGCTATGCCAACGGCAAAAGTGCTGATACAGACTATCACCGTATCGCTGCCACAGATCACGCCGAAACCTTGAAAGTGGAATTTGATGAAAATATCGTGCATTTGGGCGAAATTTTAGCCCGCTATTTCAGCATTATCGACCCGTTTTCGGTGAATCAGCAGGGCAACGACAAAGGGCGGCAATACCGCACGGGCATTTTTTGGCAAGATAATGAATTAGGCAAAAAAATCAAAGCCTTTGTGGCGAATGAACAGAAAAAACACGCCAAACCGTTTGCCCTAATTGTCGAACCTTTGAAAAACTTTGTGGTTGCCGAAGAATATCATCAAAAATATTTGCAGAAAAATCCCAACGGTTACTGCCACATTGATTTAGGCAAAGCCAAATTGCCGATTAACCCTGATAGCCGTTTTGTTGTGCCTACGCAATCCAAACTCAAAGCCACATTAAGCAGCACGGCGTTTGCGGTTACGCAACAAAAAGCCACAGAACAAGCCTTTTCGCACCCATATGACAAGCATTATGCCAAAGGCATTTATGTCGATGTGGTTACCAAAAAACCTTTATTTGCCAGCACGGATAAATTTAATTCAGGCAGCGGCTGGCCAAGTTTCACCCGCCCGATTACCACAGACGCGGTGAAATTTACGCCTGACAATAGCCATAATATGCAAAGAGTTGAAGTGCAAAGCCGTTTGGGCGAAAGTCATTTGGGACATGTATTCACCGATGGACCACAAGATAAAGGCGGTTTGCGGTATTGCATTAACGGTGCGGCTTTGGAATTTATTCCGTATGAAGAAATGGATAAAAAAGGTTATGGCGATTATAAAGTTTATGTAAAATAAAGAGTTATGAGTTTTCAGGCTGCCTGAAAAACAATTATAGTCGGTTCACAGCAAAAGCAGGCAAGGCAACTTTGCCTGCGACAGTATAAATAATACGGCAAGGCTATCGTTACGCTGCATAGTTTTGCTGTGAACCGACTATATCTTAACCATTTTTAAGACGGCAATTTATGCCGTCTTTTTTCAGGCAGCCTTGTGGCGTAAAATAAAAAATATTTCAGGCAGCATTTCGGTAAAATAGGGGTATTGCTTATTTTCAGGCTGAAACCTTTGCAAAACTGGCATCTGTGGCAGATTTCTTCGTTATGCGTTGCTCGAAATCTCGCCTAACTATTTGTTATGTCTTCGATTTCTGTGCTACTATAACTTTGAACTCTACTCACATCTACCAGTTTTGCAAAGGTTTCAGGCTGCCTGAAACTTATTTTAAGGAGTGAATAATGCTGAAAAAATATTCTTTTTTCCCCCTTGTATCTGCTTTGTTATTCTCCACACCCTTGTGGGCGGATAATTTGAATTACGGCGTGGTATCGTTTTCTGCTACGGCTACCGAAACCGTCAAACAAGACACAATGAATGCCACGCTTTTTATTCGTGAAAGTGGGGGCGACCGCCAAAAAGTGAGCAATGCCGTTACCGAACGCAGTAATCGTGTTTTGGCAGCGTTAAAAAAATATCCTGATTTAAACGGTGCTTTAAGTTCTCGCCGCACCTATCCTGTGTATGACAACAACCGCAAAAACCCCGTGTGGCACGATATGGCGGATATAACGGTGAAAAGCACCGATTTTGCGGCGATGAGTCGTTTTTTGGCGGCGGTGCAAAATGATGCGGCGATTGGCAACCTGCATTTTTCGGTGTCGGATAGTGTGCAGCACAAAACCCGCGAAAAATTGCTGACGCAAGCGATTGGCAATTTCAAACAACAAGCCCAAGTGATTACAAACGCTATGGGCGGCAAAGCTTATAAAATTGTGCAAATGGATTTGAACGGCGGCAATGTGATGCTATACCGCAATGCGGTTCGCTCGGCTGCGATGATGACAAAAAGTGCGGACGCAGTGGAAATGAATATCGAAGAAGCAGGCGACAGCGAAATTCGCTTGGATATTTCAGGCAGCATACAGGTGCAGTAGGGGCGTGGGCAACTTTGTTGCCCCATGCGTTTTTATTCAATTATTTCAGGCAGCCTGAAAATAAATAAAAAAGGTTTATTTTATGAATGAATATATTATTTTTGTTTTATTATTTGTATTAGGATTATTCCTAATTTATAACGGCAAAAAATCGTTAAAAAAATTAAAAGAATATAATCAACAATGGCAAAAAATTTCAATGAATTATCAACTTAATAAAAACAGCAATAATTTGCATATCAATATGATTTTTGATGATATTAAAAATATGAATAGTTTTCAAGAAAAAACAGAAAAATTAAACGCTACAAAAGATGAAGTATTTTTTACAAAAAAATATCAAGACGATTATATCATCATTGAAAAAATAGTGAAAAAATTACAAAAAGTTATTCCATTTTCTTCTTATTTTTCAATAATTAGTGGTTTAATATGTTGTATTTCATATTTTTTATGGTTAGATAAAGATTTAAATATCAATATGCAGTGGGGGATAATATTTGTTATTTTGTTAGGATTAGCAATTTCTTTGACGGGGGGTAATGCACCATTAAAAAATTTATTTTTAACTAAAAGGTATTATCTGTGTTGTTATTATCTTGTGAATAACGACTATAAAAATGTATTTCAATTATTTTTAGAAGATAAGAATGCTTATAATAATGATGATATACGGTATGAAACCGATGATATAATTGCCAGAACAATATCACTCACACTTTTTTATAGCGGTTTTATTCTATTCGCATTAAGTATGGCATTGGATAAATCGTTTTATGCGTTTCTTTTTTCATAGTTTCAGGCAGCCTGAAAAAACTACAAATCATCTAAATTAACTCGCACAGGTTTTTCATTGATTTTCAATGCCTTATCAACTTCTTTGGAGAAACATTTATCGTCTATTAAATGCCACAAACGCACCAAATCTGCCATATCTTTGGCGACAAAATCCACAAAAGGCAAATTGTGGGCGGTTTGTCCGAACCATATGGTTGTCATGCCCATTTCATAAGCAGGGCGTAAATTGGCGGCGGAGTCATCAACCATAATACATTGTTCAGGTAAAACAGCAAGTTGCGTTAAAACAGTGTGATAAGATTGTACCGCTGGTTTATACAACAAACCAAAATCATCGCAACCAAAAACCTTGTCAAAATAGTGCTGTATGGATAATTCATCTAATATCGTTTGTGCATAAAACGATGGTCCATTGGAAAACACCACTTTTGTGCCGTCTAATTGTGCTAAATGTTGTGGCAAGTTAATTTCCGCAACCAAAGCCGCTTTGACTTCTTTTTCGGGGTGCGATTGGCGTAAAAAGTCCATAATATCAATATGCGGATAATGCTTTTGCAAACCTGCCAAAGTTGCCCCATATTGGTGCCAGTACTGCTCTCGCAAGGCAGACGCTGCCTGCAAGGATAAATTCAAATGCCGTGCCAAATACGCCGTCATTTCACGGTTAATCAGTTGAAAAATGCCACAATCAGCACGGTGCAAAGTGTTGTCTAAATCAAAAAGCCAAATTGGATTATTCATTTTTATTTAATTTCAAATGGTTATATATTTTTATGGTTAAGTTATTGTGTAGGTATTTTATTACAATCACCAGCTGGTATCAGTGGTGGTACTGTGCATTTTATTTCTTGCATATTAACTTGAATAATATTTTGTTGTGGATAAAAAATAAATTCATATTCCCTATTTGTTTTTTCTCTTTTATACCAAATTTGTTTTTTTTGAGAGTTAATGTTAATAATATTTAAATTTTTAGTTGAACCATAAATTAAAAATTCTTTATGACTTAATGCTTGTTCATAACCTAAATAATGGAAATTAGGTGCAGCAAAAGTTAATTTTGTATTTGACAAATTATTTATTTTTGCAAAACATTTATATTTATCAATAAGTTGAAAACCATTAGCAAATAATTTTGTTTGTTCTGGTTGATAATCATCATTAAGTTGAATAAACATAACATAACAAGTTGAAACAAAAGGGGCTGAACTCCAAGAGTATTGTTTTCGATAGAACAGTAATTGTTTATAAGAATTATTCGTTAAAATTTTTATTTTATGGGTAATGTCTTTTTTTGCTTGATTAAATGCAGTAGTCGGTGTAATAGAAATATAAATAATGAAAATCAGTAATATAAAAAACAAACCAATTAAACAAATAATAATTTTGTTTAAATAATTTTTTTTATTTTTTTGTTGATTTATCATAATGATGTCCTATTCTTTCAGGCTACCTGAAACTTATTCATTCTCTTTTACAGGGTCAATATGCACCATAACATCGGCGATATTTTCTATATTTAACAAAGCATTACGCACAGCAACGGCGATATTGTGTCCTGCGACTACGGTGAGATTGGCGGATACTTCAATGTGAATATCCACAAACACATTGTCGCCTGTTTTGCGGGTGCGTAGGTCGTGATAGCCCAAAACGCCCGACACGGTGATGACGGTGCTTTTGATACGGTTTAGCGTTTCGTCATCTGCCGCCGCGTCCATTAAATCTTGCAGAGCGTGATAGGCAAATTTAATGCCCACGCCGCCTACCATAGCACCGACAATCAACGCCGCTAATGGGTCGAACAAGGGAATGCCTAACAGGCTACCGATAATGCCGACAATGGCTACCATTGATGATGCCGCGTCTGACCGTGCATGCCACGCATTGGCAATCAATAAACCCGAACGGGCTTTTTTTGCCATAGCGAGCATATAGCGAAACAGGCTTTCTTTGGCAATTAAGGCGATGGCCGCTACCCACAAGGCACTGTGATGAACAGGAGCAGGATTGGGGTGATAAAATTTCTGCACGGCAGAAAATACCATGACGCCGCCGCCCACTGATAGCAACAGCCCCAAAGCCAAAGACGCGGCGTTTTCAAAACGGCGATGACCATAAGGGTGCTTGTCGTCCGCCGTCTGACGGCTAAAATGCGTGGCAAAAAGTGCCACAATATCCGACAGTAAATCGGATAAAGAATGTACGCCGTCCGACACCAAAGCCTGCGAATGGGCAAATAAACCAACTGTAATTTGCATTACTGCCAAAGCCAAATTCACCACAACACTCGCCCACACACTACGGCGTGCGGTGCGTTCGATAAGGGTTTTGGCGTTTGTGGTATTCATGTGAAAAAAGTGTTCAGGCTGCCTGAAAAGATATTTACATTAGGACGCTATTTTAGCGTATTGTTGCTCAATTTGGCGTTTTCAGGCTTTAATTTACTGTAATCATTCTGTTTTTTATTGCCACACGGATTCGGAATTGCTAACGCAATTCCTTTAAAGATTTTGCGTGAGCAAAATCGAATCCGTGTGGCGTTAAAAAATCTATTCATTCGGTAGGTATCGGCTAATAACTTCCCTGCCACGCATTTTTATTTAATTTTCAGGCTGCCTGAAAATAACGGCTTATAAGCACCTACGGCGTTGTGGTGGGCAGGAATGCCCACCCTATAACGAACGCTTTTTTGTTTCAGATTAAGTTTTGCAAAAGTTGCAGGCTACCTGAAAGAAAGTCGAAGCGTTATCTAAAATTAAATCCGTTTTGTCGCAAGGCAAAACAAAACAACTGCTCATTGCTCACTGCTCATTGTTTTCTATCCACCACGATTCAATCGCCCATTGTATGCCGTGAAATTGTTGTGGCAAGGTTTCAGGCTGCCTGAAATTTTTTTTGTAAATCATACGGATTTCGCTGCTGTACCAGTTTGGCACAACGATGTATTTTCGCCGCAGAACGCGGTCTAATGCACGGCTGGCGGCGACTAATTCGCTTCGATTTTGTGCGGATACAAAGTGTGGCAAGATTTTTTCGATTGCGGCATCGCACACGCCTGCGTAATTGCGTGTGCCGTTGGTTTGGGCGGATACGCAACTGTGGTATTCAAATTGCTCGTTGCCAGGACTTAATGAGTTGCTGTAATTGGCAATCACTATATCGTAATCAAACTCGTTCATGCGTTTGATAAATAACGCCGCGTCCGTTACTCGGATATTGAGCGTAATGCCGATTTTTTGCAAATCGCGTTTCCATTTGGCAGTGGTGCGTTCAAAGGCTTTGGTGTAGGTTAAAAATTCTAATTCGACTTTTTTGCCATTTGTGTCTAATAAAACGCCGTCTTTATATGTATAACCTGCGGATAATAAAAGATTTTTTGCTTTAATTAAATTTGGACGAACACCTTTGACAGGGTCAATCACAGGCGGCATAACAGGCGGCGTGGTAAAAATATCGGGCGGTAAATGTTCTTTAACTGATTGTAATATTTGTAATTCTTGGTTTTCAGGCAGCCCTTTGGCGGCTAATTCGGTGTTGGTGAAAAAACTGTCATCACGCCGATACAAACCATAAAACGACATACGATTAACGGATTCAAAATCAAAGGCTAACACCAAGGCTTGCCGCAAAACTTCGTCTTGCAGGGCAGGGCGGCGTAAGTTCAGCACAAACGCTTGCATGCCTGCGTTGTTGTGATGGGGAAAACTTTTGCGAATAAAGTTATTTTTTTTCAATACCTTATCCGAATAGGCTCTTGCCCAAAGGCGAGCCACATTTTCTTCTAAAATATCGTATTCGCCTGCTTTCAAGGCTTCCACGCGTGCGGTTTCGTCTAAATAATATTTAAAACGAATAATGTCGAAATTGTACATACCTTTGCGGCTGGGTAGGTCTTTTGCCCAGTAATGTTGGTCGCGTTCAAATTCAGAAAAACGCCCATTTGCTGTGCGTTTTAAGCGATACGCCCCCGAACCGATAGGCACGGCATTGCCGTCTTTTAAGCCGTTGGGAAAACTTTTGTGCGAAAAAACAGGCAACTGCCCTAAAATTAAATGCAGTTCCGAATTTTTTTCTTTGAAATCAAAGCGAATGGTGTGGCTATCAACTGCGGTAATGTTTTTCACACCATTCCAGTACAGACGATAAAACGGCGTGGCGGCTGGGTCTTCTGTTAAAGTTTTATATGAAAAAACAATATCTTGCGATAAAACAGGGTCGCCATTATGAAATTTCGCTTGTTCGTTAATGTGAAATGTTACCGACAAACCGTCATCGGATAGGCGAATATCATCGGCAATTAAGCCATACACCGAAAAGGCTTCGTCTTCGCTTTGCGTCATCAAGGTGTCGAGTGTCAGCATAGCAATGCCCACTTCGTGTTCGCCTTTGAGTGCAAAAGGATTAAGCGAATCAAACCCGCCCGTCATCGGAAACGCCGCCACACCGCCTTTGGGTGCATTAGGATTCACATAATCAAAATGCGTAAAATGCGGCGGATACTTGGGCGTATCGCCCAAAGCAGTTGCATAATCAGCATAAGCGTGGGCGGTGAAAGTGATGAGTAAAAGTAATAAAAGTTTTTTCATAAGATGCTACTGTCATTGCGAGCCGTGCAAATGCACGGCGTGGCAATCTCCTTATCAAATTAGATGATTAAACCTTTCAGGCTGCCTGAAAAGCGTATTTACAGCACATTTATTTATTTAATTTTTTATATCAGTCGCATGCTTGTTGATATTTTAAATCACAGGCTTTGCCATAATATTCTTTGGCAGTAGAAAAATTTTGCTGTTTTCCTTTGCCGTTGTAATAGGCATTGCCAAGATTATAGCAACCTATGGCATCACCGTTTTGACAGGCTTTTTCATACAGTTTTGCGGCTTGGGCGTAGTCTTGTTTTACACCTTGACCTTCGGCGTACAAAAAACCAAGATTAGCACAACTATCCGCAAAGCAGTTTTGATAGGCTTTCTCAAAAAATTTTACGGCTTGTGTGTCATCTTGTGTTACGCCTTGCCCTTTGCTATATAACATGCCAAGATTATGACAACCTTGTGCAATACCGCCATTACAGGCTTTTTTATAGAATTTAGCGGCTTGTGTGAGATTTTGTTTTACACCTTGACCATTGTGATATAACTGTCCGAGATTATAGCAACTGTCTTTAAGATAACCGTTATTGCAGGTTTGTTCAAAGAATTTAGCGGCTTGTGCGTAATCTTGTTTTACGCCTTGACCTTTGCTGTATAACTTACCAAGATAATAACAACCGTCTGTGAAACCACCATTACAGGCTTTTTCATACAATTTAGCGGCTTGTGTGTAATTTTGTTCAATTCTATATAACTGTCCGAGTTCATGGCAACCGTCTGCATAATCGTTATTACAGACTTGTTCAAAAAGTTTTGCGGCTTGTGAGAGATTTTGTTCTACACCTTTACCGTTTCTATATAACCAGCCAAGATGGTAGCAACTTTCTGTAATGCCGCCGTTACAGGCTTTTTCATAAAGTTTTGCGGCATGCACCTTGTTTTGTTTTACTCCTTTACCGCTAGAATAAAAGTGTCCGAGTCTAAAACAAGCATTTGCATTATCATTATTGCAAACTGGTTCTAAAAGTTTGACGATTTGGGCATAATCGCTTTGTTTTTGTGCTTCGTTTTTATAAAGAAAATATTCCGCCGTTTCCGCCATTGCTAATGGTGTTAAAACAAAAGAAAAAACAGTAGTCAGTAATAAGGATTTGAGTTTCTTCATTTTTAATGCTCCATTGTTTGAATAAAAAATTATTTTTCAGGCTGCCTGAATAATATTTTTGCGATACGCCGTTCTCCGTAGTTAGGAGATTACTACGCCATTGCTTTGCAATGGCTCGTAATGACAGTAATTTTTTTAACTTCGCCTTACGGCTCGTTGAACGCTGTTTCAGGCTGCCTGAAAAGCAAACAGTAACTTTTCACGGCGTTGTTGGTGGGTTGGAAACCCACCCTACAATTATTCTATCAAAACAATCGTTTCTCGTCCTTTTTTGCCGCGTTCGCCGTGCCAGAGTATGTTGGCGGTGGCGGGTATGTCCAAGCCTTTGTCATCGGACAGAATCAGGCGGTAGCGGCAGGGCGGGTGGGTGCTGGCGGTGTGATAGAGTTTTTTCACAGGGCTGTATTCGTCTAATGCAGTGAGTAGGGCAATGCTGTCGCTTTCAAGACACTGGCTGCCTGAAACCAAGTCAGGCGGTATGCTGTGTGCCATATCTTGTGCTATCGGGCGGTAACTTTTTAGGCTCTCTGTCCAAGGCAAAAATAGGCTGAATATAATTGTCCAAATTAAGGTGCTGCCTGCCGCCCAGTTGGTAACCGCTTGCCTGCCGCGAATATTGCGGCGGGTTACTGCCCAAATCCAAATCGGCGTAAAGGATAGGGCTAAAATCATCGGAAAATAATTCCAGTCGGGCGAAAAATAAGGGTTAAAACGGCTTGCCCATTGTGCCACAGTTTGTGGCACGCCATAGTTAATGGCGAAAAATAATAGCCATAAAAAAATCGCTGCCGAACCAAAAATCATCACCCCAAACCAGTTGAAAAAGGCTGCAATGCCGCGTTTGATGTCGTCTAAACCTGCGGCGGCAATTAAGGCAAACGGCGGTAAAAACCAAAACAGTTGATTGCTGTTTAAATCGTGGTGTAAGGATAAAATTACCGCAGACAACATAATCCACAACAGACAAAACCAGCCTGTGGCGTGCGATAGCACTTTGCGGCGGTAAATTGTCCAGAGTGCTACTAACCACGCAGGTAAGGCAAACCACAGCAGGTTTTCCAAGATTTTCATCAAACTCATGCCAAAATGCGTGTCGGCAAAGCCGCCGAATATGCCGAAAATATGATAATCCAACCACACACGAAACGCCGCTGGATTGTTATGCGACAACAGCAAGGGTAACAGCAGCAATAAGGGTAGGGCGATTAAAAACGCAACAGCAATGGTGTGTAAATATTGCCGTGTTCGCCAGTTCTTTGCACAGGGCAGAAGCAAGGTCATTAGCCATAAAAAAAACAGCGGCGGCAAATTGCCTGCCCAAAACGCCATGAGCCACGACAACGCCATTAACACGCCGCCACGCAGAATAAAGCGTTTGCATATTGCTACCGCATAAATAAAAAAACAAAAAGAGGCAAACTGCATCACCGTTGCGTCTAACGCATGCCCCAACACCATAGTGCCAGGACAAGCCATTAACAACAGCACCACACTGCGTCCGTTGTATCGCCCCAAAAGACTACGCCCCGCACCGCCCATCGCCCATAGGCTTAATGCAATGAATAGCGTAGTCGCCAAGCGTGCAGCGGTATAGCCCGACATCGGCAGAATAGCCGATAATTTTTGAGAAGCCGCCGCCAACCACACATACACAGGCATATTCGCGGCGTAAATCGTGCCGTAGGTTTGTAAATCAAACGCATTGCCGCTATTGTGAATATGCACAATAACCGCATACAGCGTGGATTCCGAATTCCACAAATCGCGATGTACCGCCGCAGGCCACAACCACACAAACGCCAACAATAAAAGCAGCCAAGGATATTCCACAGGGCGGCGAGTTTGCTTGCGTTTGGGGTCGAAAATAAACATAGCGTTTTTGGGTGTTGGGTGAAAAGAAGAATAATATTATATTTCAGGCAGCCTGAAAGGGTTATTTTTTTAAGGACTGTATTTGTTCGGGTGAATTTGCTTTGTGTTTTGGGAAACAATTTATAAAAAAACGGCATTGCAACAAGTTTCAGGCTGCCTGAAATATTGTAAAATAAACGCTTTTAAATTTTGGCTCACTTTTAAAAATAAACATGCTATTTGAATGAATGATTAACGGAGAACACCATGAAATCTCGCATTTTAACGACATTTTCACTGCTTTTAGCAACAAATGCTGCCTTTTCAGCCGATGTGCTGCCTGAAAAAAATTTCGATATTGCCACGCCTGATTTGCGTAAAAAACAGGCAGAAACGGCTGTACCACAAACGGCAGAACAAAGCAAAACGGTGAATATGACGGCGGAAGAATTGATTGCCCAGCCTGAACTTTTAACTCGCGTTTTGGATTCGCAACTTATGTTGGGCAATGCGGAAAATGTTGAATTTTTATTGCCTTTGTATAAAAAAACCGCTCATCCCGACCCTTTGTTAATTTTGTATTCCGAAGCGGTTGTGGCTGAAAATAAGGGCGATATGAAAACCGCTATTCGTCATTATCGCGAAATTTTGTCGCAAAATTCTGATTTAACGCCCACTCGCTTTCGTTTGGCAGCGGCTTTGTTTGCTGATAATCAAGACGAAGCAGCAGATGACCAGTTTAAAAAGGTGTTAGCCGACCCAAACTTGCCGTCCGAAGTATCCAACTTAACGCAACAATATCAGGCAGCCTTGCAAAAACGCCAAGCGTGGTCGTTTTCGGGTTATTTTCAATATTTACAGGATAATAATATCAATAATGCCCCCAAAGATAGGGAATATCAAGGCTGGGAAACTGCCAAGCCTGAAAAGGCTCACGGCGTGGGTTATGGCGTGAGCGTGGGTAAAGATACGCCTTTGCCCAAAGGGCATTTTTGGCGAATTGCAGCGGACGCAGACGGTGAATTTTACTGGGATAACCATAAATACGATGAACTCACCGTGCGGGTTAGCACAGGCGGCGGACACAAAAGTTTGAAAAGCGAAATCGCCGTGTTGCCGTTTTTTGAGAAAAAATGGTATGGCGGCAAAACTTATGCCCATACGCCTGGTTTGCGTGTGTCTGCCAAACATAATCTCAACGCTAACTGGCAAGTTTCGGCGGCAGTAGAAGCCAGCCGCAAAAAACAAAAACAATATCAATATTTGAATGGCAATTCTTATTTGACTTCGCTAACCGCCATTTATATGCCTACGCCGCAACGCTATTTTGTCGGCGGCGTGGATTACAGCGGCGAAACCGCCGAAGACGATTCTGACGCATACAATCGCTTGGGTGGTCGATTAGGCTGGGGCGAAGAATGGGGCAAGGGCGTTTCCACATTTATTTTATTGGGTGCGGCACACCGCAAATATAAAGCAGACGCTTTTTTATTAGATGAGCCACGCCGCAACAAAGAATACACGGTGAATGCGTCCGTGTGGTTGCGTAATGTGCATTTTTACGGCATTACGCCACGATTGACTTTCCGCTATCAACGCTTTGACAGTAACCACTTTGCCTATGATTATCAAAAAGCCAAAGCGTTTATTGAGTTGAATAAAACTTTTTAAATATTGTTTCAGGCAGCCCATTTCGTCATTGCGAGCCAGCAGTGTGTTGTTAGCGATTTATCGCTTACAACCACGCTGTTGCGAGACTGCCAAAGGCAGGTGTGGCAACCTCATAGCACGGTGTGGTGATTGCTACGCCGTGTTTTACACGGCTCGTAACGACATATCCGTAAGCGGTAAAGTTGCTAACGGCTAATTGTCGTCTCCTAAAAGGATTCAGCAAGCCGCAGGTTGAGCGTTTCAGAACCCTGTTTTAAGGTAGCCTATCCTAAAAAACGGACGCAATACAAAATGATTAAAGGCAACCTGAAAAGACTTTTTGCGATACGCCGTTGTATTTGATAGGCTGAAACCTTTGCAAAACCTATTTATCTGTATAACAAAGGCAAATGTTATTGGGTGGGCTGACCAGCCTACCAGCCGCCCGATAGGGCGGAATTTTTTTAAATATCAATAAGTAATAAACGCCTATCGGCGTTATTGGTGGGTAGCCTGCCCACCCTATAACGGACGCTTTTTTGTTTCAAATTGAGTTTTGCAAAAGTTTCAGGTTACCCTAAAATTGTTTTTAACTTTGCTTATCGCTTATTTAAAAATAATTTTAGGAGATTGCTTCGCCTTGCTGTGGCAAAGCTCGCAATGACGAGTTAGGTTTTCAGGCAGCCTGAAAAATAAAAATCCCATTCGTTTGAATGGGATTTTTCACTTAAATAATCAACAGATTATTGTTTTTTTGCACCGAATGCACCTTGTATTTTGGTGGTGGAGTCAGAAAACTTACCAGCCATTTCTGCGGCGTTCGTGCCGTAGAATTTACCTTCCGTTTGGACATTGCCATTTTTACCACTAAACGAATTGCCTGAAATATTTGCTTTCAAAGAAACATTGGCAATAGTGCTTGAAGCACTTGTTCCCGACATGGCTTTTTCTGTGAAGTTGGACAATGTACCTGTTATGGTTTTACCGCCGAAATCAACATCGAATGCGGCATTGCCCGTATAAGTTTTGCCATCGGCTTGTTTGTAGGCAACGGAATAACCATTGTATTTAGCCGTGCCTGTTGTTGGCATGGTGCTTGTTGGGTTGCCTTGATAGTAAATAAAAACATTATCGCTTGTGTCTTTGACTAAACCATAGCGAGAGTAGGCGTGTGCTGTGCCACCAAATATCCCACCATTATATTTGAGACCATTGATACTTCCGCCACTCAATGTCATAAATGTACCCGCAGAAATTCCTGTACCTGCTCCTACGGGTAATTTCACGCCATCAACCACCAATACATTTAAATCGCTGGCGATGGATTGAAATTTTGTACTTTGTTCCGTGCCACTTTTATTAAATTTTGCGGCATTACCAATGGCATTGGTGTTTGTGCTACCACCAGTGCCGCCGCCAGTACCACCACCAGTGCCACCACCACTTGGATTTGTGGGTTGATTAACTTGTACAGGAGCGTCTTCATCGCCGCCGCCGCCGCAAGCGGTTAATGCCAAAAGAGAAGCAGTAGTTAATGCCAAAACAAGTTTGTTCATAGTTTTATTCCTTTCAAAATGAACAAGGGTTGATAAAAGTCAAATTTCAACTCTATTATCCATTAACCGCACAAAAAACAGCAAGAAAATAGGAGAATTATTTTGGGTGTGATTGATGAAAATATAGACAAATTTATTTTGTAAGTCATTGAT
>JAFTFY010000036.1 GCA_017458185.1 Neisseriaceae bacterium
AACAATAATAATAATAATAACAACAGCGGTTCTACCACAAGCGACACGCCATTCACAATGGAACAGCAAAAGGCAACTTATTCATACACAATGGATAGTGCTGGCGAACCTACTTCCATAGCAACCACACCGAAATACGCCAAAGGCAACGATGGGGCGAATTTCAATAAAATTCAAATCAATGGCAAAACCTTTACGCTACCTGAAAATTCAGGAAGTGGCAGTAGTTTTGCAGGCGACCGCCGTTATGTGCAAGGAGATGAAATAGCAGGCTGGGAATACTCTATTGCTCCGACACAAGGAACAAGCGGTGCGGCTTATGCTCGATACGGCTGGTATCGTGGTGAAAATCCTGCTGAAATCGGTTTCTTCTATCAAGGCAATCCAACTGCTGTAAGCGATATGCCCACAACAGGTACAAATGTTACATACAAGGGTTATGCAATGGCAGTGGATATGGCACAGAACGCCCAAGCCATTAAAAATAAAAAAGAACCGAATGCGTTCTACTATGGTCAATCATCATTTAGCGTTGATTTTGCTAATAAAAAAATGACAGGCACCCTGAACGACTGGCAAGTGAAAGGCGGTTTTGCAGCGAAAAACGAAGTGGCTATTACTGCCGACATTCAAGCCAACACATTCAAAGGCACAGCCAACACAGGCACTGCCGAAGGTAAATTCTACGGTGCAAACGCTCAAAACTTGGCTGGTGCGTTTAATGATAAAAGCCAAAACTTACAAGGCGTGTTTGGTGCAAATAAACAATAATCTGTTGATTGTTTAATAAAAAATCCCATTCATTTGAGTGGGATTTTTTGTTTCAGGCAGCCTGAAAAAGTTTGTTAAAATAGATGGTTTTTATATAAAACAAAAACCATTCCCCAAGTGTGGAGAACCCCTAAATGACCGACACCGCCGTATCCATTCGCCACGCTGTTAAAGTTTATGCTAATGGATTCAAAGCATTAGACAATGTTTCCTTTGAAGTGAAACAGGGCGAATTTTTTGCCCTGTTAGGACACAACGGAGCAGGCAAAACCACGCTGATTTCCGCTATGGCAGGCTTGGTAGAACTGACACAGGGCGAAATTGCCGTGTGTGGCTTTGATGTCAAAAAATCGCCGTTTGCGGTGCGAAAAAACTTGGGCGTTGTGCCGCAAGAACTCGTGTTTGACCCCTTTTTCACCGTGCGAGAAGCCTTGAAGTTTCAATCAGGCTATTTTGGCATTGCTCATAATGACGACTGGATAGACGAAATTCTGCACCATTTAGGTTTAACCGATAAAGCCAAAGTCAATAGCCGCAACCTATCTGGCGGTATGAAACGCCGTTTAATGGTGGCGTTGGCGTTGGTGCATAAACCGCCTGTGATTGTGTTGGACGAGCCCACTGCTGGTGTTGATGTTGAACTGCGGCAAAACCTGTGGGCGTTTATCCGCCGTCTCAACCAAGACGGACACACCGTTATTTTAACCACGCACTATTTAGAAGAAGCCCAAACCTTATGCAGCCGCATTGCGATGATGAAAAACGGCAAATTAGTGGCGTTGGACGATACCGAAAAATTATTGCATGACGATAACGGCATTACCGTTTCTTTTAAAGTTTTCAGGCTGCCTGAAAAAATAAAATCGCATACAATCAATCAAAAAAATGGCGAATTTATATTAAAATTTGATGACTACAATCAATTAACAAATGCACTTAATTTATTTAATGAAGAACAGATAAAAATTGAAAATATGCAAATATTAGAAACCGATTTAGAAAGCGTATTTGTGCGTTTAATGAATGAAGAGAAAGAAAATTAAAAATGAACACAGTCGCATTTTACACACTCTTCAAAAAAGAAGTATTAAGATTTTGGAAAGTTTCTCTGCAAACCATTTCCGCACCTATTATCAGTGCATTATTGTATCAACTGATTTTTTCTTATGTCATGAAAGGGCGAGAAGACATAATGCCAGGTGTGTCTTATACCGCTTTTTTAATTCCAGGTTTGGCAATGATGTCGATGTTAAATAACTCCTTTGCCAATACTTCCAGTAGTTTAATTCAATCAAGAATTACAGGCAATTTAATTTTTATACAACTTACCCCCATTTCGTATGTGGAGTTCTTTTGTGCCTATGTCGGAGCGGCAATATTACGCGGTTTGCTTGTGGGTTTGGGCGTTATTTTGGTAACTGCCTTTTTCGGCTTACCCATGCCACAAAATATATTATGGATACTCTTTTTTGCCCTATCCGCTTGTGCGGTTATGGGTATATTCGGATTATTAGCAGGCGTGGTTGCCGAAAAATTTGACCAATTAGCGATGTTTCAAAACTTTTTAATTATGCCTTTAACCTTTTTATCAGGCGTATTTTATTCCATTAACGGCTTACCACCATTTTGGCAAACATTAAGCCGATTTAATCCACTGTTTTATATGATAGACGGTTTTCGTTTTGGCTTTTTCGGACAATCCGATATATCCCCCTATTTCTCCGCCTGCGTGGTATTATTCTTTTTAATTGTGCTGTCCATTTTAATGTTAGCCCTATTAAAAAGCGGCTATAAAATGAGAAAATAATAAGCAATGAGAAATGAGCCATTAAATTTTATGTCCTGCCTTACGGCAGGACGATTATATTTTTGCATTTTGAAGTTATTTAACCATACTTGCTTTGGCACAAATTTGGCACAAAGGGTATCTAATCTGGTGAACCTACGAAAATAAAAACAGTGTAACCTATTGATTACACTGTGAAAAATTTGGTAGGTTGTCAGGGGTTCGAACCCTGGACCTACGGATTAAGAGTCCGCTGCTCTACCAACTGAGCTAACAACCCACAAAATAAAGTCGCTATTCTAACAAAATTTTATGCTGCCGTGCGTTTAAGATACACATATCCGCCCACATACAACAATAAGCCCACAATGCCAGCCAAAACACCCCATTTACCTTTTTTGCGGGCGTTTGGGCAGTAGTAATACACCGCTAAACTGAAACTAAACATCAAACCTGCCACTACCCAAAATAGGCGATTGTCGTCTTTATAGCGGTCGAGTGTGTAAGTTTCTGAAAACATTATGTAAATTTGCCACAACACGGCAAATCCCATTAGAAAAATGCCCAAAGGTATGCTGATAATGGCAATGGCGATTAAGGTGTTTTCGTTCATCTTTTTTCCTATTGTGTGTGTTTTCAGGCTGCCTGAAATAAATAATATAGCGAAACAAAGCAAGGCGGCTTGGCGATTAATCGTCTATATGTGTTTCAGGCTGCCTGAAATATAAAATCTATTCAATGGTAATGCACACTTCGCCCGTCCAAGAGCGGAAATGGCGGGCGGCGGTAACGGTGTATTGACTGGTGCCGTCATCGGCAATCAAAACACGGTCGGAAAATTGCTGTACATCGGCACAGCCTACCCAAATCATTTGTTCTTCTTTGGTATCTAAATTTTCGGGACGGCAGAAAATATCCACCAAACTGTATTCGCGAAAAATGTATTCGTGGGCTTTGGTTTGCTCCACTTTCCACAGCGTACCGTAAGCGTGAATGATGTTTTCATATGAATAAGTTACATTGTTAGCAGGGTCGGTAATATTCAACACTTGATGACGGATTTTGCGGTAACTCATATTCAAGTATTCGGTTACAGAAATCAAACCGCACACTTTGGTTTGGTGTTCAATCGGGTCGTAGTCCAAAAATTTGAGCAGACTTTTTAGTTTCATCATGGTTACTCCGTTTGGGTTGAAAATACAATCCGCTTGAATGTGGTGTTTTGTTTTTATTGTATTTTTCAGGCTGCCTGAAATAATGACGAATAAGCCCGTTACAACGCCTTTGGCGTTGGTTCAAAGCATTCGCTCTGAACTGAATTGCCACACCTTGCCTTACGGCAAGGTTCGCAATGACATTGATTTTCAGGCTGCCTGAATGATATTCGCCCGACAATTTAGCCGTGCAAGGCTCGTTTATCGCACGCTAACGCCGCTTCGTGGATAGCTTCCGACAGCGTGGGGTGTGCGTGGATAATGCGGGCAATGTCTTCGCCACTGGCAGAAAATTCCATTGCCACGACTGCTTCGGAAATCAATTCAGAAGCCATAGGCCCGATGATATGCACGCCCAAAATGCGGTCGGTTTTATCATCGACCAACATTTTTACAAAGCCTGACGCTTGTCCCATGCCTAACGCTCTGCCATTTGCCGCAAAGCCCGATTGCCCTTTGCGATAAGCCACACCTGCTTCTTTTAACTGTTCTTCGGTTTTGCCCACCCAAGCCATTTCGGGCGTAGTATAAACCACCGCAGGAATCACACCTAAATTAACATGCGGTTTTTGTCCTGCAATGCGTTCGGCAACCGCCACGCCTTCTTCGCTGGCTTTGTGGGCTAACATCGGACCACGCACCACATCGCCAATCGCCCAAACATTTGGCAGATTTGTGCGGCATTCGTCATCAACTTCAATAAAGCCGCGTTCGTTGATTTTTAAGCCCACCGCGTCTGCATTCAAACCTTGCGTATTTGGCACACGACCGATTGCCACAATCAATTTATCAAAAGTTTCCGATTTATTTTCGCCATTAACGCTATATTTAACGGTAACGCTTTTTCCTTTATTTTCAACCGCTTCAATTTTTACACCTAATTGAATGTCCAAACCTTGTGCGGTGAAAGTTTTTAAGGCTTCTTTTGCCACTTGACCGTCAGCCATCGGCATAAATTGTGGCAAGGCTTCCAAAACGGTAACGGAACTTCCCAAGCGATTCCACACCGAACCCATTTCCAAACCGATGACACCAGAGCCAATTAAGCCTAATTTTTTCGGCACATCAAGCAAATTCAACGCACCGACATTGTCTAATACGGTTTTATTATCCACAGCCACATTCGGCAAGGGGCGTGGGTTCGAGCCTGTGGCGATAATCACACTTTTGGCTTCTATTACGTTGCCTGAAACTTCAATCTGCCACAAATCACCGTTTTTGCCTTTCAGGGAGCCTTCTCCGTGAATGCTTTCCACTTTGTTTTTCTTAAATAAAAACGCAATACCGCCTGTAAGTTTGGTAACGATTGCGTCTTTGCGTGCAATCATTTTGGCGACATCCATTTTTGGCGTGCCAACCGTAATGCCGTGTTCGGCAAAATCATGCTGTGCGGCGTGAAAGTGTTCGGACGACTGCAACAAGGCTTTGGACGGAATACAACCCACATTCAAGCAAGTGCCACCCAAAGCAGGTGCGTCTCCTGCCTTATTCACACCCTTGTCGATACACACGGTTTTAAAACCTAATTGAGCCGCACGAATAGCAGCCACATAACCGCCAGGACCGCCGCCGATGACGGCAACATCGAATTGTTGAGACATTTTTTATATTTCCTATTTTTAAAATGGTTTAATGATAAGTGAAAACAGCAAGTATCGCAAATGAGAATAAAGAATAACAATGCACGCAATCGCTTTCAGGCAACCTGAAAAAAAGCGTAAAAAAATCATTTTCAGGCAGCCTGAAAAGGTTACAATGAGACATTTTGCAAAATCATTCAAGGGCGTTTTAAGATGAACATTCTCTTTATTGCCGACCCCATGGCTTCTTTCAAGACTTACAAAGACACAACATACGCGATGATGCGTGAAATGGCTCGCCGCAACTGGCATTTATCCCATTCTTTGGCTGCCGATTTAAGCATTAAAGACGGTATGGTTGTGGCAGAAACAACGCCGTTTGAATTTGTCGGTGCAAAGGACGATAACGACCACGCTTGGTTTAATCCCAAAGAGCCGCTGCACAAGGCTTTAACGGAATTTGACGCAGTGATTATCCGCACCGACCCGCCGTTTGATATGCAGTATTTATATCTTTCGTATATGCTCACCCAAGCCGAGCAGCAAGGGGCGAAAGTGTTTAACAGTTCTCGTGCCTTGCGTGATTTCAATGAAAAAATGGCGATTTTGCGTTTTCCACAATGGATTGCCCCCACGATTGTTACCACGCAAGACAAAACCGTGCGTGATTTCTTATCCGAACACGGCGATATTATCGTCAAACCTTTGGACGGTATGGGCGGTGCAGGCATTTTTCGTCTGAAAAAAGACGACCCCAATATCGGCAGTATTTTAGAAATGCTGATGAATCATAATCGCCGCACGATTATGGCACAACGCTATATTCCTGCGATTCGTGAAGGCGATAAACGCGTCTTGATTATCGGTGGTGAAGTCGTGCCGTATGCTTTGGCACGCATTCCGCAACAGGGGGAGACGCGTGGCAACTTGGCAGCAGGCGGAAAAGGTGTCGCCCAATTATTAACCGATAAAGAAAAACAAGTGGCAGAAGCGTTAGCACCTGACCTTTTACAACAAGGCGTGCTGTTGGCTGGCTTGGACATCATCGGCGGATTTTTAACCGAAATCAATGTTACTTCGCCCACTTGTTTTCAAGAAATTATGCAGCAAACAGGTTTGGATATTGCCAAACGCTTTGTTGATGCGGTGGAAAAAACCGTTTCAGGCAGCCTGAAAATCGAACCTGAACCTGAAAACAACGACATTAAAGTATTAGATGAACCCTTGCACGACCGCATTAAATTGGCAGAAAGCAAAGACACGCCTGATTATATTCTGCAAATTTTGGCAAGCGATAAAGAAGAAAAAGTGCGTTGGCGAGTGGCAAAAAATCCAGCTACACCGCCACAAGTATTGCGTTCTTTGGCAGATGACAACAGTGCTTGGGTGCGTGGTGCGGTTTTAAAAAATCCGCATTTTCCAGCCGATTTACTTCGCCGCCAAGCCGATAGCAATGATAGTCTTGAACGCGCTGCCGCCGCTCGCAATGCCAATCTGCCCGAAGAATTGTTGGAAAGTTTGGCAGGCGACCACGATGCTTTGGTGCGTTTTGCTGTGGTGGAAAATCCCAAAACCCCGCTTTCTGCCTTACAAAAAATGGCTGGACGCGAATATGACGAACGCATTTTCCGTCCTTTGGCTATACATAAGGACGCAAGCGTGCGAGCGGCAGTGGCAAAAAATGTTAATGCACCGATGAATATCTTATGGCATTTAGCCGAAGACACAGACGATAGCGTCCGTCAAAGCGTGGCAGAAAACTCACGCATTGCAGCGAGCAATCCGCATACACCGCCAGAAACCTTGCGGCAACTTGCCAAACACAAAGACGATGCCATTCGTTTAACAGTCGCCGAAAACAGTGCCACACCATTGGAAGCCTTACGCCGTTTAGCAAAAGATAAAGCGGACGATATTCGCATTGCCGTTGCCGAAAACCCCAACTGCGATGAAGAGTTATTGCGACAAATGGCAGATGACGCTTTAATCGGCGTGCGACAATCGGTTACACGACACAAAAAAGTATCGGTTGCCACACTCAAACACTTATCAGAAGACAAAGAAGCCGCCGTTCGCCGAGCCGTTGCTTGCAACAGCAAATTACCTGCCGAAACACTCGAACAATTAGGCAGAGACCGTGATGAACGCGTACGAGCCACAGCAACGCGTGATACCAACGAATTGCAAAAATTAGCCGACAACACTGATATTAAAGTTCGCCGAGCCGTAGGCGAAAACTTAAACACACCAGCTTCCGTCTTGCGACAATTAGCGGACGACACTGATCCACGCGTCAGAGCAGGCGTTGCCGAAAATCTCAATATGCCAGCTGACTTAATGCGAAAATTAGCAAACGACCCAGAACCCGTCGTGCGAATGGGCGTTGCCATCAACAGCAATGCGTCCGAAGAAATTTTACGGCGATTGTCAGAAAATACAGATGAAAGAGTGCGTATGGCAGTCGCCATCAACGCCAACACCCCAGCCGAAGTATTAGCCAAAATGGCGGACGACAAACGCGCCGATATGCGACAAATCGTCGCCGAAAACCCCAACACTTCCGCCGACACACTCAAAAAACTCGCCGAAGACAAAAACGCATGGGTGCGAGAATTAGCACGCAATAATGCGAATTTTAAGAGCTAATCGTAGGGTGGGTCTTCGACCCACCATAACAGCAAAATGTTTCAGGCAGCCTGAAAGCGATTTCGTCATTGCGAGCCTTGATAAAATCAAGGCGAAGCAATCTCCGAATAATTGTCGTAAGACAATTATTCGGGTAGCCTATCCACAATAACGAATATACAAAAGCATTTTAGGCAGTCTGAAAAAGGATTAAATAATGAAACAAACTCCAAATTACTATAAAACATATCGAATATTGCTGTGTATATTTAATATACCGCTGACTTTGATTATTTTTTGTTTTATTTCTTTTATTGTTACGATACCTATTGCATTATTGACAAACAGCAACTTTGATAAAGCAGTAGAACCCATAGGTTGGATAGTTTTTGGAGCATTGTTGGGATTACCGTTTTTAATTATTCCGTCAGCAATAGTAGGACTTATTATTAGTAGTCAGGTTGAAAAACTTAAATTATGTCGCAACAAAAAAGATATTCGTCAATCTTTAATCATCACTATTCAATTATACGGTTGGATAACTATATTAGTTTCTATTATGTTAATTATAAGTGTTTGGGGTAATCTGCCTACTGTGGATGCTTTAAAAAATACTTTTTTAATATTGATATATGGCTCAGTACTTGTTTTTTCTGCCTCTTTAACTTCCCTAATTTTTTCCTGTTTTCTACCCACAAAAATTTTTAACATAAATGAAAACCTTTCAGGCAGCCTGAAAAATAAAAAGACACCATTATGCAACACAAAAAACTATTTAATTTAACCCTGTTATATCTTTGCACCATATTAACCATGGGGGTGATGTATGCTCCACAGCCTTTGCAACCTTATTTTGAGCAAATGTTGGGCATTAGCAAAACGCAAGCGTCTCTTTTTACCACGGCTATTTTAATTCCCTTATCTTTTTCATCAATATTTTATGGTTATTTATTAGAAAAAGTATCCATTCGCAAATTATTGATTACCGTCTTTTTTATTTTTTCGCTGACGGAATGTTTATTTGCCAGTGTTTCATCATATTCCTATTTTATTTCGATTAGAATACTGCAAGGTTTTATTGTTCCTGCTGCCTTAACTGGCATAATGACTTATATTTCACATACTTCAATCAAAGACAGAATAGGGCGTGCCATTGGTGCATATATCGGAATGACGATTGCAGGCGGTTTTTTAGGACGCTTTTTAGCAGGTTTATGTACCGATATTTTTGGCTGGCGTTTTTTCTTTTACGCATTAAGTATTTTATTATTGATTGTGGCAATGATTTTAACCAAAACATTAGATGAAATACAAAATACGGTGGTCAAACCAAAATTAAGTTATATTCCCAAGATATTGTCTATTAAAAGAAATTTATATATTTTCACCGCTATTTTTGGTTTATTCTTTGTTTTTCAGGCAACCTTAAATGTGTTACCGTTTGAATTAAAACGATTAGACGGTGTATTTAGTGGTTCAAAAACAGGTTTTATGTATGTGGGTTATATTGTGGGCATATTTGTTTCATTTAATGTTTCTCGCATTGTTAAAATATTCAGGCAGCCTGAAAATGCGGTATTGTTTGGTTTATTTGTTTATTTAATTTCTTTACAAATTTTACATATCGAACAATTTGCCATTATTTTATTATCGACAATTATATTTTATTTCGGCAGTTTCACCGCACATTCAATTGCCACTGCTTATATCAATAAAAAAACCACTTCGCATAAACCGATTACCAACGGTATGTATATTAGTTCTTACTATTGCGGCGGTGCATTAGGCAGTTTTTTACCAGGTTTTATTTATGCCGCATACGGCTGGCATATCTTTTTGGGCGTATTAAGTGGCGTGGTGGCAATTTCATTTTGTCTTATCTTATTATTAAAACGCTACGAATACAAAAAACGCCAAAAAATCATTCAGGCAGCCTGAAAAACCACAAACCCCTTACGGAAAAACACGGATTTATGCTAAAATTCACCGTTTTTTAATATTCATTTTCAAGGCGGTTTTTCAATTATGACCGATCAAAATCAATTTGCCAAAGAAACGCTCCCTGTAACGCTTGAAGACGAAATGCGGCGGTCTTATTTAGACTACGCAATGAGTGTGATTGTGGGGCGTGCCTTGCCTGATGTGCGAGACGGTTTAAAACCTGTTCATCGCCGTGTTTTATACGCTATGCACGAACTTTCTAACGACTGGAATAAGGCGTATAAAAAATCCGCACGCATTGTCGGTGATGTTATCGGTAAATATCACCCACACGGCGATATGGCAGTGTATTACACCATTGTGCGTTTGGCTCAACCTTTTTCTATGCGTCATATGTTGGTCGATGGGCAGGGTAACTTTGGTTCGGTCGATGGCGACGCACCTGCGGCGATGCGTTATACCGAAATTCGTATGGCAAAAATTGCCCACGAAATGTTGGCGGATATTGATAAAGAAACGGTGGATTTTGGCCCTAACTATGACGGTTCAGAACACGAACCTTTGGTTCTGCCTACGCGTCTGCCTGCCTTGTTGGTGAATGGTTCGGCAGGGATTGCCGTGGGTATGGCAACCAACATTCCGCCACACAATTTGGGTGAAACGGTTGATGCGGCGTTGGCTCTGTTGGCTGATGACAATATCAGCATTGACGATATTATTAAAATCCTGCCTGCACCTGATTTTCCCACTGGGGCAACGATTTACGGTTTAAGTGGTGTCCGTGAGGGTTATAAAACAGGGCGTGGGCGTGTGATTATGCGTGGCAAAACGCATATTGAACAAATCGGCAAAAACGGCGACCGTGAAGCCATTATCATTGACGAAATTCCTTATCAAGTGAATAAAGCCAAAATGTGCGAGAAAATCGGCGAGTTGGTGCGTGATAAGGTGATTGAAGGCATTTCCGAAATGCGGGACGAATCCGACAAATCGGGTATGCGTGTGGTGATTGAACTCAAAAGGGGTGAGAACGCAGGCGTGGTGTTGAATAAACTTTACAAACTCACGCAGTTGCAAGACACATTCGGTATCAATATGGTGGCGTTGGTTGATGGTCAGCCAAGATTACTCAATATCAAACAAATTTTAAGCGAATTTTTGCGTCATCGCCGTGAAGTGGTTACACGCCGTACACTGTTTGAATTACGCAAAGCACGCGAACGCGGTCATATTTTGGAAGGCTTGGCAGTGGCGTTGTCGAATGTCGATGAAATCATCGCCCTGATTAAAGCGTCTGCCACACCGCCAGAAGCAAAAGCCGCTTTATTAGCCAAACCTTGGCAATCGGCGTTGGTGGGCGATATGCTCACGCGTAGCATTTCCGATACGCGTTTAATCAAGCCAGAAGGGCTGCCTGAAAATATCGGCTTGCAAACGGACGGTTATTATTTATCAGACGCACAAGCCCAAGCCATTCTCGATATGCGACTGCAACGCTTAACAGGCTTGGAGCAAGACAAAATCATTGCCGAATACAAAGAAATCTTGGATATTATCTTGGATTTATTAGATATTTTGGCAAAACGAGAACGAATCAACCAAATTATTCACGATGAACTCGTTGCCATTAAAGAACAATTTGGCGATGCACGCCGCTCCGAAATTGACCCATTTGGCGGCGATATTGACGATGAAGACCTTATCCCAGAACGCGAAATGATCATCACCATGACGCACAGCGGTTACATTAAAACCCAGCCTGTTGATGATTATCAAGCCCAACGCCGTGGCGGACGCGGCAAACAAGCGGCGGCAACCAAAGACGAAGACTTTGTCGAAAGCCTGTTCGTTGCCAACACGCACGATTACCTGCTGTGCTTTACCAATTTAGGGCGTTGCCACTGGATTAAAGTGTATCGTCTGCCCGAAGGCGGTCGCAACAGCAAAGGCAGACCGATTAACAATGTCATCAATTTAATGGATAACGAAAAAGTGCAAGCCGTTCTGCCCGTGCGAGATTTCCCTGATGACCGCTATGTGTTCTTCGCCACACAAAATGGCATGGTGAAAAAAGTGCGTCTGTCGGCATTCAAAAATGTCCGCCGAGACGGCATTAAAGCCATTACGATGAAAGACGGCGACAGCCTAATCGGAGCGGTCGAAACAGGCGGTTCGGACGACATTATGCTGTTCTCCAACTTGGGTAAGGCGTTGAAATTTAACGAATACCACTGGAAACAAAATCAATTAGACGATGACGAATCATCTGATGACGAAGTGAATGAAGACAGCGACAACACCGATGAAGCCACCGCCAAAGCCAACGGCGTGCGTCCGTCAGGTCGTGGTTCAGGCGGTTTGCGTGGTATGCGGCTGCCTGAAAACGGCAAAATTGTCAGCCTGCTTGTCGCACCAACAGACAGCGAATTGCAAGTTTTAACCGCAACCCAAAACGGCTACGGCAAACGCACGCCGATTGCCGATTATAGCCGCAAAGGCAAAGGCGGACAAGGCATTATCGCTATTGACACAGGCGAGCGAAACGGCGAGTTAATCGGTGCCGCATTAGTTAATCCCACAGACGACTTAATGCTGATTACAGACGGCGGCGTGTTAATCCGCACCAAAGTAGAACAAATCCGCGAAACAGGACGAGCCGCACAAGGCGTACGCCTGATTAACCTTGATGACGGACAAAACTTGGTGAGCATAGAACCAATTGCCGAAAGCGATGAAGAAGACACGGCAGAAGAAGAATTACCTAATGATAACAATAATATAGAATAATTTTTCTATTAAAAAAACCCCGTTTCAGGCTGCCTGAAAGGGGGTTTTTGTTATTTATTTTGATTTATAAACTTCTCTGCGATTACCCACTTTAACAACCAAAATCACCAATTTAGCGTCTTCTATTTTAGCGATAACACGGCAATCGCCTATGCGATATTTCCAATATTCACCTAACTTTTTGCCCTTTAACGCTTCGCCAACGGCTCTTGGATTATCCGAGTGTTTGCCGATAACCGTTTTTGTTAAGTATTCAAAAATCCGACTGGCAACTTGCTTGTCTAATTTTTTCAAGTCCTTTTTAACCTTTTCGTCAAATTCAAGCGTCCAGTTCAAGTTCTTTCTCCATTTCTTCTAATGATATTCTTCTGGACTTTCCTGCTTGCAAATCACGATAGCGTTGGTCGGCGGTATATAAATCTTCTAAATCTTCCAAATAATGAGCGATTGCTTCACGAATATAAAAAGTTTTGGTTTTTCCTGTTTCTTGTGCCAAAGTAGAAAGGCGACTTTCCATTTCAGCAGGCAATCTGACGGCTAACATTTTACATACTCCTAAAATTGTGTATCACAAGTATTGCAAGTATGACTTGTATTACACGGAAAATCAATCAATTTTTATAGTCGTTAAACTTCAAAACAATAACATACGGTGAGCCGCAGATAGTATCACTAATACAGCAAGGCGAACCAACGCATTGGTGTTTTGAAGTTTAACGACTATATTTTTCAGGCAGCCTGAAAATCCCAATATACTTCAATTTTTATTTAATTATTTTTCAGGCAGCCTGAAAATTTATCTATAATTACTCATTCACCTTTTTAATCAGGAAACAAGATGATGAAATACATTAGCACGCGTGGCGGCTCGCCCTTGAAATCGTTTAGCGAAGTTCTTTTGGCAGGTTTGGCAGAAGACGGCGGTTTGTATGTGCCGCAGGAATATCCGCATATTTCCGCAGACACTTTGGATAAGTGGCGTGATTTATCTTATCCAGAACTGGCGTTTGAAATTATGCGTTTGTTTATAGACGATATTCACGAACCTGTGATTCGCTTTTTGGTTGAAAAAACCTATTGTGCGGAAAATTTCGGCACGGACGAGATTACGCCTGTGAGAATGCTCAAAGACGGCGTGTATGTTTTGGGTTTATCCAATGGGGCGACATTAGCGTTCAAAGATATTGCCATGCAGTTTTTGGGCAATGCGTTTGAATATGTTTTGACGCACCAAAAGAAAACGCTGAATATCATCGGGGCGACTTCGGGCGATACAGGCAGTGCGGCGGAATACGCCATGCGGGGCAAACGCGGCATCAAGGTGTTTATGTTGTCGCCTGCGGGCAAGATGAGTGCCTTTCAGCGAGCCCAAATGTATTCTTTGCAAGACGCAAATATTTTTAATATTGCGGTTGATGGTATGTTTGACGACTGCCAAGATATTGTTAAAGCCATTCAATCGGACGCGGCGTTCAAAGAGCAATATTCCATCGGCACGGTGAATTCAATTAACTGGGCAAGGGTAATGGCACAAGTGGTGTATTACTTCAAATCTTATTTTGAAGTAACGGGCGACAATGATGAAAAAGTGTCCTACTGCGTGCCGTCAGGCAATTTTGGCGATATTTGTGCAGGACATGTTGCCAAACAAATGGGCTTGCCAATTGACCGCTTGATTGTGGCAACCAACGAAAACGATGTATTAGACGAATTTTTCCAAAGTGGCGTTTATCGTCCGCGTGCCGCTCGTGATGTTGTGGTTACTTCCACGCCGTCTATGGACATTGCCAAAGCGTCTAATTTAGAACGCTTTGTATTCGATTTAGTCCGCCGCGACCCCGAACAAGTCAAAGCCTTGTGGGCAGAAATCAACACAGGCAAGCCGTTTGACTTAAAACACAAACTCAAAGCAATGAAAACATTCTACGGCTTTGATTCAGGCAAATGCACACACAATCAACGCATTGAAACCATTCGCCAAGTGTGGCAAGATGATGGGCAAGTGATTGACCCGCACACAGCCACAGCGGTGTATATCGCTCGCCAAATCAAACAGCCGACAGAAAAAATGGTGTGTATGGAAACCGCGCTACCTGCTAAATTTGACGACACCATTAAAGAAGCATTAGGCAAAGACTTCGCCGTGCCGCGTCCTGAACACTATATCGGCATTGAAGATAAACCACAAAAAGTGGTGAATATGCCGAATAATGTCGTGGCAGTGAAAATGTTTATGAAAGAAAATATTTCTTTGTAAAACAATGAGATAAAAAATTCAGGCAGCCTGAACAAAGTTTCAGGCAGCCTGAAACACTTTGTTTCACAATACAAATGATACAATCAATCCACTTTGTCGTTTTTCCATAAGGAGTAAATTATGACTACAAATCATTCACTTACCGATAAAGAAGCGTTAGAATTAAAGGCGTTAATTGCTCCGTCTTATTCTGAATTGGATAAAATTGAAAAATTGGAAATAGTGAAAGAGTATTTGTTAAGTTTAACGAAATTAGAGTTAGTGGATCGTGCAGATTTAATTACGCTACCTGATAGTATTGGTAAATTAACAAAACTTAATAAATTAAGATTGTATGTTTGTGAAAATTTAACAACATTACCAGAAAGTATTGGTAAATTATATCAACTTGAAGAATTATGTTTAAATGAATGTTTTTCTCTCACAGAACTTCCTGAAAGTATTGGAAAATTGACGCAACTAACAGAACTAAATTTATCTTGTTGTGAAAAACTTAAAAGACTTCCTGAAAATATTGGAGATTTAACACAACTTTGTTATATGTCATTACATTTGTGTAGGAGTTTAGTTTCTCTTCCTGAAAGTATTGGTAACTTAATAGAACTTATAGAATTAGATTTAAGTTGGTGTGTTGATTTAAAAGTGCTTCCTGAAAATATATGCAATTTATATCAACTTAAAGAATTAAATTTAAGAGGATGTTATAATTTGAAAACATTACCCACAAAAATATGTAAATTAGAACAACTAAAAATATTAAAAATATTAGATTGTGATGAGATTAAATCTTTCCCAGAATGTATTGGGAATATGAAAAATTTAGAAGAATTATCGTGTAACTATAAAAACATAGAAAAATTACCATTTAGTTTTATTAACCTGATAAAATTAAAAGAAAATTATTTACAAAATGTATTGAAAAAAACAAGAACAATAACAGATAAAGAGAAAGTAATAAAATTATTAGAGATATTATTGATTGTATTACAAATAAGAGAAAAATTGATTATTAAAAGAAGTATGAAAGGGGAACCAGAAAAAAATGTTTCTCATTATACAAGACCAGATATTGCAATGAAAATATTGAAAGAAGAAAAAGATAACCAAAACAATATTAGACAAAATTCATTTCAAATGTCTAGTGTTGCTTATGTTAATGATCCAAAAGAAGGAAAAGTTATTTTTGACTATTTTAATGAATTAGATGAATTAAAAAATAATCATATTACTTTAAAACCTGTACCTACATTATCTACTTTTATAGGTTGTTTTACATTTAATCATGACAAACTTAATCATTTTCGTTTATATGGTAAAGAACAAGGAAAAGAAGCAACAGGTGTTAGTATTGTATTAAAATCTTATTATTTTAGTTATGAACATCAAAATACAACAACACAAGAAAATAAAAATAAAGAAATAGATAATAAATTGCCTTTATATCGTTGCATCTATTTAAATCCAAAAGGGAAATTAGATGGAAAACCTTATATTCAGATTGCCTGTCGAGATAAAGTAACCTTTTTCCGAGAAAAAGATAGAACAAAAGAAAGTTTGAATGCTTATCAAGAATTTATTGATGAAATTAAAGATAATGTTACAGAACAATTTGAAAAAATTAAGACTTGCATTCAATCATTATTTGAAAAAATTAACAATCAAGATAAGGAAAAACTTATAGAAACTGTAAGTTTTATATTATTACCATTGAGTTATATGGTAAAACATTCCGCTTATGAAGAAGAACAAGAATGTCGTATTTTTAAGTTTTTTGATTTTAATAATTCTAACGATGAAGTTAAAATAGACACTAATAATAAACGAATGTATGTGAAATATCTACCTATAAATGATTATGTGGAAAAAATTTATCTTTCACCAGGTGCGGAACAATATGCGGATATGTTCCGTATGCTGACAAATGGTATGATAGAAATTCGTTCTTCGGATAATCCGTTTAGATAACTTTTCAGGCAGCCTGAAAATAGATACAAATCAATATGATGAACAATAAAACAGTACACATCTTCACAGACGGGGCATGCAAAGGTAACCCTGGTGTCGGCGGTTGGGGGGTTGTGTTGCGTTATGGCGAACACGAAAAACAACTGTGCGGCGGCGTGGCGAACACCACCAACAATCAAATGGAACTCACCGCCGTGATTAAAGGATTAGAAGCCCTAAAAAAAGGCTTTTCAGGCAGCATCATTGTTTATACCGACAGCCAGTATGTGCAGAAAGGTATGAACGAGTGGATTTTTAACTGGAAAAAAAATAACTGGAAAACCGCCACCAAAAAACCTGTTGCCAATCAAGAACTTTGGCAAAAATTAGACGAATTATCACAACAATTTAATATTCAATGGCAATGGGTAAAGGGGCACAACGGAAATCCTGATAATGAGTTGGCGGATAACTTGGCTAATCGGGGTATTGATGAATTTCAGGGAATTAAAAATTGATTTTTTAAGCAATTTAAACTAAATCCTGCGTCATTAACAAAGCAATGCCTACGGATTTGGATTGAAATGACACAGGTTAAATTCAGGCAGCCTGAAAGGACAACACTATGACAATCCCAAACCCCAAGCAAATTCACCCCTTAAAATCGGGCTTAAAGAGTGTTACTTACATTCAACCAACCATTACTCGCCCCAATATTATTGTCGGTGAATTTAGTTATTTTGCAGGCGAAAATTTTGAAGCCCAAGTAACACACCATTATGATTTTATTGGCGATAAACTCATCATCGGCAAGTTTTGCCAAATTGCTGCGGGCGTTGAGTTTGTGATGAATGGAGCAAATCATCCGATGAATGGGGTGAGTACTTTTCCCTTTTATATTTTTACGGGTTTCTCGCAAACGCCGCCGCCTGTGAATGAATTGCCGATAAAGGGTGATACGGTGGTCGGCAACGATGTGTGGATAGGGCAAAATGCGGTGATTTTGCCAGGCGTGCAGATTGGGGACGGGGCGATTATCGGGGCAAACAGCGTGGTGGGCTGTGATATTCCCCCATATCACATTACTCTCGGCAATCCCGCTCGTTGCTTACGAAAACGCTTTGACGATGAGTTGATTGATTTATTGTTGAAATGGCAATGGTGGCACAAAAATATAAACGAAATTCAAGCCTTAATACCGATTTTATCGGAGACGGATAGCGAGAAAATAAAACAGGAAATCAAGAAGTTCATTTGATTTTTTATCATATAAAAGGCTTTTTAGGCTACCTGAAACCTTTGCAAAACTGGTAGATGTGAGTAGAGTTCAAAGTTATAGTAGCACTTCAAATCGAAGACATAACAAATAGTTAGGCGAGATTTCGAGCAACGCATAACGAAGAAATCTGCCACAGATGCCAGTTTTGCAAAGGTTTCAGCCTGAAACTTTCAGGCAGCCTGAAAAAGCACAAGCGTTTAAAAACATTTATAATAATGCCCTTACCATAAGGAGATTCTGCCATGTCATTTCGTTTTTCACGCACATTGACCGCTATTATCATTGCTTTTGGGTTTTCAGGCAGCCTTAATGCCCAAGAAACAGGGCAAGAAATGCCTGCCAAAGTTTCCAAAGAAGTTACCCAAGAAGTGCCGTTAAAATCATCGGTTTTGAAACCCGATGATACGGAACGCTTTGAAAAAATTGAAAATCGGGCGAATTTGCTGCATAAAATGATTTTATCGGAAATGATATTGCAAAAAGGCGGCACGGCAGAAGCGTTGGCGGTTTATGCCTTGATGTTGAACCAAGAAAAACGCCCTGAACTTGCCGAACGCGGTATGCAAATTGCTTTGGATAAGGGCGTTATTCCGCTCTCGCAGGGCTTTCAAAAGAAATGGCAGGAGTTTGAACCTAATCCCACATTTGCTCAAAAACGCATGGCGTGGGAGCAGTCGGTGGCGATGAAAGACACGCAACAAGCCGTTGCCGACTTTCCGCAACTTTTAAAAGACGCACCTGCCGAAGAACACCCCAAAATGTTTTTGAAATTAGGGCAATTAGCCTTGCGGGATATTCAGGGAGCCAAACTGTTGGCGGACGATATGCACAAAATTTGTATGCAATATCCAAATATGCCCGAAGCGTCTGTGGCAGATACGCTGTATGCGGCGATTGCGGATAATAAGGCAAATGCGGCAGCGGCTCTAAAACGCTTGTCGGTGCAGGCAGAACCTGATTATCCTGTGGTGGTTACGCTGGAATTATTGTCTCGTTATGCTCCAAATATTTTAGACGAATTTTTTAATAAAAATCGCCCCAAAGATTTATCTTATTTTTGGCAAAATTTATATATTGAATCTTTGGTGCGTCAAAAAAAATACGATCATGCTCAAAAATTAGTTTCGCAACAATTAGATAAAAATCCAAACGCTGTTTTATATATGCAGGCAGGTTATGTCTCTTTGTTAAAAAAAGAACCTACGGCAAACGCATTAAACTTTTTTGATAAAGCATACGCAATCGGCAATAAAAACGAACAAAGCCGCACTGCCCTATTTGCCAGTATCGGTGCATTACAAAATAATGACCCTGATACGGTTAAAAAATGGGTGAATAAAATTCATGACGGCGATTATGATTACGATAAATTATCCATTCAAGCGTCATTAGCAGATAATGATAAACAATGGGATAAAATGGGCGAAGCGTTAGAAAAAATAGAAAAATTAAACACCAAACGCGGACGCTTTTTTAATGAAGAATCATATATCCGTATGAAAGTTAAACATATTTCATACGGTCAAGAACCTGAAAAAGCCTTAAAAGAATTAAGCGAAAAAATCGAACAAGCGGAAAAAACGCCGCATTTTGATGAATGGGTAAAAAGCGTTTTATATCACGCACGCGGCACGCTGTATGCCGACAAAATGCGACAATTCAACAAGGCGGCGGCTGATTTAGAAAAATACTGGCAGTTTGATAAAGACGATGCCAACGCCCAAAACACTTTGGGCTACACGCTTTTGTTTATTCCCGAACGCATTAACGAAGGTGTGGCGTTGATTGAAAAATCCATTAAACAAATCCCAGACTCTGCCGCCGTGCAAGACAGTTTGGGCTGGGGTTATTACTTACAAGGCAACGCCGCCAAAGGCTTGCCCTACTTGCAATCGGCATACGCCAAAATGCCCGAAGCCGAAGTCGCCGCCCACTTGGGCGAAGTGCTGTGGCAATTAGGCAAAAAAGAAGAAGCCCACAGCGTTTGGGAACAAGGCTATAAAAAAGATAAAGACGATATGTCGCTAAAAGAAATTTTAAAGAAATTTAATGTGTCGTTTTGATTTTCAGGCTGCCTGAAAGAATAAGGAACAACATAATGATGATAGAAAAAGAAATCCATTCAGAAGAATTATCTGATGAAGAATTGACAGAACTTTTTAAACAGTCTATTCGTTTAGACCAAGAAATATGCCGTATTAAAAAATTGCCGATTTGCAAATACGATAAAGAAAAAAAACTTGCCTATTTAGAATATCCTGACGGACGGCGTGAATATGAATAGGCAACCTGAAATTTTATTTTTCGCAGGACCGAATGGTAGTGGGAAATCAACCATTTCCAGAATGGCGAAATTAGTGGGCTTTTATATCAATGCAGATGATATAAAAAAAGTGTTAAATTGTACTGATTTACAAGCAGCACAAAAAGCCGAAGAATTACGAGAAAATTATTTAAAAAATAATCAAGATTTTTCTTTTGAAACAGTATTATCCACAGAAAGAAATCTCAATTTACTCAAACGAGCAAAAGAACAAGGTTATTTTATTCGTGGCATTTATGTTTTAACAGAAAATCCACAAATCAATTTATTACGCATTAAAAACCGTGTTCAACTTGGCGGACATAATGTAGATAAAGAAAAAGTCATCTCTCGCTATAAAAAATCATTAGATTTAATTCCGCAAGTCGTTAAAATATGCGATATTTTGCATATTTATGATAATTCTTCTGAACCATTTAGAATATTCAAAAAAAGAAAAACAATTTACTATACTTGGGAAAATGAATTTTGGCATAAAAATAAAATTCAACAATTAACAGGAATAAACATAAATTGATAATGAAACAATATAAATATTTTCTTTCAGGCAGCCTGAAAAATTTATCTTTATACCGACAATGGAGTAAAAATGAAACTCAAATCTTTATTACTTACCACTGTGTTTTCTTTTTCCTTAACGCCATTCGCAGTGGCTGAAAGTGCAAAAGATTTATTTTATCAAGGTGTTAAAGCCGATAGACAAGGCAATGTCATTCACGCAGCCAAATTATACGAACAAGCCTGTAATGGTGGTGAAATAGTAGGTTGTCATAATCTTGGCAATGCGTATTCTAACGGAATAGGTGTAAAACAAGACTACTCCCAAGCCGTCAAATTCTATGAAAAAGCCTGCAATGGTGGCGTTTCAGAAAGTTGTCATAATCTTGGCAATGCGTATTTTAACGGAATAGGTGTAAAACAAGACTACTCCCAAGCCGTCAAATTCTATGAAAAAGCCTGTAATAGTGGTGCTGTAAAAGGTTGCGATAATCTTGGTCACTTGTATAGCAAAGGTCAAGGCGTAAAACAAAATCATGCAAAAGCCGCTCAATTATATGAAAAATCTTGTAATGGCGGTGAAGTAGTAGCTTGCCATAATCTCGGCATATCATATGATAAAGGTCAGGGTGTAAAACAGAACCATGCCCGAGCGGCTCAATTCTTTGATAAAGCCTGTAATGGTGGATATGCAGCTGGTTGTTCTAATCTTGCTTTGCTGTATTACAGTGGTAAAGGTGTCGAACAAAGTCATGCAAAAACCATTCAACTTTTTGACAAAGCCTGTAATGGTGGTTTTGCTGGTGGTTGCTACAATCTTGGCTTTTTGTACGATAGCAGTCAAGGTGATCTACAAAACAAATCCACTGCAAAAAAATATTACAGCAAAGCGTGTGATTTAGGTTATACACAAGGTTGCGATATGCAAAAAAAAACTCAATCAATCAAGCATGCAATAAATTTCTTTCAGGCTGACTGAAACAGCGTTTAACGAATAAAACGAAGTTAAAAATTTTTATTGTTGTTCGCTAAAATCTTTACACCTGCCTGAAAAGATATTATTTTGTTTCTCACAAATTTTTTATTATCTCTCACGGAGATACGGAGAACACGGAGACACAAAGAGCAAGGTTAAGTGTTTATATTATTAGAATTTTTTCATATTCTCCGTATTCTCCGTGTCTTGGTGAGAAATTTTAAAAAACAAACCCCTAAAAATTTTTTATCCAAAATAACTTTATAACTATATGTTTTATAATAATAATTTATTATAAATTTGTATTGATAAAAAAAGTTGAGCAGACAACAATAAAAATGCTTATTGCTTACGAAACACCAAGCACACGGCTTTTTCAGGCTGCCTGAAAAGCATTGCTTAAACAAAAATCAATCAAAACAAGTACAATATTTTATAATCTTTCTTTTATCTCACCCAAAACGCCGATGAAAAACGCTGATATTCATCTTTCAGGCTGCCTGAAAAAGTTTTTTGCTCTCACAACGCTATTGATTGTCGCCGCTTGTTCAAATATGCAACAAACGCAAACGGTTAGCGAGTGGCTGCCTGAAAATACGCCGCCTGTTTTTCAAGCGGCTGGTAAGTTGTCGATTAGGGCGGATAATCAAGGTTTTCAGGCAGGCTTTGACTGGGAAAATTCACCGCAAATCAAGCATATAGATATTCTCACACCTTTGGGTAATACTGTTGGGCGTTTGTGTCAAGACGAAATCGGGGCAGTGGCTCAAAACGCCAAAGGGCAAGTTTTTCAGGCAGCCCATGTTCGTGAGTTAGCACAGCAATTAACAGGGCAAGAAATTCCTTTGGATTACTTGGACTTATGGGCTATGGGACACTATTCAAGCGTTGAGCCGCACCAAATTTTATCTCACGGCACGCTTTCGCAAGCAGGTTGGACAATTTCTCGCACCGTGCAAAACAACGGAGCACCACGCCGCTTAATTTTACAACGCCAAGACTTAAAAATAACCGTTGTTTTTCAAGAGTTTAATCCTAATCACGCCACAGAAAAAACACAATGTCTGCGATAAATTTCACCCCCTACCCTGCCCCTGCCAAACTCAATTTAATGCTCAAAGTTGTGGGCAAACGAGAAGACGGTTATCACCTGTTGCAAAGCGTGTTTTGCTTGATTGATTTGTGCGACACCATTCATTTAGCCCCGCGTGATGACGGACGCATTATTCTGCACAATCCGCAAGCAGGTATTTCGCCTGAAAATGATTTAACTTATCGTGCCGCCCTTGCCTTACAACAGTTTTCAGGCTGCCTGAAAAAGGGTGTGGATATAAAAATAGATAAAAAAATTCCTATGGGCGGCGGTTTGGGCGGTGGTTCAAGTAATGCGGCAACGGTGTTAATGGCGTTAAATCGCCTGTGGGCGTGCGGTTTAACAGAAGAGCAACTGATTGATTTGGGCGTAAAATTAGGGGCTGATGTGCCGTTTTTTATCTTTGGCAAAACCGCTTTTGCCGAAGGCATAGGCGAACAATTAACGCCTTTACCGATTGATTTACCGCATTTTGTGATTATTCGCCCGCCTGTTGCGGTTGCGACAAAAGAAATATTTTCGCATTTTGTCTTGACAAGTTTAAATAAGCCTATTAGAATTAACGGTCTTACTGAAAGCATACCGCTTACTAACGACTTACAAAATATTGCCGTTATGCGGTATCCACAAATCGCCCACGCTTTGGCTGTGTTGCAACAATACGGCGAAAAAGCGATGATGACAGGTTCAGGCAGTTGTGTTTTTCTGCAAGTCAAAAACGGCAAACAAGCACAACAGATTGCGGCACAAATTCAAGCCACGCACCCTGAATACGGCGTTTGGGCGGTGAAAGGTTTGGCTTATCACCCATTAAAAAAGTGAGTCGTTCAGTTTAATTAGGTTGAATGATGACACAACTGGGGAGTCGTCAAGTGGTTAAGACACTGGGTTTTGATCCCAGCATGCGAAGGTTCGAATCCTTCCTCCCCAGCCAATAGACAAACAAATTCCGCATTATTTTGAATGCGGAATTTGTTTTTTTGTTTTGAGATTGTTTTAATTATTTAATGCAGATTGTATAGCGTGGGCTGTTCAGCCCACTATTGTCTTGATATGCTTTTGGGTTTATCCCCACACCAACAACGCATGATTGCGTTTGCCGCGTTTGATAAGTGTATATTTTTCAAAAGCACGATATGTGTTATCTAACAAATACAAATCATCAGGTTTTTCAGGGGCGTGGTTGGGATTGTTTGCCGTAGGCGTTTTGCCGTTAATTAACACCGCCGATGATTTCACAAACTGGCGTGCGTCTTTGTTGGAACTTGC
>JAFTFY010000002.1 GCA_017458185.1 Neisseriaceae bacterium
AATAAATGATACTCTATTACCTGCCTTACTTTTTTGTAAAACAATGCCGCAGAATTAGGGTTAATCTGCAAAATATCGGCTGCACTTCTTGCTGTAACTTCTAATACAAAAAATTCAAGCAGTTTCTTCTGTGTTGTTTTAGTTAATTTACAATGCGTTATCTTCATTTTTGCAGTATATCATAACTGCTAATCTAATACAGCCCCATTTGTTAAATTACCTTTTCAGGCTGCCTGAATATTATAACAAAAAACGCTGGCAATAATTTTCAGGCTGCCTGAAACAAAGTTTGTTTTAACTTCGCCTTATGGCTTGTAGAAATTGCGGTTTATCTGCTTTGCAATTTATAAATTAAATCAATGGATTACGAAGTTATCAAAGCAAAGTTCAGGCAAAGCCAAAACACATGATTTATGCCGCACAGTCGCACACTTTGGTGAGCCAGCCGTGTGAATCTTTCGCGTCGCCGTATTGAATATCGGTGATAAATTTGCGTAATTTTAAGGCTTCGGCTTGCGATTGAACGACTAATTCATTGCCGTCAATAATAAAGTGGGTAACGGGCGACAACACTGCCGCAGTGCCTGTGAGCACCGCTTCTGCACCGTTTGAGACGCGTTGCACAATTTCATCAACCGTAAAGTGGCGTTCTTCAACCGTGTAACCATTGTCGCGTGCGGCTTGCAGAATACTTTTACGCGTAATGCCGTGCAGAAATTCGCTGGTTAAAGGTTTGGTGATTAGGGTTTTGCCGTCAATTAAAATAAAATTAGACGCACCCGTTTCCTGCACATCACCGTTGGGGCAGAACAACACTTGCTGTGCGTGGTATTTTTCTTCGGCAATCATCGTCCAAGGCAAGGCGGCGGCGTAATTTCCGCCTGTTTTAATGCTGCCCATATGCGGGGCACAACGAATATGCTCGGTTTCCACAAAAATCCGTAATTGCGAGCCTTGTTTGAAATAATCACCCACAGGCGAGAGCAATACATATAACAATGCGTCATGCGATGGGTGTCCCGCCGCACCAACAACGCTTTCCGTGCCGATAAGTGCAGGACGAATATACGCCGCACCGCGTCTATCAGGCACAAAATGGGCTTGACGGCGAACGAGTTCAATAATCATATTTTTAAGTTGTTTGGCGTCAGGCACAGGCAAATACAAGGCGGCTGCCGATTGACGCATGCGTTCCACACCTGCGTCCAACTGAAAAATATGCACTGAATGATCGTCATGACGAAAGGCTTTCATGCCTTCAAAAATTTCACTGCCATAGTGCAAGCAATGAGCCGCAGGGTGCAGTTCTAATTTATCGGACGACTGCCACGCCGTCTCTTGCCACGCCCCATTCGTAAATTTGGCGATGGGCATTTCGGGAGCAAAAACACTGCCAAACACAGCAGGGATTTCTTTAATCATTTGAAATTTCCTTATTTAATCATCAATTAAATTCGGCAAACGCATATAAGTTGTGTTGTCGTAAAATTGTGTGATTATACTCCAAGTTACACACAATGAGGTCGTAGATAAATCAAAAAGTTTCAGGCTGCCTGAACAGCCCCTACCCTACACTTCATGCGGATTTAGGCGTGGTTTGTCTTCTTCGCCCAAATCAATCAATTTTCGTAAATTTGTTATATAACAATTTACATCAAAGCCGCCGCCGTAGCGTTGTGCTTGCCAAATCATTTCCACTAATGCGTCCATCATTAGGTGTTCGGCTTGCATTTCATCGCCTGTTTTTTGGCACAATTTTTGGTGAATTTCGGCAATGCCAAACGGCTGATTCATTGCCACTTGCTCTTGCAGGGCTAAATGCAAAGACATATGCAAAAACGGATTGGTTTCACCCTGTTCAGGCAGCCAGTTGTGGTCTTTCCATTGTTCCAAATGTTCAACAATATGCTGATATTCGGGGTGTGCGTGAATAATTTTAATCACCCTTTGTTGCAACGGGTCTTGTGTTATATAACGCATTGCCCACGCGCTAGCAAAAAATTGTCGTGAATCGTTGGTGTTGATATTAAACATTTAAGTTCCTATAAATTAAGTAAATTATTTTTTCAATCGCAATAACTCTTTTAGAGAGCAGTCAGGATACCACAAACACGCACACAAGCCGTATAAACACGAAGACGCTTGCCACTGGATACTTCGCATAGTGTCTAATGCAACAGGATTTCGCCACGCCCAGTATGCCCAATAAACGCCGTCAATTGACAGCCACGCACCAAACACACCTAATGGCAACCATTTCCAATATCGCCGCAACAGGGAACGAGCCGTTATCGGTGCAAAAATATAAGTGGCAAGCCCCATAATAAAACTAATCGGAATATCCCAATCAATCGCAGGCATAACAAATGAGCCGATAATCAACAAACCAATGCCACAAAAAAGCGTAAAAAGTTTCCATAAACGCAGATAATCTTTCATTGAAACAATGGGTTGCATAAATAAAAATCCTTTTTCAGGCTGCCTGAAAAATAATATCAATTACGATTTTGGCGGTGCGTATGGATTATTATCAATATTTTGTGATGATTTATCGGCAGAATTAAATTTTGGCTTTTTATATATATTTTTTGGCACTTTCTTTTCTAAAAATTCTGCTAATTTATTTTCTTGTCCGTTCAAACAACGAATAGGAAGCATAATGGTATGAAATATATCAAATTGAATAAAAAAATGTTTTTCATCACTTAATATTTGAGCAATATCAGCATACGGATGACGCATAGATATATGATGATTATTTACGGTTAATTCATTTTCTAAAAATTCAACCGTAAAATTAGGTTCATAAACTTTACCGTATTTTTTTTGTATTTCTACTTCATTTTTTTGATTATTTTCTACCATTTTTCTATATTTATATTTACTATAAAAAGAGAAAACATTGAAGAATAACACGCAAAAAATAAGTAAGAAAAGTCTATTGTCTAATTCGATAAAATTTGAAACAATAATCAACAAAAAAGCACTAACACCTAATTGCATTAAGTTAGTCAAAACAAAATTAACAAAATACATTAAAGGATTGTAATACTCATCAACACAAACATTGAGTGCAATTTGGTCTTCATCATACAGTGTAATATCAAATTTCATCATTTACTCCTTATTACATTTACTGCGAATAAAATCTAACACTTCTTTTTCACGACCATCTAAACAACGCAAGGGTAAAACCATTGCATCAAAAACACCTGTCATAATATAAATATGTTCTTTATCCGTTAATATGCGTTTAATTTCAGAATATTTTCTACTTGAAAAATCCAAATCATTAAAAGTTTCTTTCATTTCTGTGTCAGTCAATTCAGCAGTAAATTGATTTTTATGACAAAGAGATTTAAGTTGTTTTGTTCTCTTTTTTAAAGTGTATATGATAAAATTTTTATAAGAAGTTTTTGCAATTAACAATATGGCAATAATACCTATTGTTAATCCTACAATTGAACCTATTGCTAAATTCATCATAAAACCAAACCCATTTTTATAAGATAAAAATAGATAAATACAAAATATACTGGACGAAATAACAAGTATTAAAAAAAATCGCTCTGCTTTATATTTTTGTACTGATTCAGGAATATTTGAAAAAACACAAACCAAAAAATCAATCACATCTTGGTCATTGAGTGTAATATCGAATTTCATTGATATGCTCCATTAAGTTTGGTAACAATGTTTATTATACAGGACTGCCAAGTCCTGTATTCAATTATATATGATTGAAATGTTTTTCAGGCAGCCTGAAACTCATTACCCATTCACTTCAAATCCTGTAATTTCCAAGCCAAAGCCGTTTAGGCTGTTCATTGCGGACGGATTGCCCATAACACGCATTTTGCGGACATTGAGACGAGCCAAGATTTGCGCACCTATGCCGTAAGTTTTGCTATCCCATTGAAATGGCGTGTTTTTATGTGGCAACGCTCGATTTAGCAACGCCGTGCCGTCTTCGGTGCGGTGCAGCAATATGGCTACGCCGCAATCGGCTTGTGCCATTTTTCGCAACGCCACAGGCAATGCCCACGAGTGTTTGGGGTCGGGCGAAATAAAATCCATCGCACTAAATGGCTCATGCACACGCACAAGCGTTTCTTTTTCGGGCTGTGGCTCGCCTTTAACTAACGCCAAATGCGTCTCACCCGTTAAAGTGTCGGTAAAAATATGCTGCACAAATTCGCCCCACTCGGTTTTCACCACACTTTTACCCATATCTTCAATCAGGCTTTCGGTGCGACTGCGGTATTCAATTAAATCCGCAATCGTGCCGATTTTAATATCGTGTTTGCTTGCAAAATCAATCAGTTCAGGCAGCCTTGCCATAGTGCCGTCATCGTTGATAATCTCGCAAATCACTGCCGCAGGAATTAAACCTGCCATTTGTGCCAAATCCACGCCTGCTTCGGTATGCCCTGCCCGCGTCAAAACGCCGCCTTTTTTGGCACGCAAGGGGAAAATGTGTCCAGGTTGCACCAAATCGCTCGCCTGTGCTTGGGGCGAAACTGCCGTTAAAATAGTGTGGGCACGGTCGGCGGCGGAAATGCCTGTGGAAATGCCCGTTGCCGCTTCAATCGACACCGTAAAATTGGTGCCAAACTGGGCACCATTCATTTGCGTCATCAAGGGCAGATTGAGTTTATCCGCCATATCGTTGGTCATCGGCAAACACACCAAACCGCGTGCGTATTTAATCATAAAGTTAATCGCATCAGGCGTTACAAACTGTGCCGCCATCAGCAAATCGCCTTCGTTTTCACGATTTTCGTCATCGGTGATAATCACCATTTTGCCTGCTTTAATATCCGCCAAAATTTCGGGAATGGTTGCGATTGCCATTTTGTTATCCTTTTTTGTGTGTGATTGTTTTTTATTAGAAAACAAATAGTTACTTGGCAAATTTAATGCCGTTTCAATGTGTTCTGCCGTTTTATCGGTCATATTACGAATGCCGTTTAACCATTGATAAATGTGGGTAGGCGTTTTACCAATCGCCCGAGCAAAGGCATTTTTATTGCCGCCAAAGCGTTCATCAATGATTTTTTGTAATTGGTCAATGCGGTTCATTATGCTAAAAATATGGGTTTGAATGGGTTTGTATTATAACAATAGTTAATTTAGACAACAATAAGTTTTTTGTTATATAACAAAAAACTTATTGCATTGTCGCTCAATTTGACAGGCTACCCGAATAAATTGCTTGACGCAATTTATTCGGAGATTACTTCGCCTTGTTACACAAGGCTTGCAATGACGATAAAGGTTTCAGGCAGCCTGAAAGATAATGAGCAATGAGAAGTGAGAAGTTAGCAATGAGCAGTGAGCAGTTGTTTCGTTCTGCCTTGCGGCAGAAGAATTTATTTTTTGACAACGCTTCGATTATCTTTCAGGCAGCCTGAAAGATAATTAGCAATGAGTAATTAGCAATGAGTAATGATTAAGTTTTGCCTTGACAGGCAAAACAGACAATATTTAGATAACGCTTCGATTTTTCTTTCAGGCAGCCTGAAAGGCACATCGAAGTGTTATCTTAAAAATATCCGTCAAGCCGTAGGCTTGACATAACAACTGCTCACTGCTCACTGCTCACTACTAACTGCTAATTGCTCACTGTTCATTGCTTACTGTATTCGATAAACCTTTTCTAAATCAATCGTTTGTACGCCACGCACATTTTTGAAGTGGTTAATGCCACGATTGACATTACTGCCTTTGGGCAAACGCAGGCTTACCGTATTTTGGGTGCGGCGAATAACCGTTGCCGAATATTTTTCAGCAGCAGCAACAATAGCCGCATCGCCGATTTTAGGATTAAAACCAATGTGCAGAATATACTCATTGGCGTTGTTATTTTTTTCATACACCACTTGCCGAGACTGCTTGGCAGGCAATTCCACAGGAATACACGCAGTGGGCAACAACAAACACAAAACGGTGAGTAAATAAGTGGATTTCATTTTGATTTCCTTACATTTTGTATCAGATGACAACGGCTATTATACGCCGTAAAACTTTTAAGATAACACTTCGATAAGTCTTTCAGGCTGCCTGAAAGGATTATAGTCAATTCAGACCAAAAACAGGCAAGGCGGCGACGCCGCAGATAGTATAGATAATACAGCAAGGCGAGCCAACGCTGCATGATTTTGGTATGAATTGACTATAAAACAGTCGTTTTACCGCAAGGCAAAACATAGTCATTGCCCTTAAACCGCCCTTAAATCAAACAAAAAATAGCGTTTTAATATACCGTGTAATAGTGATATAATGACACCCGAATTTTGCCTGTTTGACGATAAACTTAATTGATTTACCTATGAATTTATCTCGATTTTGTTCGCGTATTTCCTATCGATTGGCGTCTGCTGTGTTGATTGCGGCGGCGTTGTTTGCTGTGCCGACTTCTGCGGAAGCCAAATCCACTACGCCTGTATCAGCACAAACCGTTTCTGCACCTGCTACGGTGTCTCAAAGCAACACACCTACCCCAATGCCCGAGCAAATCAATGCCGAAGACACCAATCCTTATGTCGTCAAAACTGCCAATAAAAAGAAGAAAAAATCCACAAGACGGCAAGCAGTGCGTCCGATTGCACCGCCTGCTGCCACTATTCAAGCCCACGAATACAATGCAGACGATCCCGCCGCTTACAATAAAGAGCGAGCGGACGATTTACTGATGAATGCCATGAGTCTCATCGGTATTTCTTATCGCTGGGGCGGCACAAAACCTGCCACAGGCTTGGATTGTAGCGGTTTTATACAATATGTTTTCCGCCAAGCATGGGGGGTGAATTTGCCACGCACTTCGTCCGAAATGGCAAAAGTAGGCACGCCTGTTAATAAATCCGACCTGCAACCTGGCGATTTGGTATTTTTCTCTCGCTTTGGCAGACGCGTGGGTCATGTGGGTATGTATATTGGCAACGATAAATTTATTCACGCCCCCAGCACAGGCAAAAAAATTCAGATTGCCAATTTAAATAAACCTTATTATGTCAAACACTATGTGGGTGCCAGACGCATTAGCGAACGCACGCCAATGTATTAAAAATTATGCCCCTGCCCCCTTTTCCCAAATGGCACGACAAAAACGGTAAAACGGTTGCTTGCACCGAAAAAGTAAAAGTCATGCAAGAAAATATGACCGAGTTATACCAAACCGCCCAAGACGCTTTTGAAGACGCACTCTTAATGGGGTGCGATGAAAATCAAGTGCGGGCGTTTCTTTTGCAAATGATCAATGATTTAGAAAATCCATATGAATAAACTGTCTGTCATTATTTTGACGCATAATGAAGAAAGCAACATTGAAGCGTGCATTCAATCGGCAAATTTTGCTGATGAAATACTGGTGATTGACGACAATTCTGATGACAAAACTGTTTATTTGGCACAACAAAACGGGGCAAAAGTAATTTCGCACGCTTTGAACAACGATTTTGCCGCACAAAGAAATTTTGCCTTATCATCTGCTACGCACGATTGGGTTTTGTTTTTAGACGCAGACGAACGCATTACAGAACCTTTGGCAGAAGAAATCAAACAAATAATTCAGAATAATCAAAAAATCGCCTTTCAAATTCGCCGTTTGAACCATTTTCAAGGCAAAAGAGTGCGATTTGGCACCCTGAAAGCCGATTTTGTAACGCGTCTGTTTCCCAAAGACGGCGTGCAATATGTGGGGCAAGTGCATGAATCGCCGCAGCACGCCTATCCCACACAAAAATGCACCGCGTCCATGCTGCATTACACTTACGAAACATGGGCACAATATTTCAACAAACTCAACCGCTACGCCGAACTTTCCGCACAACGCTATCAACAACAAGGTAAAAAAGTGTCTTTTTTCAAAGACATTATTTTGCGTCCTTTTTGGGCATTTTTGCGGGTCTATTTCTTTAATTTAGGCTTTTTAGACGGTAAAATGGGCTATCTATTGGCAATCAATCATTATTTTTATACTTTGCAAAAATATCAACGATATTATTATTTACAAACGAAATAAAGCCTTTCAGGCAGCCTGAAATTCCTTCTGAAAAAAACCGCAAAAACGGTTATAATGGCGACTATTTTGTGTATAACTCTTTGATTGAATTATGATGAAAAGCAACTTACGATTGATTAAAAAATATCCCAACCGCCGACTGTATGACACCGCAATCAGCAGTTATGTAACCATTGCCGATGTCAAGCAAATGATTATTGAATATGAAGAAATTCAAATTGTTGATGCCAAAACGGGCGAAGATTTAACCCGTTCGGTGTTTTTGCAAATTTTGTCGGACGAAGAAATGGGCGGCACACCGATTTTAAGCAATGAAACCATTTGTCAAATGGTTAGAATGTATGGACAAGTGTCGCAAAGTCTGTTTGCACCATTTTTAGAACAAAATATGAAAATTTTTGCCGAATGGCAAAAAGGCGTGCAAGAACAAGCACGCAATATGACCAAAGCAGGCAAATGGTTTGACCCATTCGGTTATTTTGATAACAAACAAAAAATTCCCTTTATGGAATGGCAAAAATCCCTGCAACAACAAGCCGTATCGTTTTGGCAACAAGCCAATTTTATGGCAAAAGATTGATAGTAAATAACTTTTCAGGCAGCCTGAACAATGTTATATAACTTTTCAGGCTGCCTTTGTATTGAATAAAGACAAACGCTATGAAATTTATTGACGAAGCCAAAATTGAAGTGATTGCTGGTAATGGAGGCAATGGGGCGGTGAGTTTTCGCCGTGAAAAATATATTCCAATGGGCGGCCCTGACGGCGGAGATGGCGGACGCGGCGGCAGTGTGTATGCTGTCGCTGATGAAAACATCAACACGCTCATAGAATATCGCTTTGTCAAAAAATACCGTGCCAATAATGGTGAGAAGGGACACGGTTCGGATAGATACGGCAAAGGTGCGGACGATATTGAACTCAAAATGCCAATTGGCACACAAATTAAAGACGCTGATACAGGCGAAATTTTGGGCGATTTAACAACGCACGGGCAGAAAATCTGTTTAGCCAAAGGGGGAAAAGGCGGCTTGGGCAATATTCATTTTAAATCATCTGTTAATCGCTCCCCCAAACAAGCCACGCCTGGTGAAGAGGGTGAGCAACGCTCCTTATTTTTAGAACTGAAAGTGTTAGCCGATGTTGGACTTTTGGGCATGCCCAACGCAGGCAAATCTACGCTAATTCGTGCGGTTTCTGCCGCCCGTCCCAAAGTGGCAGATTACCCTTTCACCACACTGCACCCCAATTTGGGCGTGGTGCGAATGGATGAAAATTCAAGTTTTGTGATGGCAGATATTCCAGGTTTAATTGAGGGTGCGGCAGAGGGAGCAGGCTTGGGACACCGCTTTTTAAAACACCTATCCCGCACGGGGCTTTTGCTGCATTTGGTTGATATGGCACCGTTTGACGAAAACACCGATCCTGCGGCTGAATATTTGGCGATTATTGACGAATTACGCCGTTATGACGAAGCGTTATATAACAAACCGCGTTGGTTGGTATTAAACAAAATAGATATGCTGCCTGAAAATGAAAAAGATAATAAAATCAACGCATTTTTGCAAAAAATCAACTGGCAACACACAAAACCTGCCGATGAGTTTGCCTTTGACACAAACACGCCCAGATTATTTACAATCAGTGCCTTAAATCACACAGGCACGCAAGATTTGGTGTATGCCGTTCATTTGTACTTGCAAGCGGTCAAAGCACAAACCACGCCAGATACGCCCAAAGAACAGGATTTATTGGCATAACGCCGTAGCGTGGGCAACTTGTTACCTACGCTTTTTTCAGGCTGCCTGAAAGGTTTTTTATCTCTCACAAAGCACACGGAGAACGCGGTGTTTTTAGGCTGCCTGAAAAATATATAATCTACTGTAATCATTCTATTTTTTTATTATCACACGGATTGGAAACGGCTAACGCCGTTTCTTATATAGTCAAACAACTTCAAAATGTTAAAAACCGTGTCATTGCGAGCCGTGATGAAATCACGGCGTGGCAATCCACTTGAAACCGTAGGTTTCAAGCAACGCCGCAGGCGTTGTAACGGACTTATCTGTTATAATTTCAGGTAGCCTTAAATTGCTTACGAACCTTGTCGTTACAACGCCTGCGGCGTTGGTGAAAAATCTACGATTTTTCACTGGATTACCACGCCTTGACTTTTGTCAAGGCCCGTAATGACACGCAGGATTAAATTAAAATTGTAGAATATTTATGCACAGTGCGTTATTTTTATTTTTTGTATTTTGAAGTTGTTTGACTATAAATTTTGTTTTTAAAGATTTTCCGTTAGGAAAATCGAATCCGTGTGGCAATAAAAATCTATCCTTTCAGGCTGCCTGAAAATTGATTAAGCCGCTGCTTGAAAGGTTTTTTATCTCTCACAAAGCACGGAGAACGCGGTGTTTTTAGGCTGCCTGAAAATTGATTAAACCGCGTGGGCAACAAATTGCCCACCCTACCCCTGTAACCATTTTGTTTTTTTTATTATCACACAGATTGGAAACGGCTAACGCCGTTTCTATAAATTTTGTTTTTAAAGATTTTCCGTTAGGAAAATCGAATCCGTGTGGCAATAAAAATCTATCCATTCAGGCAGCCTGAACACATTTTTGCACTGTCGTTTTTCATAGTTAGAAGATTGCCACGCCGTAATTTCATTACGGCTCGCAATGACGATATGGCTTTTCAGGCTGCCTGAATTTCCAAACTGCAACATTAGAATTTTCTTAATTAAAACAATTAAAAACATTAACATAAAGCAAAAATTTTATATTATAATTTCGCACTGAAATTGACAATATTTCACTCGTTTTGTACAATATAAACAACAAATTCGCACAAACCACTCCACTCACTACAATTTAATCAAAAGGAAACAAGACAATGAGCAACCCCTTGCCCGATATGCCCGTGCCTGAAAAGCCGCACGAAGTGCATACGCTCCAATATTACGGTGATTTTGAACGCACCGTTTATACCACCGATGAAGAAACCCTTTTTCCCGAAGGTTATTTAATTGTTAGCCGCACCGATTTGGACGGCGTGATTACGCATGCGAATGACGCTTTTGTGCATATGAGTGGCTGGACACGCGAAGAACTTATCGGTCAATTACACAGCATTTTACGCCACCCCGATTTGCCCAAAGTGGCGTTCAAAGGCTTGTGGGACGATGTTCAAGCAAGCAAAAAATGGCATGGCTATGTGAAAAATCTGCGTAAGGACGGCGGTTTTTACTGGGTTTATGCCACTATTATTCCTAATGTTCGTGGCGGCAAAATTGTCGGCTACACTTCGGTTCGCCGTCAGCCATCACGCGAAAAAATCGCTGAAATGTCGGCGTTATACAAAGAATTAAAAGCCCAAGAATCTGCTTAATTTTTTTAATAAAAACAAATAATTATAGGGAAGACAACATAATGACTAACACCATTTTATCCGTAGGAGGAGGCACGATGCCTAATCTGTTAATTGCCCCCGATTTTCCGCCTGAACACTTTGGCGGCTGGCACATTTTTAACACCACGCTACAACGCGATACCGAGTGTTCTATTCACCTTTTAACCCCCCATTCGGCAGAAGAACAACAACAAATGCTTGAACAAAATCAAGTAGATATAATTTATGCCAACCCATTTGATGCCGCGTCTTTAATTCGCGACAAAAACTACCTGCCCGTAGTCAAACCCGTGAAAAATCCTGATGAAATGGTGATTGCCGCAGGCGAATCGTCAGGTTTAAGCAAACTCACCGACTTAAAAGCGGGTATGAAAATTGCCGTAACCAACAATCGTGATGTGAAACTCATCGGCTTGCGACTGTTAGAAGCAGCCAACTTAACCGAAAACGATTTGGAATGGGTTGAAGTGCCGTCTTTTCAGGCAGCCGCACGGCTGGCTATTCAAGGCAAAGCCAACGCCGCCTTTTTTGTCGCCAGTTCCTTTCACTCGCTGTCGGAAATGACCAAAAAACAAATGACCGTCTTAATTGAAAGCCACATTACCGACATCACGCATGTGATTTTAATGCACCCTGAACAAAGCGAGTTGCTGCCCACTATTCGCCAAGCCATTATCAATATGAAAGATACAGACGCGGGCAAACGCGTTTTGGGCGAATTGGCTATGCCAGACGGCTTTTCTGAACTCACACAAGAAGAAGCCGAATTTATGATTGATTTAATGGAAACGCTGTTGGATTAAGCGTTGTGCGGTATGCGAAAAAGGCAACTTGAAAAGTTTTCAGGTTGCCTTTTTTTCAGGCTGTCTTAAAACCTTTGCAAAACATCGTTTCCGTCATTGCGAGCCGTCTGAAAGACGGCGTGGCAATCTTTACACGCAAGAAGAGCGGGCTTTTTAAATTCCCTTTTCAATCAAAGAGATTGCCACGACTTGACTGTTCGTCAAGTCTCGCAATGACGGTAATGGATAAATTTGCTCTTCGAGCAAAATCAGAGTTTCGCAGGAGTTTCAGTCTTTTTTTCAGGCAGCCTGAATAATATTTCACCAAGTCATTTTGTTTTATTTGTAATACAATAACCCTTTTATAACAGACAATCTTTCAGGCTGCCTGAAAGATATTCTTTCAATGAACACAAGGAAAATCGCTATGTCAGAAACAACTCTTCCCAAAGCCAAAAAATCGGTTGCCTTATCAGGCGTGCCAGCAGGGAACACTGCTTTATGTACCGTAGGACGGCACGGCAATGATTTAAGTTATCGTGGCTACAATATTTTGGATTTAGCCCGTCATTGCGAATTTGAAGAAGTGGCGTTTTTGTTGATTCACGGTCATTTGCCGAATATTCACGAATTGGCAGCGTATAAACGCAAATTATTTAGCCTGCGTGGCTTGCCTGCAAATGTGTTGGAAGTGTTAGAACGCATACCCGCCGCCGCTCACCCGATGGATGTGTTGCGAACAGGCGTGTCGATTTTAGGAGCAACGCTGCCTGAACGCGAAACGCACCCCGAAGCAGAAGCCAAAGATATTGCCGATAAATTGCTGGCGTGTATGGGCAGTATGTTGCTTTATTGGTATCATTTTTCGCACAACGGCGAACGCATTAGCGTGTATAGCGAAGAAGACAGCGTAGGCGGTCATTTCTTGGATTTACTGCACGGCGTGCCACCCACTGACGACCAAATTAAAGCCATGCATATCTCTTTGATTTTATATGCAGAACACGAATTTAACGCTTCCACCTTCACTTCACGCGTGATTACAGGCACAGGTTCGGATATGTATTCAGCGGTAGCAGGGGCGATTGGTGCGTTAAAAGGACCGAAACACGGCGGTGCAAATGAAGTGGCATACGATATTCAAAGCCGTTACCGCACGCCAGACGAAGCCGAAGCGGACATTACCGCACGATTGGAGAAAAAAGAAATCGTTATCGGCTTTGGACACCCTGTTTATACCGTAGGCGACCCACGCAATGTGGTGATTAAAGAAGTGGCACGCAAATTATCGGAATTGGGCGGCGATATGACGCTGTTTCACATTGCTGAACGCGTGGAATCGTTAATGTGGGACAAGAAAAAAATGTTCCCCAACTTGGACTGGTTCAGTGCCGTGTCTTACCGTCAATTAGGCGTACCAACCGCGATGTTCACCCCCTTGTTTGTGATTTCTCGCATCACAGGCTGGGCGGCACACATTATTGAACAACGCAATGACGGCAAAATCATTCGTCCGTCCGCCAACTATACAGGCCCTGACGATTTGCCATTTGTGCCGATGAATCAACGCTAATTCGCTATTAAAAAACCGTTTCAGGCTGCCTGAAACGGTTTTTTTATGAAATGATTTCATTTCACTGCCGTTTGTTGTATCACTTGACGCAGTGATTGGTTAATCATTTGATGATAATGCTTGCCGTGATGTGTTAGCCACGAAAAAACATCTTTATCAAAAATACCTTGCAAAGCCTTGCTGTCTTGGCTATTTTGCTCTTCCCTTTGTTTTTGACGAAATGCTTGAGCTTCTTCGGCAGTCATAGCATTTTGCCAAAATTCTTCGGTTAATTCAGGAATGTCAGAGCAGTCGATTTCATCATCAGGGCGTTGTGCTAATGCACGAAGTTGTGCCTTGCGTTCTTCACTCATCGGCGGAATTTCACTGCGTTTAAATTGCACGATTGCCATAGCGTTTCCTTTCTAAACGAGTTGCTTGCCGTGCAGAAATAATACGGATAATGTCTGTATTTTTTCTGTGGCGAATGGTGTATGCAACCAACAATAAAAGTGTCCCTTCACTGGTAAAACCGATTGCTTGCCAACGATATTCACCATTTTCAATACGGTCTTGTTCGTGGAAACAAAAAGGGTCATCAAATACTTCGATTGCGTCTTCAAATAAAATACCGTGCTTACGATAATTAGACGCGGCTTTATTTTCGTCCCATTCAAAAAGTTGTTCTGTCATTATGAATATCCTTGATAGATATTGTAAATACAAAAAATAAGACTATCAACTTTTTATTTCAGGCAGCCTGAAACTTAATCACAACCCCAATTCAGACCAAATACTGTCGATTTTTGCCACAATCGCAGGGTTTTTGGTAATCACCCGTCCCCATTCGCGGCTGGTTTCGCCGTCTATTTTATTCGTTGCGTCTATGCCCATTTTGCCGCCCAAGCCGCTTATGGGGCTGGCAAAATCCAAGTAATCAATCGGCGTATTGTCCATTAACACGCAATCTCGCACAGGGTCGGCTCGCGTGGTGATTGCCCAGATGACATCATTCCAGTCGCGGCAGTTAATGTCGTCATCAACCACAATAATGTATTTGGTGTACATAAATTGCCGCAAAAATGACCAAATGCCCATCATCACACGCTTGGCGTGTCCTGCGTATTCTTTACGAATGGAGACAATCGCCATTCTGTAAGAACAGCCCTCTGGCGGCAAGTAAAAATCGACAATTTCAGGGAACTGCTTTTGCAAAATCGGTACAAATACTTCATTCAAAGCCACACCCAACACCGCTGGTTCATCAGGCGGTCTGCCTGTGTAAGTGCTGTGATAAATGGCATTTTGCCGCATGGTCATGCGTTCTATGGTAAAAACAGGAAATTCGTCCTGCTCGTTGTAATAACCTGTGTGGTCGCCATAAGGACCTTCAATCGCCGTGTCGTTTGGATAAATAAACCCCTCCAACACTATTTCCGCCCTTGCTGGCACTTGCAAGTCGCTGCCAATACATTTTGCCACTTCGGTTTTCGCACCACGCAAAAGACCTGCAAATTGATATTCAGAAAGCGTATCAGGAATAGGCGTTACCGCCCCCAACATAGTGGCAGGGTCGCAACCTAATGCCACCGCCACAGGATAAGGTTTATCAGGATTTTCTGCTCGAAACGCACGATAATCCAATGCTCCGCCACGATGAGCCAACCACCGCATAATCACTCGATTTTTACCGATAACCTGCTGACGATAAATGCCCAAATTTTGGCGTTTTTTATGCGGACCACGCGTTACCGTTAAACCCCAAGTGATTAACGGTGCAATATCGTCTTGATGACAAAATTGAATGGGTAAAGTCGATAAATCGACATCGTCTTTTTCGATAATAATTTCTTGACACGGCGGTTTTTTCACCACAGCGGGCGACATATCCCACAAGGCTTTGAGCATACTTGCTTTGGAAAGCGTGTCTTTCAAGCCTTTGGGCGGTTGCGGTTCTTTGAGTTCTGCTAATGTTTGCCCAATTTCACGCAATTTTGCCGTGCTGTCCGCACCCATACCCAACGCCACGCGTTCTGCCGTGCCAAATAAATTTGCCAAAACAGGAAAACGGTATTTTTCGCCATTTTGCCGAATAGGATTTTCAAACAACAAAGCCGCCCCGCCCGCTCGCAACACACGGTCGGCAATTTCGGTGATTTCCAAATGGGGAGACACAGGGTGATGAATGCGTTTGAGTTTGCCGTTTTGTTCTAAAAAGGCAATAAACTCACGCAAATCGGCGTATTTTTTCATGTTTTTATTCCTAAAAAATAGTTTCAGGCTGCCTGAAAGCATTTTATTGTTCATTATCACACGGTTTGGGAATTGCTAACGCAATTCCTTTGAATTTTGTTTTTAAAGATTTTGCGTGAGCAAAATCGAATCCGTGTGGCATTTTAAAATATAAAGTAATCAGTTATTTTTCAGGCAACCTGAAAAAAAAACGGCATTATCAAAATGCCGTTTTATTTCAAAGCATTAGAATTTATAAGTATAACCCAAAAAAGCCCCGTAATTGGTGCGTTTGCGGTCGCGATATTCGGTATCCCACCACAGTTCTTCATCGGCGTAGTCGGCTCGTTCGGCTTTTACGCCAAATTCAAGGGAGTTGTGTGGCATAAATTCGTAAATGCCGCCCACTTTTGCCCCATACACCACGCCTGTTTGCGAAATATCTTCTTCGTAGTAATAACGGCGAGTGGGGCTTTTGTAGCGATATTCCGAATTTAACACCGACAAGCCTATATAAGCACCTGCCATTAACTTAAAGCGTTCGCTAATCGGCGGTGTGAAGTCTGCACCTGCCACAAAATCGTGCGTTGCCCATTTGTTTTCCCAGCGGTGTCCTGCTTCTTCAACCGTGCTTTTGGCAGGGGCAACATAGTTATATGCCCCATACACACGATACCAATCCCACGCATAACCGCCTTTAATACCAATGCCGCCTGTGCTGTCTTTGCCGCTAACTTTTGTATCCACATAGCCGTAATTATAGTGGTCGCGAATGGTTACATCGGATTTGCTTTTCACATACCCCAAATCACCGCCCACAAAAAAACCGTTATCGGCAAAGGCAGTGGCGAATGCCAAAGATAAACCGCTGAATAAAAGTGCTTTTTTCAACATATTATTCTCCAAAAAGACATGAAGGGTAGATTGTAGCACAAGGTAGCCTGAAACACATAAAAATACAGCACAATCAAAAGACTGTGCTGTTAAAGTTTGGTGGGTCGTGAGCGATTCGAACGCTCGACCAACGGATTAAAAGTCCGCTGCTCTACCGGCTGAGCTAACGACCCCTTACACTGAAAGGAAAGTAAAATGAATTGCGGATTATATGGGGTATCAAAATACTTGTCAAGGCAAAATTGCTAAATTTTTCGCAGATATTCTGATTTTTAATTTAATTATTTGAGAATATTAACGATATTTTTATCTTCTTCTTTTTCAGGCTGCCTGAAACTTTTCAGGCAGCCTGAAAAAATATCTTGAATAAGTAGTCGCAAAAAACTACAATCAACCCTTTTATGAATGAAATAAAATAGGTCGATTTCAAAATGACAATGCCCACTATTTATAACTTCTCCGCAGGTCCCGCCGTGCTGCCTGAAAGCGTTTTAACGCAAGCACAATCGGAAATGCACGACTACAACGGCACAGGTTTTTCGGTGATGACCATGAGCCATCGCTCGGACGCTTTTATGAGCATTCTGTATCACGCCGAACAGGACTTGCGTCAGTTGTTGAATATTCCGTCTAATTATCGTGTTTTGTTTTTGCAAGGCGGAGCGTCTGCTCAATTTAATATGACGGTGATGAACTTGGCAAACAGCTTTGACCGCGTGGATTCTGTGGTTACAGGCAACTGGAGCCGCATTGCACACGGACAAATGGGCAAGTTGTCGCCGAATACCGAAATTCACTTGGCAGCACACGGCGGCGATTTATATAACTACACCGACTTGCCCGCCCCAGAAGACTGGGATACCAGCCCCGATTCGGCGTTTGTGCATTATGTCATCAACGAAACCGTGCATGGCGTGCAATATCGTGAAATCCCCAAACCCAACCCGTCTATGCCGCCTATGGTGTGCGATATGTCGAGCGAAATTCTGTCGCGTCCTGTGAATGTGTCCGATTTTGGTTTGATTTACGCAGGGGCTCAAAAGAATATCGGTCCGTCAGGGGCAACGATTGTGATTATTCGCGAAGACTTGCTTGACCGTTGCTCTGACCGCATTCCCGATGTGTGGAATTACAAATCGCATGTCAATCGTCAAGGTATGTACAACACGCCTGCGACTTATCCGATTTACATTGCTGGTTTGGTATTCCGCTGGTTGCAATCACAAGGCGGTGTAGCGGCAATGCAAACCATTAACGCCTTGAAAGCCAAAGTGTTGTATGAAGCGATTGACAACAGTGGCGGTTTTTACACCAACAAAATCGCCCCCAAAGCCCGTTCGCAAATGAATGTGATTTTCCACACGCCAAGCAAAGAATTAGACTTACTGTTTGCCCAAGAATCCACAACGCGTGGCTTGCGGCTGTTAAAAGGCTACCAAAGCATGGGCGGTATGCGTGCCAGCATTTACAACGCGATGCCCTTGCAAGGCGTAGAAGCGTTAATCGACTTTATGAGCGAATTCCAAAAACGCTATGGTTAATTTTAGTGAGTAGTGAGCAGTTAGAAGTGAGTAGTTTCTATGTCAAACCTACGGTTTGACGGATATATTCTAATAACGCTTCGATTGTTCTTTCAGGCTGCCTGAAAATATAGTCAATTCAGACCAAAAACAGGCAAGGCGGCGAAGCCGCAGATAGTATAGATAATACAGCAAGGCGAGCCAACGCTGCATGATTTTGGTATGAATTGACTATAAAAAACCGCCTAATTAGGGGCGGTTTTTCTGTGTTTTATGTGTTTCAGGCTGCCTGAAAACCCTTTAATCTGCAAATTCTATGCTCTCTAACCAGCGTTTTAAGCCGTCTTGGGGTAAATCCCCTATGGCGGTTAAGTGGTGTTTTTTGCTGTGTCGTGCGGCTATGGAACGAACGCCGTTTTTGGCAATATTGGGCAGTGGATGTGGGGCGTTATCCGCAGGTTCAACAAATAAGGTGATATTTGCCAAGCCGTCTGTAATTAAATAATAGCCGCCCAGCGTGCCTTGCTCAAAACCTGCTACACGAAAGCCTGTGGGTAGTGTTTGTATGAATGTGTCGTTTTCGCCCAAGCGGGCAAAGTCTTCGTTTAAGGTGCGTTCCATGCTGTAATTTAAGCCATGCGTGGGCGTTAATTCTGCTGCAACAGGCAAGGTTTCGCGGTCGAGTGCGGCAAATAAATCGGCACGAACAATGGTGTCGTTGTGTAAATAAATGCGTGATAAGGGCAAATTATCGGCATCGTCCAAGCACAATTCTTGCGTGTAGCGATTGTCGTCATAAGGGGTGAGTCGGACAATGTGGCAGGCTCTGCCTGCAATGCGTCCTTCGCCTTGATAAGACGCTTGATAACTTTCGCTTAAATATTGAACGGAAAAAGGCAAAACCGCTGGAAAACGATTGGATTCGTCCATATCGGCGGCTTTTAAGTCTTGGGCTGTGGCGGCGTAAAAGGAAATTTTGTCCCGCACGCGTAGAATTTCGTAGGCTTTGCCGTTTTTGGCAACACGGCGTTCGGTGAGTGTTTGGCTGTCTCGCAAGCGGTATATATCGAAAGAATCAACGCCTGTTTGCGTTTGCCGCACATATTCGCCGTTTAAATTGGCAGTGTATGCCACTTGGGCGGCTTGGGATATATCGCCCCAAACATCAGCATAAGCCGCTAACGCACAACAAAATAAAGATAATAAAATCAAACGCATATTCATTTCAGGCAGCCTTATTCAAATGAATACGACACTTGTTTTAAGCCGTCCATATCCACCGATTGGCGATAGGATTGCTGATAAAATTCGCTGCGGTCGATTGTTTGGGCTAATATATTATCGCTATCGGCAGATACGCTGACCAATGCAGAATTTTCAAGCGTTGCGGGCGTATTTTCAACGGTGTTATGGTTAGGCTGTTGAGAAGATGAGCCGCCGCCCCACAATAAAATACCCAAAAACACGGCAACAGCCGAAGATGCGGCAATGGCGGCAGAAAAGCGGCTGTCGTTTGCAGGCAGTTTATTGAGCCATTGGCGAATTTTACTCGCAGGGCGTGGGGCGACTTCGGCAGAATGCTGCAAACAGTCGCGAATAATATGATATTCCGCCCACACACGGCGAGCGTTTTTGTCTTGTGTTAAGAAATCAATGGCTTGTTGTTGTTCATCAAGATTGGGTTCATCGTCCATTAGGGCGGATATTTGTTCGTTACGCTTATCCATAACTACCACCTTTTTGTCTCATCATCATTGTCTATTAACGGGCGAATTTTTTGTGCAATCGCCTCTCGTGCGTTGTATATGCGAGAGCGAACCGTGCCGACTGGGCAATTCGCAATTTTCGCAATTTCTTCATACGACAAGCCGTCAATTTCACGCAATACAATGGCTTGACGCAGTTTTTCAGGCAGCCCCTGCATGGCTTGTTCAATGGTGTCCGCCAATTCGCGGCTCATCACAATGTTCTCAGGGTTTGCCGTATCGGTTAAGCGATTTTCGATTAAATCATCATTGTCATCATCGTCCGTATGAGAAAATTCGCTTAACGAAATGGTGTTTTGCCTTGATTTTGCACGAAAATGCGAATTGGCGGTGTTAATCGCAATGCGATACAGCCACGAAAAAAACGCACTGTCGTGATTAAATTCAGGCAGGGCTTTATAGGCTTTGAGCAAGGTTTCTTGGGTTACATCTTCAATTTCGGCGTGATTGTTGAGAAACCGCGACAGAATACGCACCAAACGCTGTCGATATTTGGCAAACAACACATCAAACGCCGCATGCTCGCCCTTTTTCGCTTTTTCTATTAGAGCAAAATCAATACTATTTTTCTGTTTTTGTTGTTCCATGAGTAGATTTTCTTGTGTTTTTTTAACCCTGCATAAGGTGTTAGACGGTTGGTTAAAGGAAAAGTTCAATGTTAAATGGGCTTACTTTACACTTTCAGGCTGCCTGAAAAATCAATTTTTAGAAGTGCCCTTTATGTTAAAGAGATTGCGTGAGCAATCTCGAATCCGTGTGGCATTTAAAAACATAAAGTAATCAGTTATTTTTCAGGCTGCCTGAAACGAAGTGGGGCGAATGCAGTAACATTAAAAGCAAAATCGAAGCATTATCTAAAACGACAATATTTGTTAGCGACTTGTCGCTTACAAATATGTCGCCCAGAGCGTAAGCGAAGGGTCTCATTTTGCCGCAAGGCAAAACATAAAACTTAATTGCTCATTACTCATTGCTCATTACTCATTACTCATTGCTCATTGCTCATTGCTCATTGTTTTCAGGCTGCCTGAAAAAACGCTGTAATGTTTTTACCACAGGCATTTTGCCGTTTTTTATTGCCAGTGTTTCATCAATGCGCACATTGGCAACGGCGATACATTGGTTCTGCTCATCAACCCACACCAGCCACTGACGGCGGATAAATTGGGGGATTTTTTTCTCTTGCAAAAGTTTCCACACGCTTTTATGCCCAATTTTGGTGCGGATTGTATCGCATTTTGTCGCTTTTCGACAAGTTAAAGTACCAATAATTTCATCAGGCAAACCTTTATTTACAGTTTGCCATTCAGTTTTCAGGCTGCCTGAAAAGTGGTTTGGCACTGCCCATAAAAAGCCGTATTGGGCGTATAGAAAACCCAGCGGTGTTTTTAATTCGCCATATTTTTCAGGCTGCCTGAAAAGTTGTTGGGCAAAGGTTTCTAAACAATGCCGTTCAGGCATTTGTAATTGATTGTTTTTAATAAATAAATATAAAACTTCTAATCGGCGTGGGGCGGATAATTTTGATAATTTGTGTAAATCAAGCACACCGTGTTGTGGTGAAATTTGGGCTAAATCATCTGCTGCCACTTCGTCTAAAATTGCCAAAGCATTTTGTAATTGTTTGATATTGCTTTCAATTTGGCGAGCGAAATGGGGGATTTTGTTTTCAATTTCAGGCAGCCAAAAATGGCGTAAATAGTTGCGTGTGTAGGCAGGGTCTGTGTTTGTGGGGTCTTCGACAAATGGCAGATTATTATTTTTTGCATATAATTCAATCTCTTGGCGTGAAATATTTAACAGCGGTCGCCATAAAATTTGGTTATTCAACAAACGCACTTCGGGCATGGCACATAAGCCACGCACGCCGCCGCCACGCAAAACGGATAGAAAAAATGTTTCAATCTGGTCGTTTTGGTGATGTGCTAACGCAATCACATTTTTCAGGCAGCCTGAAAATACTTCATATCGTGCATTTCGAGCGGCTGCTTCCACGCCTAAACCTGACCGTTTATCAATCGTAACTTTTTGAATAGTCAAAGGAATTTTCCATTTGTCGCACAAGTTTTGGCAAAAAACACCCCACGCATCGGCGACTTTTTGCAAACCGTGATGAATATGCACGGCGGATAAAGCCAAAGCAGGATTTTTTTCACGCAAACGCCACAATAAATGCAAAAGCACCACAGAATCCACGCCGCCTGACAATGCCACTTCGCACGAAAAATGGTCAGCACAATGTGCCGACCACGATTGTTCAAGTGCGTTCAATAATTTATTCGTCAAATTGTCCATACGCCATAATGCGGTTAAAGCGTTTTTCGGTTAAAGCCTTGCCTTGTCCGTTTAATTCTGCCAAATCTTCACGCAAGGCGTTTGCCATTGCGGCAAAAACAGCGTCAAAATCGCGATGTGCTCCGCCCAAAGGTTCCGCAATAATGCGGTCAATCAATTTGAGTTTCAGCAAGCGTTCGGCGGTTAAACCCAAAGCGTCCGCCGCGTCTGCCGCTTTTTCGGCGGTTTTCCATAAAATAGACGCACAGCCTTCGGGCGAAATCACCGAATAAGTGGAATATTGCAGCATATTCACCTTATCGCCCACAGCGATTGCCAACGCACCTCCAGAACCGCCCTCGCCGATGACCGTGCAAATCACAGGCACAGTCAAACGAGCCATTTCGTACAAATTGCGTCCAATCGCCTCCGACTGCCCACGCTCTTCCGCACCAATGCCTGGATACGCACCTGGGGTATCGATAAAGGTGATAATCGGCATATTAAATTTTTCGGCTAATTTCATTAACCGCAAGGCTTTGCGATAGCCCTCGGGCTTGGGCATACCAAAATTGCGATACACTTTTTCTTTGGTGTCGCGACCTTTTTGATGACCAATCACCATCACCGAATTGCCGTCAAATCGAGCCAAACCGCCAACAATCGCAGGATCGTCCGCAAAAGCACGGTCGCCGTGTAATTCTTCAAAGTCGGTGAAAATACCTTCAATATAATCAAGGGTATAAGGGCGTTGCGGGTGGCGAGCCACTTGGGCAATTTGAGCAGGGCTTAATTTCGCATAAATAGACTTGGTCAGCGAATCACTTTTTTTCTGTAAGCGTTTGATTTCTTCGGAAATATCCACTGCCGAACCATTCTGCACCAAGTGCAGTTCTTCCACTTTTTCAATTAACTCGGCAATCGGCTGTTCAAAATCTAAAAAAACCTGTTTCATCGTGATAACCTATTTATGCTACAAATTGGCGTTGTATAGCCGATTTAGAGTAAGATTAGTCAAGGCGGTGAGCCACAGATAGTATTCAATAATACAGCAAGGCGAAACAACGATGGATAATCTTGCTATAAATCGGCGATAAGGTGCTATTATACTTGTTTTTCAGGCAGCCTGAAATAATTTATATCCAACGAAAGTAACCTTATGAAACCATTATCACAACTGATTCGCCCCGATATTCTTCGCTCATCTGCCTATCATGTGGCAAGTGTGCCGCAAAATTGCGTGAAATTAGACGCAATGGAAAGCCCTTATGATTTTCCGCCTGATATGCAAAGCGAATTAGGTAATCGTTTGATGAACGCCCCCATTCGCCTGTATCCGAATATTGCGGCGGACGATTTTATTCCCAAACTAAAAGCCGCTTTTCACATTCCCGACACCGCCAGCGTGGCTGTGGGCAACGGTTCGGACGAGTTAATTCAGTTTATCACCTTATTGCTTGCCAAACCTAATGCAAAAGTTTTGGCGATTGAACCCACATTTGTCATGTATCGCCGCAATGCCGAACTCTTTGGTATGCAATATATCAGCGTGGCGTGCAATGACGACTTAACCCTTGATTTACAACGCGTTTTAGACGCAATCAGCGAACATCAACCCGATTTAATTTTTATCGCTTATCCCAATAATCCCACAGGCACGCGTTATCCACGAGACGCTGTGGCACAAATTATTCAGGCAGCCTGTGGCATTGTGGTGATTGACGAAGCCTACGGAGCGTTTTCGTCCGACAGTTTTTTATCATCAGCAGGCAAAATCGATAATTTATTGGTATTACGCACATTCAGCAAAATTGGCTTTGCAGGATTACGAATTGGTTATGTTTCAGGCAGCCCGAACATCATTAACGAACTCAATAAAATTCTGCCGCCTTACAATATGAATCAATTAGGTTTAACCGCTGCCAAATTTGCATTAGAAAACTTGGACTGGATTAACCATAATATCAATATCTTAAAAATGGAGCGAGAAATTGCATTCTCCAAATTAGAAGATATAAAAGGTATAAAAGTTTATCAGTCCGAAGCCAATTTTTTAACCATTCGCACGCCCAATTCGGAAGAATGTTTTAATTTACTTTTGCAAAACGGCTTTTTAATTAAAAACTTATCCGCCGCTCACCCCTTATTGAAAAATTGCGTCCGCATAACCATTGGCAAACCAGAAGATAATGCAAAGTGGTTAGCCATATTGCAAAAGGCGTATGGGTGAATACAGTGAGCAGTGAGTAGTTAGCAGTGAGTAGTGAGCAGTGATTATGTCAAACCTGTGGTTTGACGGATATGTTTAGATGACGCTTCGATTATCTTTCAGGCAGCCTGAAAGAGTAGTCGAAGCGTTATCTTAAATATTATCTGTCAAGCCGCAAGGCTTGACGAAACAACTGCTCACTGCTAACTGCTCACTGCTCACTATTTTCAGGCAGCCTGAACAGCAAAAATATGCTACACTTCTCACGCCTTATGAGACAAGCAGGCAGTCGCTGTATTCTTATGAATAGGGAGGAAAGTCCGGGCTTCGCAGGGTACAATGCTATCTAACGGATAGGCATCGCAAGATGACGGAAAGTGGCACAGAAAACAAACCGCCCCTTGTGGGTAAGGGTGAAAAGGCGTGGTAAGAGCACACCGCACGCACGGCAACGGGCGTGGCAGGCTAAACCCCATTGGAAGCAAGACCAAATAGAACACCATGCTGCGACCCGTAGCGTGTTCGGGTAGGTTGCTGGAATATGTCGGCAACGGCATATCAAGATGAATGACTGCTCAACGACAGAACCCGGCTTATCGCTTGTCTGATAAGGCTTTTTTTTCAGTGAGCAATGAGCAGTGAGTAGTGAGCAGTTGTTATGTCAAACTGTGGTTTGACGGATATGTTTAGATAACGCTTCGATTACATTTTCAGGCTGCCTGAAAATTCATTAAAACGCATGGCGGGCAAGTTACCACCCTACGCTTGCTATGTTTTATCAAAGTATTTAAACTTGATATAAACATAACCCAAAAGAATATACGACAATAAAATTAAAAATCTCAAATACCAAAATCCTAATTTTGTATGTTTTATTCGTTTTTGATAATCAAATGAAATGACATCTATTTCCCCATTATTATCAAAATAAATTTTATCAACATAAATAGAGATATGTTTATTGTAATTTTTCATTTTAAATAAATTAATTTTTGTTTCGAGTGCATTTAATTTTTTAATTTTAATATTATTATTTTTTAAAAAAGAACACAAATTAACATCGTAACCATTAAAAGTATAAGTATCACAAAAGGTTAAATATTTATTATTCTCATTATAAAATTCTGCTGTATTTATACCCCTTTTACGATATTGTATTTTATATTCAATATTATTTAATTGAATGTTATTAAAATCATTAAAATCAAAATCTTTGAAACCAACAAATATACCTATCCCATACGCAATAGTAACAGGAATAACAAATATAAATGTATTTAAAACAATCAGAATAGGAATATATTTATAAAATAGTTTATTATTTATTTTGTCAAATAATAAAACAATAAAAAATACAGCAAACAAGGATAAAAAATACATATTTAAAATATTATTTGGAATATCAAATAATAAATTAGATAAAATATAAGCAACAACAAATATAACAAATATTAATTTAAATATATTTTCTTTCATTATTTAAATCCTTTTTTCAAGCAAGCGTAAGGCAAGAAATTCATTTCCCAAGCTGTTTAACTCAATTTTCAGGCTGCCTGAAAACCAAATTGCATTAAACGCTTGAGGTTTCAAAGTTGCCCCCACCCTACGCCCTGCTTATTCAACAACCGTAGGCCAATTTGCGTCATCGACTGTTGGATAACGCAGTTTCAGGGAGCGTAAATGGGCGATGAGAATTTTCATAATAATAATATTGCGAGACGATTTAGAATCGGACGGCACGCAATACCATGGGGCGTAGCCTGTGGTAGTGGCTCGGATAACCGCTTGATATTGTTCTTGAAAATTATCCCACAATTTACGGTCTTCCAAATCGGAGAGATTAAATTTCCAATGTTTTTCTTTATTATCCAAACGGCGTTGAATGCGTAATCTTTGTTCTTCTTTGGAAATATGCAAAAACAGTTTTAAAACCGTAATATGATTTTCAGCCAGCATGCGTTCAAAATCGTTGATTTGTCGCAAGCGGCGAGTGGTTTCCGCGTCATCAATCCAGTGGCGAACGCGGGTGATTAAGACATCTTCATAATGACTGCGGTTAAATATCACCATTTCGCCGCGTTTGGGCATTTCCTTGTGAATACGCCACAAGTAATCGTGAGCGGCTTCGTCAGGCGTGGGCGATTTGAACGCACAAATGCGTGGTGTGAAATTAACATTACGAAAAATCCGCCTAACCGTGCCGTCTTTGCCAGACGCGTCCATACCTTGCAAAATCACCACCATACCGTGCCGACTATCGGCTTGAAACACATCAAGCAAAGAACCCAATTCGGGCGAATGATTGTCTATCCACGCTTCTCGCTCGTCCCGTGTTTCGGGAATGCCTTTTTTAATCAGCGTATCAGTCGCTCGAATATCAAACGAAGCGTCTGTTAAATAACGGCGAATTTCTTTAACTTTCATAGACTTATCCTTTCGTAGCGTAGTTTTCAGGCAGCCTAAATGGTTTAACTATATCAGGATTTTTTAAAAATAAAAATGTTTTGTATCAAAGGAATTCAATAATGAGCAATGAGCAATGATTATGTCCAACCTTGCGGTTTGACGATTATATTTAGATAACACTCCGATTATACTTTCAGGCAGCCTGAAACTTTTGCAAAACCTATTTTAAGCATAAAACAAAGGCAATCGTTATAGGGTGGTCGTGTCAGCCCATCGCAACGCCAACGGCGTTGTCGTAGGGTGGGTTTCCAACCCACCATTTGCCCGATAGGGCAAAATCAACCTTTCACCAATTCGCCAATCAACGCACAGCAATGTTGCGGTGGGTTGGAAACCCACCCTACAACCACTCTTTCAGGCTGCCTGAAAATAAAAAACCGCTCCATTTAAGGGCGATTTTTTTATTTGATTATTTTTCAGGCAGCCTAAAACAAATATTTCAACCTGCGTAGGGTGGACAATTTATTGCCCACGCAGTTTTGTTTAGATTTTCAGGCAGCCTGAAAATCAATTCAATCATCACATTGTTATCAATAATCGCATTGACAATGGTTTATAAAAATGTAATTCTTTATAAAATACAATCAAAACAATTTGTTAGGCTACCTGAAAATTCATTAAAACGCTTGGGGCTTCAAAGTTGCCTACCCTACGCTTGCTTATAAATTAGCAATTTTTTGCTTAACAAGTTCTAAATTTTCACAACTACCATTACTACCGTTATGACAGGCTTTTTCATAATATTCTTGGGCTTTGGCTAAATTTTTTTCTACGCCCTGCCCTTGCTCATACATATCACCTACATTGTGTTGTGCTTGTTTATGACCTTGTTTTGCGGCTTTTTCATACCATTGAAAAGCAAGCGTGTAATTTTTTTCTACACCTAAACCATAGTCATATATCAAACCAATATCGTATTGAGCGTATTTATTCTGTTGTTCTGCGGCTTTTTGATACCAGTCCATTGCCTGTTTGTAATCTTGCTGAACGCCTTTTCCGCTACGATACAAATACCCCAAACTTGCTTGTGCGTTTGCGTCTCCTTGTTCTGCTGCTTTTTTATACCATATCATTGCCTGTTCATAATTTTGCTCTACACCCAAACCATTTTCATACATGTTTCCTAATTCTGATTGTGCTCTTGCATATCCTTGTTCAGCAGATTGTTGATACAATTCAACCGCTTTAACATAGTCTTGTTTTACTCCCCAACCTTCTTTGTAATGCACACCTAATCCAGCCCAAGCCCGCACATTTCCTTGTTCAGCGGCTTTTTGTAACCAATACAATCCTTGTTTGTAATCTGTTTCACCAAACAAACCAGTATCGTACGCAAACCCCAATCGTTCCTGTGCTTGTGCATTTCCATAATTTGCTTGTATTTCAAGAAGTTTTTTTAATTTATCGTATTCTTTTGCGTGATAGGCTTTATTTGCTAAATTAGAACAACGCGTTTGTCCAAATTCATGCCTACACGCCCATTCGTTGATTTTTTGTTCCGAACAAGCGGTTATGCTTAATGTGGCAATCAGTAATACTGTTAAGGTTAATTTTTTCATACTTAATTTTCTTTGTTAAAAAGGGTTAAACTTCTTTCAGGCTGCCTGAAACATTTTTCTGTAACAAAAATAACAAGCTGCCGTAGGGTGGGTCTTCGACCCACCGTAACGCCATAAGGCGTTGTTTTAATCAAACGCTTTCAGTCTGCCTGAAATATTTACAATCAAAACCTTGCGGTTTTGCGGTGGGTTGAAAACCCACCCTACGGCGGTGTTGCATTTCAGGCAGCCTGAAAAAAGGTGGGTTAAAAACCCACCCTACAAGTGATTTACGCAAATGGATGTTGAATAATAATAGTTTGCACCCTGTCTGGACCTGTGGAGACTATGGAGACTGGCACACCGACTAATTCTTGCAGGCGTTGCAAATAGCGGCGGGCGTTTTCTGGCAGGTCTTCATATTTTTGTATGCCAAAAGTGTTGCACTGCCAGCCTGGTAAGGTTTCGTAAATCGGTACGCATAAAGCCACTTCGTCTGAACCAAAGGGCAGAATTTCCACTGTTTTGTCGCCTAATTTATAGCCTGTACAGATTTTGATTTCAGGCAGCGTGTCTAATACATCTAATTTAGTAATGCACAAACCTGTAACGCCGTTGATTTGTAAGGAGCGGCGTAATGCAGGTGCGTCAAACCAGCCGCAGCGGCGTGGTCTGCCTGTAACCGAGCCAAATTCGTTGCCGCGTTCGGCAAGCAATTTACCTGTTTCGTCAAACAATTCGGTTGGGAAAGGCCCTGAACCCACGCGTGTGGTGTAGGCTTTAACAATGCCCAAAACATAGTCCAACATTTGCGGTGCAACCCCTGCCCCTGCACTGGCTGCACCTGCAACGCAATTTGACGAAGTAACAAACGGATAAGTGCCGTAGTCAATGTCTAACAGCGTGCCTTGTGCGCCTTCAAACAGAATTTTGCCGCCTGCTTGATGAATTTGATACAGCGTGTTCGACACATCGCCGATTAGGGGTTTAATGCGGTCGGCGTATTGTGCCACTTCTTGATAAACTTGTTCAAAATCAATGGCTTGCTGTCCGTATAAATGTTGCAGTTGTGCGTTATATAACGCCACATTCGCTTGCAATTTTTCTTTTAACACGGATAAATTGAATAAATCAATCGCCCGCACGGCTCGCCGTGCGACCTTGTCTTCATACGCAGGACCTATGCCACGCCCTGTGGTGCCGATTTTTTTATCGCCTTTTGCCGCTTCGCGTGCGTGGTCTAATGCTTTATGATACGGCAGAATTAACGGACAAGTGGGTGCAATCGTTAAGCGTTCTTCAACCTGAATGCCTGCTTTGTTGAGTTCTTCAATTTCTTCAAACAAGGCTTGCGGCGACACCACCACGCCTGAACCGATAAAGCAACGCACGCCGTCATGCAAAATGCCTGACGGAATCAAGCGTAAAATGGTTTTTTTGCCGCCGACAACCAGCGTGTGTCCAGCATTGTTGCCGCCTTGAAAACGCACTACCGCAGCCACGCTGTCGGTGAGCCAATCGACAATTTTGCCTTTACCTTCATCGCCCCATTGTGTGCCGATGATGACTACATTTTTAGCCATAATTCGTTCCTATATTTCAATAAGTTGCCATTGATTATTAACAAACGAAAGCGTGCGATTGCAATTTAATTTTGCCGCACCTTCGTTTAAGTAATCAATGATGACCATTTCACCTTGTTCTCGCAACTGATTAACCATTTCGGCAATTTGGGGCAAATCTTCTGCCCTAACGCAAATTCCTGATTTTTCAATATGTTGCGGTAACAATTCTAAAAAGTTTTTCAAATCCAAACTAAACCCGACCGCTGGGCGTTCGCGTCCAAAATAACGCCCCAAGCCGTCATAGCGACCGCCGCGTGCAATCGCTTCCGATTCATCATCACGATAAGCGGCAAACAATAAACCGCTGTGGTAGTTGTCTGCACGCAATTCGGATAAATCTAAATGTATGCGATATTTTCCTGCAAACTGTTGATATACCGTGTCTAAATCGTTTAAGGCTGCCTGAATATCTTTTTGTTGCGGCAGCACTTTTGCCGCTTGTTGCAACACGGTTGGCACTTCGCCATACAACACAGGCAAAGCCGCAAAAGCCGCTGTTAAGTTTTCAGGCAGCCTTTTTTGTATGCAAAATTGCTCTACGGATTCTTGTTCTTTACTGCTAATCATCTGCCGCAGGGCATTTTTATCGTCTGAATGTAAATGTGCTAACGCACTTAAAATATTGAATATTTTAATATGAGCCAAAGACAACAGCGGATTTTCCACACCCAAAATCGCCAAACTTTTTAGCATTAAAGAGATGATTTCGCTATCCGCATCAATGCCGTCAAAACCATACATTTCTGCCCCAATTTGCAAAGGCTCTCGCGTGCTATACAGCGTATCGGGAAAGGCATGCAGAACTGTGCCCGCATAACACAGGCGGTTAATGCCGTCATTGGCAGACAATAAATGTGCGTCAATGCGAGAAATTTGCGGCGTAATATCCGCCCGCAAACCCAACTGCCGCCCCGAAAAACGGTCGGCAATGCGAATGGTTTTCAACGACAAATCAGGGTCAATATTCGTTAATAATGATTGTGTATATTCCATCAATGGCGGTATCACCAACTGATAGCCATACGAATGAAAAAGCGACAGCATTTTTGCTTTCACTTTTTCAATACGAACCGCCGCAGACGGTAAAATATCTGCAATATAATCAGGAAGTAACCAAGAGTGTGTCATTCTTCAAAAATCAAGCCTAACAGGCTTTTGCCATAGCAAAAAACAAAGGGTAGATTATACAATGGGCAATGAGTAATTAGCAATGAGCAATGAGCAATGAGTAATGAGTAATGAGTAATTAGCAATGAGCAGTTATTTAGTTTTGCCTTACGGTAAAACGGATATATTTGAATAACGCTTCGATTTATTCTTTCAGGCTGCCTGAAAAATAATCGCAGCGTTATCAAAAAAATAAATTGTTTTGCCTGATAAGGCAAAACGAAACAACTGCTCACTGCTCACTGTTTTCAGGCTGCCTGAAAAGCAAAATCGAAGCATTATCTAATAAAAAATTCGTCCTGCCGTAAGGCAGGACATAATCATTGCTCATTGCTCATTGCTCATTACTCATTACAACACCCCGCCCACAGTTAAGCCTGCGTCTATTCGCACGCAGGGCATGCCTACGCCAACTGGCACGCTTTGTCCGTCTTTGCCGCACACGCCCACGCCTGTGTCCAACTCGCTGTTGTTGCCTATCATGGAAATGTGTTTCAAGGTTTCCGCTCCGTTGCCTGTGAGCATCGCACCTTTCACTGGATATTGCAATTTGCCGTTTTCAATCAGCCATGCGGTTGAAGTGCCGAACACAAATTGCCCGTTGGTAATATCCACTTGTCCGCCGCCAAAGTTTTCTGCGTAAATGCCGTATTTGACGGACGCAATAATTTCATCAGGTGAATATTCGCCGTTTGCCATAAAAGTGTTGGTCATTCTCGGCATAGGCGGTGCGGCGTAACTTTCACGCCGTCCATTGCCTGTGAGCGGCATATTCATCAACCGTGCATTCATTTCGTCCTGCATATACGCTTGCAAAACGCCGTCTTCAATGAGCACGGTTTTTTGTGTGGTATTGCCCTCGTCATCAATATTCAGCGAGCCTCGCCGTTGTGGCAAATTGCCTTGATCAATCACGGTTACACCTTTTGCGGCAACTTGTTGTCCGATTTTGCCTGTAAAAACGCTGGTGCCTTTGCGGTTAAAATCGCCCTCTAAACCGTGTCCGACTGCTTCGTGCAGCAACACACCAGGCCAGCCTGAACCCAAAACCACAGGCATATCACCCGCAGGGGCGGGGCGTGCCGATAAATTGATAATCGCTTGATTCACCGCCGTTTTGATATATTGATTGATGACATCGTCCGAAAAATAATCGACATTCACCCGACCGCCGCCGCCTGCCGCACCGTGTTCGCGTCTGCCATTTTCTTCGACAATCACGCTTAACGACAGCCGCAACATCGGACGAATATCGCCGTGCGTTCTGCCGTCCAAGCGTTTGAGCCACACATATTCCATTGCCGACACAATAGACGCATTCACTTCTTTCACACGGTTGTCCATCGCACGCGTAAGCGTGTCGATTTTTTGCAATAAAGCCACTTTATCCGCCGCATTCATCGCGGTTACAGGATTATCCGCCGTATAAATAGAACTATTCAGGCTGCCTGAAACCTTGCCCTGCGTGCGTTGCGACTGCCCATGCGTTACCGAAACCACAGCGGCAGTGGCGTTTTCTAATGCACGATCTTCGGGATTATCCGCATAAGCAAACGCCGTTTGACTGCCCGTAACCGCACGCACGCCAAAGCCACGCCGAGCGGAAAACGACCCCGATTTAACAATGCTCTCTTCCAAATGCCACTGCTCATAAAAACCGCTCTGCACATAAATATCGGCATAATCGGCATGAGTTGCGGCAATTTTATCCATAGCCACGCTCACCGCCTTTTGCGTAAATTGCGGCGTGTCAAAAATAATATTTTCAGCGTTTTGAGTTAAGGTATTCATTTTTAATCCTATTTATCTATTTTCAGGCAGCCTGAATTTTAAACCGAGTGTCATTGCGAGATTTTTTCGTAAGAAAAAATCGTGGCAATCCAGTTTTGCCGAAAGGCAAAACACAACGCCGCAGGCGTTGTAACGCACTTTTTCTTAAACAAGTTAGGTAACCTGAATGGCTTTTTGCAAGACTACCAAAACGCCTATCGGCGTTTATTAAAACCTGTGGTTTTAATTAGATTACCACGATTTGAACTTCGTGGATTGCCACGCCGAAACTTTGTTTCGGCTCGCAATGACACACAGAATTATTTTCAGGCTGCCTGAAAGTTAAAATTTTCCATTATCCATTCATTCCCCAAGCCAAAATAATCGTAAGCAACCAGTCTTGTTCGTGGCAAGATATGTTGCCGTCAGCGTTGGCAATATTTTTCAGTGCCGCCAAAATACGCTGTTTATCTTCAATAGACAAACGGTTAAGTGTTTGTAATAATTGAGATAAATATTCTAATGGAATATTATCACGATAACCTGCTGGCGTTATATTACATAAATGACAAGCATTATTATAGGCTATGGACGCGTGCCTACCATGATTAAAATGTGTTGCTGTTAATGAAAATAACACATTGATTTCATTTATATATTTATCTTTACGCACAGGCGGCAATGGCATAGAAAACATATTCAGGCTGCCTGAAACTGCTGCCGAAACACAACATTCAAACAAAGTAACTTGCTCATCGGCTTGAATAATATTTTGCAATAACTGTTTGTATTGTTTCATTTTTTCTTCATTCGTGAGATTTAGACGCACATTCGATAAAGCAATCACCAAAATCGCAAAACGGCGTTCATCAGGCAAATCGTGTTCTAATAAGTGTTTGATATTATTATATAATTTTATATCAAACATTTGGGCTATGTCCAAACAAGCACGCTGATTTTGGCTGTGGCGTGCCAACATTGCTACAATCACCGCCGCCGCTTGTTCAGGCTGCCTTGCCGCAAGCAGCCAATAAGTTTCGTCCTTAATTTCCGTACGAATAACGGCGTTGTTTGAAAGATTAGCCATAAACCCCAAAGTCGCACCCAAAGACGAATACGCTGTTGCATTATTTGGGTTTTTATCGTTTTTCGGCATATCGTCTTGGGTTTCAGGCAATTCACCACGCCAGTTTGGCAGAATTTTTTGAATACGGCGTTCGCATTCAGGGTGCGTTCGCAAAATGGCAAATTCATATTTTGGATTACTGCCAAACACAAACAACAAATGTTCCAAATTCAATAAAAAAGAATCGGCACACAAAAGATAGGAATATTCAGTTTGCAAACTTTTTTGCAATACAGATGCTAAACCATTTGGATTACGATTTAATTGTACCGCTGTTGCGTCTATTTGAAAAACATTTTCACGGCAAATAATGGATTTAATTATTTTGGCGACAAAATGACCTGAATAAGAAACTAACCACAAAGGAAACCAAAATGGAGAAAGAAAAATAGCGAGGAAAATAAGTCCAAAGGCTTCCCCTCCTTCGTCATCATTGATAAGATAAGGATTTCGTAAATCATCATCACCGCCCCAAGCGTCATATATTGTTTTAAATATTTTACCCATAGTTAAATAAATAAACTCTAAACCAAATAAAACCCCATAAATTAAAGTATTCAGCCGTGTATAACCGTTAATAATTTGAGCCATTTCATACGCCGCAACGCCTTGTAATTCATCACGATTTAATTGCTCCAAACAACCTTTCGTAACACAAATCGACATATCCACAGATTTTAATCCTATGGAAAAAGCATTAACAGACGGTTCCTTTTCTAATATATAAATTCGTGGTACAGGAATATTTGCAGAAATCGCCATTTCTTCAATAACATTTTGCAGTTGCTTTGCTCGAAAACTGTCTATTTTACTTAATAAAATTCCCCCTAATGCAGAAATAGAATAATAACCTTTCGACAATTGTTTTAATTTATAAATAGACGCAAAAAATATCGGCAATAAAAATAAAATAGCGATTGTCGTAAAAAGAAATGGGGGGATTTTATCAAAATAAGGATTGCCCAATCTCAAAAGAAAAGCAACACTCCAAGAAACGGCTTGCGTAATCAATATCGCCAATAATACCGAGAACAATAAAAACAAAACAACCATAATGCCCGCCTGTCGGCGTGCATGCTTTTGTTGCTGATAAAAATTAATTACCATTGTTTTTCCTTTAATATCAAAATATTTCAGGCTGCCTAAACAAGAATTTTTGTAATCCTTTTACAGTAACTTTTACAATAACCTTTTTAATTTTCAGGCAGCCTGAAAAGTGTTTATTATTCAATCACTTCCCAATATCCATTTTTATCCGCACCCACACGGCGGATTTGTCCGTTTTTCTTTAATTGTGCTATTTTACGGCTAACCGTTCGGCGAGATAGATTTAATTTTTGGGCAAGTTCATCGTATGAAATATCCGCTTTTTCCCTAATCAGCGTCAAAATTGCATTTACAGTGTCATTTACAGTGTCATTTACAGTGCCAGTATGTCGTTGTACACTGTTCAAAATCATTTCAAGCATAAAATCAATAAAAATGCCTGAATTATTTTCTTTTGTGCTTTGCGAAATGGCTTGGTAATAGTTCGCCTGATTTTGCCAAATCATATTTTCCACAGGCAAATACGCAAATGCTGCGTGCCAGTCGGCAAGCAGTCGCGTTTGCCAAAAACGCCCCATTCTGCCGTTGCCGTCATCAAAAGGGTGAATAAATTCAAATTCATAATGAAAAACGCTGGATTTAATCAAAATATGGTCATCTGATGATTTTAACCATTCAAATAAATCTGCCATTAAATAAGGCACATTATCGGCAGGCGGAGCAATATGCACCACGCCCTGTTTGCCAAACACACCCACGCCGCCCTTGCGAAAATGCCCCGCATTATCTACCAAACCCAAAGCCATTATGCTGTGCGTATAAAGCAAATCGTCCAAAGAATAAGGGTTTAAGTTCAGCAGTGCATCATACGCACGAATGGCATTACGCACTTCCTGAATTTCTTTCACAGGAGCAACAATGTGTTTGCCGTCAATTAAAGCAGTAACCTGTTCTTCTGTAAGCGAATTTCCTTCAATCGCCAAAGAGCCGTGAATGGTCTTCATACGATTAACCTGACGCAGGCGAATTTTTTCCGCATTTTCCATATCCATAGATAAGCGTTCCATTTGTGCAGAAATCTCTGCCACCAAATGAATGGCTTTGCTGGACACAATAAAAGGCGGCATGTAACTCATTGTTTTTCCTTAATATTAAAATCTTTCAGGCTACCTGAAATAAATATTTCAAGCAAACATAATCATTTGATAAAAGTTTTTATCCAGAAAAAATGCCGTTAAAAATAAAAATAAACCCATATGAAAAGCCAATAACCAAGTTATCGGAAAAGCATAAATGCCACTACCACGCAATCGTTCTAATAAATATTGATAGTTAAATTCTTGCTCATAATCATAAGGCATAATTTGTTTTTTATCTAAATAATTGCGTTTATTATATTCATAGTTAAAATAGTTAATATAAAGTTGATATAAACGATTAGCCGTTGTTGTTTGCTCTTCGTTTAATTTATCCCAAATTTTAGTTGAATTTCTGTTAAAAATTAATTCCGAAATAGTAACAAATAATATAAAAATACCTAAAAAACCAATAATCATTAAATTAAAACTATTATTTATATTGATATTCAATAAATTAAATAAAGAACCTAAAATGGATATTATACCATTTAATAAAGCAAATTGAACAACAATAGGCATATATTTACGGATACGATGAATAATATTTTGTTCCACATTTTGATATTCTTCAAACAAATGTTCATCAAATAATGCCGATTGAATTTGAATAAATTGCCATTGCCGATTATTTTGGGCTAAATTTTTTAATGAACGAATGCCAATAATCATTAAAACTACACCCAATAATAATAATAAAATATAAACGATTGTTTGCATTATTTTTACCCCACCCTATTTATTTTTCAGGCAGCCTGAAAACAAAATTTTTTATTATCTCTCACAGAGACACGGAGAATACAGAAAATAAGGTTTTATTTCGTCGTAAGTGAAATCTTTTACGAACGAAGTTCGTAAAAGAAGATGACGAAGTCATCAAACCAAAATTTCGGCGAAGCCAAAATAAGGTTAAGTGCTTATATTATTAACATTTTTCTTACATTCTCCGTGTTCTCTGTGTCTTTGTGAGAAATTAAAAAGACAAAATCTATTAAACAGGGTCGAATTCGACCCCTTTTACTGCATTTTTAATTGTACCGAATTTGGTACAATTAAATAAACCCTTTTATACTGTTTTCAGGCAGCCTGAACTCTGGATTTGCCTGCCAATTCAATCAGCATTTGCCGAGTGGTTGCCCAAGCCTTGCCCTGTGCCACGCCTTTAATTTGCTGGTCTGCCACTGCACAAGTTTGCAGAGCATTCATCAAACGGCGAACGCCAATGCGTTTTAAGGCAAGTGGTGCCAGCGTTTGTTTTTCGCCCCACAGCCGCAAAGGATTGCGTACCTGCATAATGCTTTGCCCTTGTTTTAATGCCGCATGCAAACGCAACAGCGTACGAATATCTTCACTCACCGACCACAAAAGCAAAATCGGCTCTTCACCTTCGGCTTCTAACGCGTCCATTAACCGCACCACGCGTGGCACATCGCCTGATAACCACGCATTTGATAACTGAAACACATCAAAACGAGCCACATTTGCCACCGCATTTTGAGCATCTTCAAGCGACACAACTGCCCCTGCTTGGTGCAATAACGCCAATTTTTCAATTTCCTGATTTGCCGCCATTAAATTGCCTTCAACCCGTTCGGCAAACAAAAGCAAAGCGTCTTCATCTATCTGCAATTTGTGGGCAGACAAACGATGACGAATCCACTGCGGCAAATCAGCAGCAGAAACTGCTTTGGCTTCAAACACTTGTGCCGCTTTGGCAAGTGTGGCAAACCATTTGGCTTGTGTTTGTGCTTTTTCCAATTTCGGCAGAAAAATCACCACCGTAGTATCATCATTTAATTTGCCTGCCAAGTCGATTAAAGCATTGCCGCCCGCAACACCAGGTTTTCCCGTAGGTATATGAATTTCCAATAATTTTTTATCCGAAAACAAACCCTGACTTTCCACCGCAGCCAAAATTTCCGTCCAATCGGTTTTGCTATCCACAAAAAACGCTTCACGCATAGCAAATCCTTGATTTTTCGCCGTTTCTCGCAAAGCGTCTAAACTTTCAAAACGCAACAAATCTTCATCGCCATAAATTAAATATAAAGACGATAAGGGACGGGATAAATCAAACATGATCAACACCTTAAATATCTATTGATGAGCCTGAATATAAGGCAGTCGCCGCACAATCTGAACCGCCGCATCTTGATACATATCGTCCCACAAGGCTTGTTCTTCCTGCTGTTTGCCGAATAAATCGTTATCCAAATAAGACTGCTTGCGTTGCAGCGTTACAAAAATAGGCTCGCCCTTGTCTTCACCCTGAAAATGCACAGCCACAGCCACTTTCAAAGTTAAAATATATTCCGACACCGTACCAATGCGAGACAGCGAACCCACATCACGAGAGCGTTCCAATTTAAGCAAATGAATTTCCGCCGCGTCCGCCGCATTGCCCGAACGCACCACAGTAACGCTGTGGCGTTTGAGTTCATCGTGCAAATATTCTTCCAATGCCTGCGTTTGCGTGATTTGCCAAGCGGTATATGGCAAAGGCTGATTCACTCCGCCCACACCTTTCAAATGGAAACCACAGGCAGACACAGCCAAGACAACCATCAATGTCCCAATTTTAGAAAACGACATATTCTTCTCGTGTTGCGATAAAAGGGTTATTGTAACCGAAATCAAAAATATGCGTTCAGGCTGCCTGAAACACTATTTTTCAATTTCAACCCAAACAGGTGCGTGGTCGCTGGGGCGTTCGGCGGCTCGTACTGTTTTATCTATTTGATATTTCGTTGTTTTTTGCATTAAATCAGGCGTTAATAAAATATGGTCAATACGCATACCCAAATTACGCCGAAACGCATTCATTCGATAATCCCACCATGTGTAGATTTTTTCGTCTTTCGCCAAAAACCGCACTGCGTCTGTTAAACCTAAATCTAACAAGGCATGAAACCATTGTCGCTCTTCATCGGAACACAAAATTTTGCCTGCGTGTTTTTCGGCTTCGGCTAAATCTATATCAGCAGGAGCAATATTAAAATCGCCTAACAAAACCAAATTTTTATGTTGTGCCAATTCATTTTTCAGGCAGCCTGAAAGATGATGAAACCATTGTTTTTTATATTGAAATTTATCGCTTTCTAAACTTTCGCCATTCACACAATAAACACACACAACACGAAGATTATCATGAGTTGCGGCAATAAAACGGGCTTGCGGGTCGGCAAAATTAGGCATATTGCATTGCACATTTTCTAATGGTTTTTTGCTGATAATCGCCACACCGTTATAAGTTTTCTGCCCCAAATGGGCTGCCTGAAAACCTATATCGGCAAAGGCTTCAAGCGGAAATTTATCTTGTTCTAACTTTAATTCTTGCAAGGCTAAAATATCAGGCTGTTGTTCTTCCAACCACGCCAAAACCTGCGGCAGACGCACTTTAAGCGAATTAACATTCCATGTGGCAATTTTCATTTGATTTTTTCCGTTGATGTTTTAATTAAAGCGTGATTGTGCCATAAAAACAGTGAGCAATGAGCAATGAGTAATGGGTTTTATAGTCGGTTCACAGCAAAAACAGGCAAGGCAACGAGCCGAAGACAGTATAAATAATACGGCAAGGCGAAGTAACGCTGCATGGTTTTGCTGTGAATCGACTATATGTTCTGCCTTGCGGCAGAACGGATTAGATTTAGATAACGCTTCGATATTGCTTTCAGGCTGCCTGAAAGCATTATCTATAAAATATCCGTCAAACCGTAGGTTTTACATAATCAATGCTCAGTACTCACTATTTTTCAAACAAATTGTGCAAAACACAACATAACTTGATTGAAAACACTTTATCCTTATCGCAGTTTGGGCTATCATAAGCCACTTGTTTGAGCAAGAGTATGTGCTATGGAAACGCTACAATTTACCAAAATGCACGGTTTGGGCAATGACTTTATGGTGATTGACGGCATTAACCAACCGTTTAGAGCAAATGCTGAACAAATTATGGCTTGGGCAAATCGTCATACGGGTGTGGGTTTTGACCAACTTTTGGTTGTAGAAAAAGCCAGCGACACCGCTTACGATTTTCGCTATCGCATTTTTAATGCGGACGGCTGTGAAGTGGAGCAATGCGGCAATGGGGCAAGGTGTTTTTTTCGCTTTGTGCGTGAAAAAAATCTCACCCAAAAAGACGAAATTTTAGTGCAAACCGCACGCGGTGTGATTGTGCTGCGGCTGGCTGAAAATGACGGCGTGGTGGTGAATATGGGTAGCCCCAAATTTAACCCTGCTGAAATTCCGTTTATTCCTGATTCGTCTGCCGATAAAGACCGCTTAACGCATATTATTGTGGCAGGAACGCTCTCCATTCCTTTGGTGTGCGTGAATGTGGGCAATCCGCATGCAGTGGTTTTAGTGGAAGATGTGGCAAACGCTCCTGTGGCTCAATGGGGGGCGAAAATTGAACGACACCCGCAGTTTCCTGAACGCGTGAATGTGGCGTTTATGCAGGTGTTAAGCCGCAATCACATTCATTTGCGTGCGTTTGAACGCACCACAGGCGAAACGCTTGCGTCTGGCACCAGTGCTTGTGCGGCAACCGTTGCAGGCATTCGTTTAGGCTTATTGGATAACGCCGTTACTGTGTCGCAAGTGGGCGGCGATTTATTGGTTGAATGGCAAGAAAATCAAGATATTTTGATGACGGGTCCTGCCGAAACTGTTTTTGAAGGAACTATCACGCTATGAACTCTGCTGAAATACTACGCTACCTGAAAGAACACCCTGAATTTTTAATTCAACACGCCGCTGAATTGAATATTCGTGTGAGTGAAAGCAAAGTGCGTTCTTTTGCCGAAGCACAAATTGCCGCTGCGGAAAAGAAAATCGACAATATTGCACACAATATGGCACAAGTGGCAGAAAATGCCGAAGCGAATAAACGCACGATGCAACGCATTTTTCAACTGAATTTAGCCTTATTATCGTGCAATACGGTGAGCCAAGTACTCAAAGCGGTTTCAGGCAGGCTGAATAATGATTTTAATCTGCCGAATTTCTGTTTATTGCTGACCGAAAACAGTCGCAAAAAACTAACCATTCCGCCTGAAATGCAATTAAACGACAACGCGTTGGCAGAACGCTTGGCAAGTTTGAATAAGCCAAAATGTGCCAACAAGTTGATAGACGAAAAACTCATCAAACGCCTGCCAGACCCTGATGCAGAAAGTTTTTTACATCTGCCCCTGCGTTTTAGCGAGCGAACCATAGGCGTGTTGGTGATTGGACATAAAGACCCAGCCCACTTCGCACCAAATACGCCAACCGAATTGGTGTCTTTAATGGGAGACGCCATTGCCACTACATTAGCCAAAATGATGGGGCTGAATAAATAATGACCGTAACGCTCATCACCACTTCGTTGTACTTTATTTTATTTATGTTTTTGGCGTTAAAATCGCGTCAAATCAACTGGATAGCAGGTACCATCGTGATGATGATGGGCGTTTTGTTCATCATAAAACTGCGGTTATTTGGTGCATTTGCCCCCTACTCTGTGCTGTTGCACCCTTATTTTTATATATCCATAGCGTCTTTTTTCTTTTTTATTTCCGACTGGCATTGGCTACCTGAAAAGCGTACATTTTATGCCCAAAAAAGCCACTCATTTTTAAGTGCGTGGGCGGTTGCCGCCTTTATGCAGCATTTAGCGTTTCTCATTGTGTTGCTGATTTTGTCGTGGAAATATCCGCAAGGCTACACGCCTTATTTTATGCCTGCCTTGCTGAAACTTTATTTATGGCAACCGATTTTTTGGATTGTGATTCACCTATTTTTAACCGCATTTTTATGGCTGATTGCCGAACCACGGGGCAAACAACGCCATTTTTCCATAGTCGATATTCAAGCCACATTCTTGGCAGGCTTATTGGTGATTATGTTTTCCATGATTAACGACATTCGTTTGTTTTTACAGCAATGGAGTTAAATAGTGAGTAGTTAGCAGTGAGCAGTTATTTAGTCAAGCCTTGCGGCTTGACAGTTTGATATTAGATAACGCTTCGATTTTGTTTCAGGCAGCCTGAAAGTGTTATAATTCATTGTTATTCAATCTATTTTAGGGAGTATTGCTATGCCTACTCTGACTTCGCAAGTGCCAAGTGAATTTTCTGCTTTATATGGACAGTTATCTGAAAAGCAACAAAATGAATTGTTTGCTCATTTACGCCAAATGGTTCAACAAAATCAGCACCAAAAACAAGCAAAAGATGAAGCATTAGAACGCTTAAAAGGTTGTGCAAAAGGCGTGCTTGATAAACCTTTGACGATTGAAGAAATGAACGAAATTGCGGCTGCGGGCTGGGCTGGTGAATTATGAAAATTTCTATTGATACGAATGTCTTGGTGCGTTTTATTTTGCAAGATGACCCAGTTCAAATGGAAATTGCCAATGATTTATTGGAAAAAGCCAGTTCAATCGCTATTTCTTTGCCTTGTTTGTGCGAAATGATGTGGATTTTACAGCGTAGCACAAAGTTATCCAAAAATAAACTGATTGAGATATTAGAAAATGTCTTGTCAGTTCAAAAGTTTAAACTCAATCGTCCTGCCGTTCTACAAGGCTTGGAATTATTTAAAATGGGCGGAGATTTTGCTGACGCAATTATGGAATATGAGGGTGCGTTGTTAGGTGGTGATACTTTTTATTCTTTTGATAAAAAAGCAATCCGCTTATTGCAAGAACAGGGTAAAAGCGTGCAATTATTAAAAAATTAAATCAATAAGCGTGTTGTGATGTCGTTTTCAGGCTGCCTGAAATTCAATTTGACAAACAAGAGATAATTTGGGTAAAATTGCCGTCTTTCAGTTGTCGGGGCGTAGCGCAGCCCGGTTAGCGCATCTGCTTTGGGAGCAGAGGGTCGTGAGTTCGAATCCCACCGCCCCGACCATTTATTTATCGCCATAGGCAAAAATGCCAGTGGCTCTCAAATTATCAGTTGCAGGATTGCGTCCGTAGCTCAACCGGATAGAGCACCGGCCTTCTAAGCCGGGGGTTACAGGTTCGAGTCCTGTCGGACGCGCCAAAAATACCACAATGGTGGTTGTAGCTCAGTCGGTAGAGCTCTGGATTGTGATTCCAGCGGTCGTGGGTTCGATCCCCATCAACCACCCCATTACACAAATCGTCATAAAAAATTGTCTTATTCACGCTCGTCTCTTATCAAAACAGGCATTTTGTGGTAAGGTATGGTCTTTTGCATTGCACCACTTTTTTCAGGCAGCCTAAATAAAACGATTGTCGAGGAACGAAATGAACCGCCCCTACAATTCAGAAATTTTTAATACACTCAAAGACTTCTTCATCTCTCTGCCCCATTGTGCGGCACTGGGTATGCAGTTTGAAAATATGGTCGGTTGCAAGCCCACTTTAAGTATAAAGTGGCAGCCTGAATTTGTCGGACACGCCGACAGCGGCATTCTGCACGGCGGCGTGATTACACCGCTGATTGATATTGCAGGGGCAACGGCAGTGGCGGCTCATTTGGATATGCCCGAAGCATTAGCCACTTTGGATTTACGCATTGATTATCTGTGTGCCACACCTTCTTCTGGCAAAATTTTAGCCACCAGTGAATGTTATCGTTTGGGGGCACAAGTGGCGTTTGTGCGAACGGTGTGTTATACCGATGAAAATTACGAACCCTTTGCATTAGGCACGGCAACTTATATGCGTGTGATGGATCCGTTTGCATTAGAAACTTCTACTTATATGAATATTATGGAAAAACTAAAAGAACAACAACAAGGTAAGTAAATATGGACTCTTTTATTTTAGACGAAAAACTCACCGAAAAAACCTATCAGCAAATTCCTTACGCCAAATTTATCGGCTTGCGTGTGGGTTATGACCGTGCTTTGCAACAGATTTTGTTTCACTTGCCGTTCAAAGAAATGTTGATTGGCAACACGCTTTTGCCTGCCATTCACGGCGGCTTGACGGGCGGTTTTATGGAAAGTTGTGCCGCCACTTTTTTGCAACTGAATGCTCAATTAGAAAAACCGCCGAAAACAGTTGATTTTTCTTTGGATTATCTGCGATTTGCCAAAGCGGCAGATTTATACGCCACTTGCTCCTTAACCCGCAAAGGCAGCCGCATTTCGCATGTAACTGTGAGAGCATGGCAAAAAAGCCCCGACTACCCTGTGGCATTGGGACGAGTGCATTTTCTGTCGAAACCTGATTAGTTTCAGGCTGCCTGAAAGAATGTTCAATAAAAAACAGTGTGTTCAAAATGCACTGTTTTTTTATAGTCGGTTCACAGCAAAAGCAGTCAAGCGGGTGTTGCCGCAGATAGTATGACTAATACAGCAAGGCGAACCAACGATGAATGGTTTTGCTGTGAATTGACTATATTTTCAGGCTGCCTGAAAACCCTTAATCACAGCAACTCTTTCAGTTGATAAATCACGCTCAAAGCGTCTTTGGGGGAGAGATTATCGGGGTCGATTTTGTCGAGTATGTCGCTCATATCGTGGTATTTGTTTAAGTTCTCCTGCTCTTGTTCGCTGGTGTCTGATTTATTTTCGATAAATAAATCGCCTTGTGTGTTGTTTTTATTCGCATTTTCTTCTAATTGTGCCAAGTATTTTTGTGCCGCCGCTAATGTGCGTTTGGGTATGCCTGCTAATTTGGCAACCGCAATGCCGTAACTTTTGCTTGCAGGACCTGATTTGACTTGGTGTAAAAACACCACTTCTGCGCCGTTTTCAACGGCGGTTAAGTGCATATTGAAGGCTTGTGGATATTTTTCAGGCAGCCTTGTGAGTTCAAAATAATGCGTGGCAAACAGCACGAAACTTTTGTTTTTATTCAATAAATGTTCTGCCACAGCACTCGCAATCGCCAAGCCGTCCGAAGTTGCCGTGCCACGCCCGACTTCGTCCATTAACACCAGTGAATTGTCGGTTGCTTGGTGCAGAATTTTGGCGGTCTCCGACATTTCAACCATAAAAGTGGAGCGGTTGCTGGCTAAATCGTCTGACGCACCGATACGGGTGAAAATGCGGTCAATTTTGCCCAACAGCACCGACTGTGCAGGCACAAATGAACCTGTGTGAGCCAACAAAACAATCAGGGCGGTTTGTCGCATAAATGTGGATTTGCCGCCCATATTCGGCCCCGTAATCAGCATTAAACGCCGTTTGTGCGTAAGTTCGCAATCATTCGGCGTAAAATGGTCGCAGGTTTTTGCCACAACGGGGTGCGTACCTGCTTCAATATCAATCACAGGATAATCAGCAAATTGCGGTTTTACCCAACCGTTTTCATCGGCTAACGCGGCAAATGTAGCCAGCACATCAAGCGTGGCAGCGGCTCGGGCAATATCGCGAAACAATTTCACATTATCTTGCAGTTGCCGCAAAATGTCGTCATACAAGCGTTTTTCTAATGCCAACGCCCTATCGCGTGCGTTCAAAACCTTGTCTTCAAAGGCTTTGAGTTCAGGCGTAATAAAGCGTTCGGTGTTTTTCATGGTTTGGCGGCGAATATAGTGTGCTGGGGCGTTTTCTGCGTCTTTGCGGCTTAATTCAATATAAAAACCTGCCACACGATTATATTCCACTTTCAGGGTGCCTAACCCAGTGCGTGCTATTTCTTCATGTTGTAAGCGACATAAAAATTCATCGCCATGATTTTGGATTTGCCGCAATTCATCTAATTCAGACGAAAAACCGTCTGCAATCACGCCGCCGTCTTTAACCATTGTGGCAGGTTCAGGTAAAATAGATTTTTGTAAAAATTCTGCTGTTTCAATACCTTATGGTAAAAGTTGTGCTAATTGATTGAGTATCATACTATGCGAATTTTCAGGCAGCCTGATATTATGTAGAATAAAGAAACTATTTCGCAATGCAGATAAATCGCGTGGTCGAGCAGAGCCTATGGCAATGCGTCCCACAATTCGTTCAATATCGGCTAATTGTTTTAATTGTTGATGAATATTTTTATAGTCATCGCATAAATTTTTGACTGCTATTTGGCGGTTTTGAATGCGGGCAATATCGCATAAAGGGTGATGCAACCAAGACGCCAAAAGCCTTGACCCCATATTGTTAGCACAAGCGTCTAATTCGGAAAACAAGGTTGGAGCCGCTTTGCCACTAATGGTTTCGGTGATTTCCAAATGGCGGCGAGTAGCAGCGTCCATAGCGATATATGCCTGATTGCTTTCTAACGCAATGCTGTCCAAGTGTTGCGGTAAATCCTTTTGCGTTAATTTGACATAATTTAACACCGCACCTGCGGCGGCAATCGGCAAGGGGTTATCATCAAGCGACAAACCAAAGCCGAGTAAATCCTGCACGCCAAAAAAGTCGCACAATAAAGCGTAGCCTGCGTCTGTCGCAAATTGCCAGTCATTCAAACGCGTAACAGCGGCGGTAAATCGTTGCGGCAAATCCAAACGCAATGCGTCCGACAACAAAATTTCCGCAGGTTCCAAGCGTTGTAATTCATCTTCTAATGAAGATAAATCTATGTTTTTACATAAAAATTCGCCTGACGCAAGCGACACCCACGCCAACGCCGCTCGATTTTTATGCACCGCTAATGCCGCCACACGATTTGCCTGTTTATCAGGCAATAACGCCGTATCGGTGAGCGTACCTGGCGTTACAATCCGCACAATCGCCCGCTCAATCGGCCCTTTTGCCGCCCCTGCGTCCGTAAGTTGCTCGCAAATGGCAACCGACTGCCCTGCTTTCACCAACTTCGCCAAATAAGGCTCAACCTGATGAAACGGCACGCCTGCCATTTTAATCGGCTCACCATTTATCTGCCCACGCGAAGTGAGCGTAATGCCCAAGAGTTTGGACGCAATGACCGCGTCATCAAAAAACATTTCATAAAAATCGCCCATACGATAAAACAACAACTTATCCGCACATTCTGCCTTAATGCGAAGATATTGCTCCATCATAGGAGAAATCGCAGGTTTAGCCATAATCACAGCCGAAAAAAAGAGATTATTTTACCTTGATTGATGAAAACTTAAAACAGTGAGCAGTGTTGAGTAGTTAGCAGTGAGCAGTGAGCAGTTGTTTCGTTTTGCCTTACGGCAAAACAATTATGTTTAGATAACGCTTCGATTATTTTTATAGTCAAACAACTTCAAAATGTTAAAAAACCGTGTCATTGCTCGCGTTAATGAAATCACGGCGTGGCAATCCAATGAATTGCATAGCAATTCATCAACGCTGATAAGCGTTGTAACGGTCGTATCTGTTATCATTTCAGGTAGCCTTAAATTGTTTATGAACCTTGTCGTTACAACGCCTTGCGGCGTTGGTGAAAAATCTGCGATTTTTCACTGGATTACCACGCCTTGACTTTCGTCAAGGCTCGTAATGACACGCAGGATTAAATTTAAATTGTAGAATATTTATGCACAGTGCGTTATTTTTATTTTTTGTATTTTGAAGTTGTTTGACTATATCAAAAAATATCCGTCAAGCCACAGGCTTGACTAAACAACTGCTCACTGCTAACTGCTCACTGCTCACTGCCTTTCAGGCAGCCTGAAATAAGTTAATCCACAACAGTTTGTTTGGGCATATCTGTTTTTATGGCAACCAATTTGTTTAATATATATCGCAACACAACACCATAAATTGGCAAGAAAAACAATAAGTTAATTACCAACTTAAAGGCGTAATCAGAAATAGCAATCGGCACCCAATGGCTTGCCATATATTCATCTGGGCTATGATAAAAAGCAATCGCAAAAAATACAAAAGTATCCGCCAAACAGCCTAAAATCGAAGACGCAGACGGTGCTGCCCACCACGCTTTAATTTGACGCAAACGGTCAAAAACCAAAATATCCAACAACTGCCCAAACAAATACGCCAACATACTGGCGACAACAATTCGCACCACAAACAAATTAAATGTAAATAAATTAGATAATTGCGTTAAATGCCCGTCCTGAAACAACAGCGATATGGCATACGACAACAGCAAAGCAGGTAGCATAGAATAAAACACAATTTTGCGTGCCTGCGATTTGCCAAAAATGCGTACCGTCAAATCGGTTGCCACAAAAATAAACGGAAACGACAACGCCCCCCAAGTGGCGTGAATATTGCCAATGGAAAACGGAAACTGCACTAAATAATTGCTGGCAGCAATGACAATAATATGAAAAAATACCAAACGATACAACGAGATACGGCGTTGCTCCAAAGTGAAAGCATACATTTTTGTGTCCTTAGTTTTTTATAGTGGGAGGTTTGCGAACCACTGTTTTTCGGAAAATTAAGCGGGCGATTTTACTACAAAAAAAAATTGTTGCAAACCTTTTCAGGCAGCCTGAAAAGAGCAGAAAACAGCAAAAAGCACGCTTATGTTGGGACGTGCTTTTATGGGGGGGCGTTTATTTACCGTTGATTGCACGGTATCGTATCACTGATTTTCAGGTAACCTGAACTAATGTGTAGCAAGACTGTTTTGCATTGCTTGACGCAAAATAGCATTTAAGCGAGTTTGATAGCCTTTGCCGTCTTTTTTTTAGCCACGCCAAAATATCCGTATCAATTTCTGCGGTGATTGATTTTTTTGTGGAGCGTACATTTGCTGAAATTTTTTGTTTGATTGCAAAGCTTTGATTAAAGGCATTTCATCAACGGTTAAAGCCTTGTTCAAATCAACTGAACGAGCAAAAGCAATATCTTCATCAGTTACGGTGTCTATATCTGCGGTTTTCATAATCTTTCCTTTGTTGTGGTTCGGGCAGAAATGAAGAAATCAGACGATAACGATTTAATCCAGTTTCGGCAGACGGTTTAAGCGTAATTCTGAATTGAGCGTTTTTTAGTCAAATGCCCAAAATCAACAACAAGGCTTGTTCGATTTTTTGAACTTCATCAGGTTCTAATCTGCCAATAACTTCGCTGACTTTGTCCTTTTTGATTGCCGTAATTTTTTCGGTCATTGTTTGAGAAGTTTTTTGTAAGCCGTTGTTTTTTGTTGGTTCTATCAAAATTCTAATCTTGCTTTCTTTCACCAAGTAGGTTGTGAATGGTATCAACAAAATACTGTCAGTAACTAATTTTTCCGACTGGAAAACTACGGCTGGTCTTGGCTTGCCGTAATCACCTTGCATAGCAATGGTAACAATATCGCCTTTTTTCATTCGTATTTCCATTCATCTGCAAAATCATTGAGTGATTGTTCGGCAATATCCAACCATTCTTCGTTGTCTGGACATTTTGAAATCAATTCGCATTCTTTTTTTAATTGTTCTTGAATTTCTGGATTATTAGTATCCCAAACCCAAGTTTCAAAGCGTTTTTTGTTTTTGAGATTTTTCAAATATTCGGTAATGGCTTCACGAATATGAAAGGCTTTTGTTCTGCCAGTTTCTAACGCTAATTGCGTTAAATTGTTCTCGAGTTCAGTCGGTAATCTTACGGCTAACATTTTTTTCTCCTTGACTTGTGTTATACAAGTTATACAAATTGACAAAAGTATAACACTGTATTACACAAAAAATCAATCAATTTTTTGCGTTCAGGCTGCCTGAATGTGTTTTTTGATAGTTAAAATCAAATACCTTGCATTTTGTCATTTTATATTTTATGCAATATAGCGTAAAATCTGCCCGTTTGACTGATTTTTCTTGAAGTGATGAACGCTCAAAAACGCAAAAATAATTTCTTACGCAATCCCTTATTAGAACTGTTCAGTTCTATGCGGTTTGCTGTGGCTCTGCTTTCTATCTTGGCTGTGGCGTCCATTATCGGCACAGTGATTCCGCAAAACCGTCCCATTCAGGATTATGTGGTTTCGTTCGGTACATTTTGGTCGCAAGTTTTTGATATTTTAGGGCTTTATGATGTTTATTCATCGCCTTGGTTTATTGTGATTCTCATCTTTTTGGTGTTATCCACTGCCCTGTGTTTGTGGCGAAATGTGCCGCCTTTTGTGGCAGAAATGAAAACATTTCGCCCCAATGTGAAACTGGAAACGCTGTCTTTTTCGCAAAATATTTCAGGCAGCCTGAACGCGGACATTGCGGAACAATACTTAAAAGCACAGGGTTTTCAGACGCAAAAAGTTGAGCGAGAAGACGGTGTTTTGATTGCAGGAAAAAAAGGGGCGTTTGCGAAATTCGGTTATATTTTTGCCCACATTGCCTTGATTGTGATTTGTTTGGGCGGTTTGCTTGATAGTCATTTGCTATTAAAAATGGCGGTGTGGTCGGGGCGGCTGGTGCCTGATAAGGAACATGCTTATGCGTCTGATTTTGCGGCAAATAGCCGCTTGTCGGCAAATTCGCTGTCGTTTCGTGGCGATATTAACCTGCCTGAAAATCAAACCACAGACGCTATTTTTCTGAATGTCAATAACAATGGTTTTGTGGTGCAGGAATTACCTTTCACATTGAAATTAAATAAATTTTTATTAGAACATTACGACAACGGTATGCCCAAAGATTATGCCAGTGATATTACCATTACCGATAAAAAAACAGGCGAAAGCAAAAATGCGGTTGTGCGGGTGAATCACCCTGTTAAGACACACGGTTTGACGATTTATCAGGCAGGTTTTGGCGATGGCGGTTCACCCTTGTCATTTGATTTGTGGGCGTTGCCCGACCCAAATCCCAAGCCTGTAACGCTCACCGTGCGTTCTCGTGGAGACGCAGATATTCCTTTGGGCAATCAGTCGTATCATTTGTCGTTTAACGAATTTAAGGCGACAAATATTATGGGCAACGAAGAAAATCCTGATGAAAAACCGCATAATGTTGGGGCAACAATCACCTACACCATTGCGGATAACGCAGGACAGAACTTGGTTTTGATGAATTATATGCTGCCGCAAATGCGTGAAGGTTATGCGTATTATTTTTATGGCGTAAAAGCACCGCTTGACCCTGCTTTTCGTTGGGTGGCGTTGCCGACTGATAATTCAGGCAGCCTGAATACATTTATGCTGTTGCGACAAGCCTTAAAAGACGAGCAAACGCTGGATAATATGGCACAAAAAATCGCCGCAACCGCACCTGAAACGCAAAAAGAACGCACCATGCAATTTACGCAAAGCATTTTGAAACTGTTTTCTATCGGCGGTTACGCCACTATGGACGCGTTTATTCGTGAAAAAATCCCTGCGGCAGAACAGGAAGAAATGGCAAAAGTGTTTTATCAAACAATGGCTTATGCAACAAATCAACTGTTAGACGACATCAGCACGCAATCAGGGCTGTCTGAATGGACAGACAACACCGCACGCCAACGCTTTGTGATGGATACTCTGCAAGGCTATACCGCTTTGGCACAATATCCTACGCCTTTGTTATTACAGTTAAAAAGTTATGAAGAAGTGAATGCGTCAGGCTTGCAAATGACCCGCTCGCCTGGCATGAAATGGGTGTATTTAGGCTCGCTTTTGCTGACTTTGGGTTCAATTTTAATGTTTTATGTCAAAGAACGGCGTGCATGGATTCTGTTAAATAACAATAACTTGCGTTTTGCAATGACCGCAGGACGACACAAAAACGACTTGAATAGCGAGTTTCCACAACACGCACATAATATACAACGCTTGATTAAGGATTTTTCTAATGAAAAACAATAACTTACAACACGAACTTTTGCAAAAACAAGGCTTTTTCAAAAATTTAAGCCTTGCCGACTGGATTTTTGCCTTGATTATCTTTGCATTAGCCGTGTTTGCACGCATTAAACTTGTGCATAGCACGCCCGATATTTACGAAGAAGTCATCTTTGTGGTTACTGCCGTATCGGTAATCTTTTTAGGCTGGCTTTTCAAAGGCTTACGCTGGTTTATTCCCATCACCGCCCTGACAGCCTATCTTGCGGTTTTATCCTACGGCGGCAATATCGACAACAGCAACCGCTTTTGGTTGAAATATATGCTGTCATCGCAATCGGCAATTATGTGGCAGTGCGTGCTGATTGTTTTGGCGTTTTTTGTGTATTTATTAGGCAGTATCGTTGCCGTCAAACAAAAACAAGACAACAACACGCTCATCAGTATCGCCACAGGCATTGCGTGGGCAGGTGCGTTAGCAGGCTTTGTGGGCTTGTTGGTGCGTTGGCACGAAAGTTACTTAATCAGCACAGACGCAGGGCATATTCCTGTGTCGAATTTATACGAAGTGTTGGTGCTGTTTATGGCAGTAACCGCCTTAATGTTTTTATATTACGCAGGCAAAACCCGCTTACACCGTTTGGGCGTGTTTGTGTATGCTTTTCAGGCAACCTTGGTGGCGTTTTTCCTGTGGTATGTCAATAGTCGTGCGAATGTGGGCGACATTCAACCCTTAATCCCAGCCTTGCAATCGTGGTGGATGAAAATCCATGTGCCTGCTAATTTTGTCGGCTACGGCGGTTTCTGCTTGGCAGCAATGTTGGCAGTCGCCGAACTTAAAGCCTTATCAAACGAAAAAAAAGGCAAAACAGGTGGCTTTTTGCCGTCATCGGAAGCGATTGAAAACATTATGTACAAAGCCGTTGCGGTGGGTTTTCTGTTCTTCACCATTGCCACAATTTTGGGAGCATTATGGGCAGCAGACGCATGGGGCAGTTATTGGAGTTGGGACCCAAAAGAAACTTGGGCACTCATTGTATGGCTGAATTATGCCGTGTGGCTACACTTGCGATTAGTCGCAGGCTGGCGTGGCAAAGTGCTGGCATGGTGGGCAATTTTGGGCTTACTCATCACCACATTCGCTTTTGTTGGCGTGAATATGTTTTTAACAGGCTTGCATTCGTATGGGGGATTGTAAGCACAAGCATGTTCAGGCTGCCTGAAACAAGTATTCAGTTGTCTTTTTGTATAAAATAGGATACACTTTTGTCATGAATGAAATTTACACCACAAACATTTTTGACGAATGGCTATCTGCATTAAAAGACAAAATTGCCCAAGCCGCCATTCGCAAACGCATACACAAAGCCGAATTAGGCAACTTTGGTATAGTGCGATTTTGTCGAGATGGTTTGTGGGAGATGAAGATAGATGTGAGCGGCGGTTATCGCCTATATTACAAACAAACAGGCAACAAAGTGTATCTGATTGTTGTCGGTGGTGATAAATCTACGCAAAATCAAGATATTAACACCGCTTTACGCATTATTCAGGAATTGGGCTTATGAACGACAAAATCACCATTCGCCGTTGGAGCATTGCGAGCGAACTGAAAACCGATGAAGATATTTGTCATTACTTATCTGCAGTTTTGGAAGACGCAGACGATGACCCTGCTTTTGTGGCAGCCGCATTAGGCGAAATTGCCAAAGCCCGTGGTATGAGCAAAATCGCCGAAGAAACAGGCTTGGGACGAGAAAGCCTATACAAAGCCTTGTCAGGCAACGGCAATCCTTCGTTTGGCACAATTTTGAAAGTGATTAAAGCATTGGGCTTTTCATTGGATATTAAACCTGCCTTGAAACACGCTTAAATGACACAAAAACCACTGTTGAAAAAGTGGTTTTTGTTTTTTCAGGCAGCCTGAAACCTTTGCAAAACTGGTAGATGTGAGTAGAGTTCAAAGTTATAGTAGCACAGAAATCGAAGACATAACAATTAGTTAGGCGAGATTTCGAGCAACGCATAACGAAGAAATCTGCCACAGATGCCAGTTTTGCAAAGGTTTCAGCCTGAAATCGGTTGCACAAAATACATTCTCTTGTTATATTCTTCCTTTCGTTCAGGCAGCCTGAAAAATATGATTGGAGCAAATCAATATGACTCAAAACGGAATATTCAAAATTCGTGGTTTTATGCCTTATTTAATTGTGGCTTTTTTAAATGCCTGCGTGGATTTAGCCCATAAAATTACCATTCAAAATACTTTATTAAAAAGTTATGACGGCAATACGCAAATTATTTTAACGGCGATTGTCAATGCCATGATTTTAATTCCGTTTGTTTTATTATTTTCACCAGCGGGTTTTATTAGTGATAAATTCGATAAAACACGCGTTATTCGTATTGCCGCTTTATTTTCTGTGGGCATTTCTTTTGCGGTTTTAGCGTCTTATATGGCAGGATTATTTTGGCTTGCATTTGGGCTTACTTTAATATTAGCCACACAAAGTGCGATTTATTCTCCTGCAAAATATGGTTTAATTAAGTCGATTGTGGGTGTGGAACGATTGGGGCAAGCAAATGGTATTGTGCAAGCACTCACCGTTGTGGCTATATTATCAGGCTCGTTAATTTTCTCTTTTGCGTTTGAAAATCTTTATGGCGGTGTTAATACGCCTGAACAAATTGTATCTAATATTTGGATTATTGGTATTTTCTTGGTTTTATTTAGTGCAGGCGAAGCATTTTTTGCATTTAGGCTGCCTGAATATGGTATTGAAAAAGATTCGGAACAAAATCAATTTGATTTTAAAAAATATATTTCCTTAAAATATTTAATGGAAAATATGAAAATTGTGCGGCAAGATAGAAATATTTGGCTGTCTATTATTGGTTTAAGTTTATTTTGGGGCGTGTCGCAAGTGGTGATTGCCGCTTTCCCTGCACATTATAAAGCATCGTTCGGTGATGATAATACGGTGATTGTACAAGGTATTTTGGCTTTGTCGGGCTTGGGCATGATTGTCGGTTCGTGGATTGCAGGCAGCCTTTCTAAACACCATATTGAACACGGCATTATTCCTGTGGGTGCTTTGGGAATTTGTATTTCTTTGTTTATTTTTGCCACGCATGCAAATGCACTGATTATGGGAGTTTGCTCTTTCTTATTTGGTATTTCGGGCGGTTTTTTATTGGTGCCATTAAATGCCACTATTCAATACCTTGCTCCTGAAAAACAAATGGGTAAAATTATTGCGGGCAATAATTTTATTCAAAATATTTTTATGATTCTCTTTTTGGCAGCCAGTGTTATTTTAGTGCAAATTACTAAAACTTCAACCACTGGTTTATTTTTAACAGTGGCAGCCATTTGTTTAATTAGCGGCGTGTATTCTATTTTACAAGTGCCGCATTTATTTACCCGAATTTTATTACTGCCGATTTTAAAAACAAATTATCGTTTTCATGTCGAGGGTTTGCAAAATTTACCACAAAGAGGCGGCGTACTTTTATTAGGTAATCACATCAGTTGGATTGATTGGTTGGTTTTACAGGCAGCGTCTCCGCGTGCGATTAAATTTGTGATGTATCGGGGTATTTACAATAAATGGTATTTGGCGTGGTTGTTAAAATTCTTTAATGTGATTCCGATTGGCAAAGGTGCCAGTAAAGATAGTTTTGCCGCTATTCGCTCACGATTGGAAAATGGCGAAGTAGTGGCATTATTTCCAGAGGGACATATTAGTTATAATGGACAAATTAACGAATTTCAACGCGGTTATGAATTAGCCATTGCCGATATGGAAAAGGTATGTATTGTGCCATTTTATTTGCGGGGTTTATGGGGTTCTTCTTTTAGTCGTGCAGAAAGTTATTATAAATCGCTCACACGCCGCCGCAATAAAAGAGATATTATTGTTGCCTTTGGCAAACCATTAGACAATAAACCGAATCATATTGAAATGAAACAAAAAGTTTTGGAATTGTCTTTTTCTTCGTGGGAGCATTTTTTATCTCGCCAAGAGCCTTTAATGAATATTTGGTTGGACAATGCCAAAGACAATTTATTTAAAACCGCAGCAGTCGATAGCACTGGCATGAATTTGAATAACTTAAAATTTGCCACTGGCGTGTTTTCTTTTGTTAAAGTTTTCAAAGAATTACTGGAAAAAGAAGAACATGTCGGCGTGTTATTGCCCAGTTCCACAGCGGCGGCATTGGTGAATATGGCTTTGTTTGTGATGGGCAAAGTGCCTGTGAATTTGAACTACACCTTAAATCCGCAATCTATGGAAGCGGCGTTGAAAAAAGCCGCCATTAACAAGGTGATTACTTCGGAAAAATTCTTAACCAAACTTGAAGGACGCGGTTTTTCGTTCAAAGAATTGTTGGACGGCAAAGCGATTTATGCCGAACAAGTGGGCAGTGTTATCAGCAAAAGCGACAAAATCAAAACCTTGTTAGCGGTGCTGTTGTTGCCGACTTCCCTGCTCAAAACCTTATATTTCACGCCCGCAACTTTGGACGACACGGCAACCATTTTATTTAGTTCAGGCAGCGAGGGCGAACCCAAAGGCATTGAATTAAGCCACAAAAATATTTTGGCAAATATTAAACAAATCAGCGACTTAATTAACTTTAAGAAAAGCGATGCCATTTTGAACTCCTTGCCGATTTTCCACTCATTCGGCTTAACCGTAACCACGCTCATGCCCCTGTGCGAGGGCTTAAAAATGATTAGCGTGCCCGACCCCACAGACGGTGCGGCAATCGGCAAAATGGCAGCCCAGCACCACGCTACGCTGATTTTTGGCACTTCAACCTTTTTCCGACTCTATGCACGCAATAAAAAACTGCACCCCTTAATGTTTCAAAGCGTGCGGCTGATTATCGCAGGGGCAGAAAAACTCAAACCCGAAGTCAAAGAAGCATTCAAGTTGAAATTCGGACACGAAATTTACGAAGGTTATGGTGCAACCGAAACCGCCCCCGTTGCCGCCGTGAATACGCCGAATATACTCGACCCCGAAACCTTGAAAGAACTGACATTCAACCGTTTGGGCAGTGTCGGCTTGCCTTTACCTGGTACGATTATCAAAATTGTCAATCCCGACACATTAGCAGAATTGCCTGTGGGTGAAGACGGCTTAATCGTCATCGGCGGCTCGCAAGTGATGAAAGGCTATTTGGGCGACCCCGACAAAACCGCCGAAGTCATCTGCGAAATAGACGGCATTCGCTACTACAAAACAGGCGACAAAGGGCACATTGACGAACAAGGTTTTGTATTTATCACCGACCGCTACTCGCGATTTGCCAAAATCGGCGGCGAGATGATTAGTTTGGGCAGTGTGGAAGAAAACATTACTCGCGTTTTGGGCGATGACGCACCGTTCTGTGCGGTGAATGTGCCTGACGACAAAAAAGGCGAAGCCATTGCCCTACTCATCAAAACCGAAGAAACCCCTGCCCAAATTGCCGAAAAACTCAAACAATCCGACCTAATCCCCTTAATGCTGCCCACACACATTCTGCCTGTGGAAACCTTGCCGATGTTAGCCAGCGGCAAAGCAGATTTCAAAGGAGCGAAGAAAATGGCAGTGGAGATTTTGGCAGGCAATTAGCAATGAGCAATTATTTAGTTTTGCCTTGCGGCAAAACGAATTAGATTTTGATAACGCTTCGATATGTTTTTTTCAGGCTGCCTGAAAAAAACTACTGTCATTACGAGCATTAACAAAGTTAATGCGTAGTAATCTCCTAACTATGAAACGAAGTTCAACGAACGAAGTGAAGTTAAAAACGGTATTACAAGACTCTTTCAGGCAGCCTGAAAAAATAATCGAAGCGTTATCTAAATATAGTTGTCAAGCCGCAAGGCTTGACATAATCATTGCTAATTGCTAATTGCTCATTGCTCACTGCTTATTCCATCTCTTCCACAATACACCGCAAAGGATAGCCTGCTTTTCGTGTTTCGTCATCGACTTGGTCTTTTTTGCTTTGGGCAATGTCCCAACTAAACACACCGCATACGCCACGCCCCTCGTGATGAATTTTTAGCATCACGCTTTCGGCAAGGCTTTCAGGCATATAGAAAATATTTTGCAGAATATGCACCACAAAATCCATTGGCGTAAAATCGTCATTCAGCAAAATAACGGCATATTGTTTGGGCGGCTCAACAATCTCGGCTACGGATTGTTCTTCAATATCGGTGGCAAATTGTGTCATTTTTGTGTGATTTAGGTTGAAATAAACAACAAAAAACGCTGTATTCTACAAATGATTATTGACAAAATCAAACAAGATATACGAAAATTCAAATTGTGTGATTTGCGTTATTCATCACTGCGTTTTATTTTTGTGAATAAGCATCAAACACGCTCTTTTTTTTTCGTAACAAATATAGTAGGAAAACTCAATGGCAACAGGTATTGTTAAATGGTTCAATGACGCCAAAGGCTTTGGCTTCATCACCCCCGATGACGGCGATAGCGACTTATTCGCCCACTTCTCCGCCATCAATATGGAAGGTTTCAAAACTTTAAAAGAAGGACAACGCGTCTCTTTTGAAGTTATCACCGGTGCAAAAGGAAAACAAGCGTCTAATATTCAAAAAGTTTGATTGCATTTTTTGCATAAAAAACGGATACTTATATCAAGTATCCGTTTTATTGTTTTTCAGGCTGCCTGAAATATGTTGCATAATTTTCTCACCGCATTTCAATTTTCCATTGGCGTAACCCTGCCCACGGTGTTTTTGCTGTTGTTTGGCTTGTTTTTGCAACGCACACAGCAAATTGACGGAGCGTTTTCGCAAGCCGCCTCCAAACTAATGTTTAACTGGGCATTGCCTGCCTTGCTGTTTTTTGCGATTGTCGAAAGCCAAGTTTCATTCGGCGGACAAATCCAATTATTAGCCGCAGGGGCGATTGTTGCCCTAATTTTATTCACTGCCGCCGAAATCGCAGCGTATTTTCTGATTGAAAAACGCGATCGTGGCGTGTTTGTGCAGGGCATTTATCGTGGCAACACCGCCATTATCGGCTTGGCGTTTTGTGCCAACGCCTACGGTGCAGACGGCATTGCCGTGGGAGCGGTTTTCACAGGCACAATGACTTTGTTATACAATGTGTTGGCAGTCATCACATTAAGCCGATCATTAGAAAAATCAAACACTTCCGTATTTTCTGTTGTCAAAAATATCATTAAAAATCCGCTGATTATCGGCATTGTATTCGCTTTATTTTGCCGTATGCTCAATTTCAGGCTGCCTGAAACCCTGTCGCAAAGCGGACATTATTTGTCTAACACCGCTTTACCTTTGGCGTTAATTTGTGTGGGTGCGTCTTTTGATTTTAAATCGCTATTCAAAATCAAAGACTTTTCGCTGTGGGCAAGCGTTGCCCGAGTGATTGTATCGCCGCTTTTGGCGATTATTGTGGGATTAGCCCTACACTTGCCGCCCACAGTGTTTGGCGTGCTGTTTTTGATGAGTGCCACACCCGTTGCCGCCGCCGCCTTTGTAATGGTTGAAGCCATGGGCGGCAACAGCAAAGCCGCCGCCAATATTATCGGTATGACTACCCTATTCTCGATTGTAACCGCACCCATTTGGATTACGCTGTTAAGATGGTTGGGGGTGATGTAAGGCAGTTAGCAATGAGTAATGAGTAATTAGCAATTAAATGCTATGTCAAGCCTGCGGCTTGACGGATATTTTTTAGATAACGCTTCGATATGTTTTTCAGGCTGCCTGAAATATTTTACAATGATGTCTCGATTAAACTTTTCAGGCTACCTGAAACGAAGTTCAACGAACGAAGTGAAGTTAAAAAAAAATTGAAGCGTTATCTAAATCTAATCCGTTTTGCCGACAGGCAAAACGAAACAACTGCTCACTGCTCACTGCTAACTGCTCACTTTATTGTATAATCAGCGTTTTTCACCTTTCAGGCAGCCTGAACGGGTTTTATACAAGGAATAAACAATTATGTGTGGTATTGTCGGTGCTATTCGCAACAATAAAAATGCGGCGGATTTTTTGATTGACGGCTTGCAACGCTTGGAATATCGTGGTTACGATTCGTCTGGTATTGCCGTTTTGAATAATCAAGGCAAAATTCAACGCATTCGCCGTGTGGGGCGTGTAGCAGAAATGGCAGACGCGTGTCGTGCCGAGCAAGTTTTTGGCACAATAGGCGTAGGACATACGCGTTGGGCAACGCATGGCGGCGTTACCGAACCCAACGCTCACCCGCATATTTCGCACGATTTAATTGCTGTGGTGCATAACGGCATTATCGAAAATTTTGCCGAAGAACGACAACGCTTGCAAAATGCAGGTTACGATTTTCAATCGCAGACCGACACCGAAGTCATCGCCCATGCTGTTCATCAAGAATATATTCAAAACAATGACTTATTTACCGCTGTGAAAACCGCTTGCCGCCGTTTTCAGGGAGCGTATGCGATTGGCGTGATTGCCGCCGATAAGCCAAACGAACTGGTTGCGGTGAGAATGGGTTGTCCGCTGTTAGTGGCTTTGGGCGAGAATGAAAATTTTATTGCGTCTGATGTTTCTGCGGTGATTTCGCAAACGCGAAAAGTGATGTATTTGCAAGACGGCGATGCGGTGAAATTATCATCGCAAGGCATTGATTTAATGACAAATTTAGACAATCAGCCGATTTCGCGTGAAATTAAAATATCGGAATTGTCGCTGTCGTCTTTGGAATTAGGTGCATACAATCATTTTATGCAAAAGGAAATTCACGAACAACCGCAGGCTTTAACCGATACCATTCAACCTTTATTAGACGGCAATTTTGCTGCCGAAGTGTTTGGCGAAAATGCTCCTGAATTATTCAAAGACCTAAAAGGCATTAAAATTTTGGCGTGCGGCACTTCGTATTATGCGGCATTAACCGCCAAATACTGGTTAGAGTCCATTGCCCAAATGCCGACCGATGTGGAAATTGCCAGCGAATATCGCTATCGTCAAGTGATTGCCGACCCTGCGGTTTTGGTGATTACCATTTCGCAATCTGGCGAAACTTTGGACACCATGGAAGCATTGAAATACGCCCAAAAATTGGGACACAATCGCTCCTTATCTATTTGTAATGTGATGGAAGCGGCTCTGCCACGCGAAAGTCAGGCGGTGTTTTACACGCGTGCAGGTGCAGAAATTGGCGTGGCTTCAACCAAAGCGTTTAGCACGCAATTAGTTGCCTTGTTTGGTTTGGCGGTGTGTTTAGGCTGCCTGAAAGGGTTGATTGACGACACGCAAAAACAGCAATATGCCGAAGAATTACGCCGTTTGCCCAACAGCGTTCGCCATGCTTTGAATTTAGAGCCACAAATTGTGGCATGGGCAAAAGAATTTGCTCAAAAACACAACGCCTTATTTTTGGGGCGTGGCATACATTATCCGATTGCTTTGGAAGGGGCGTTGAAATTAAAGGAAATTTCTTATATTCACGCCGAAGCCTATCCTGCGGGCGAACTCAAACACGGGCCACTGGCTTTGGTTGATGAAAATATGCCTGTGGTTGTGGTTGCACCGAACGATAAATTATTGGACAAAGTTAAGGCGAATATGCAGGAAGTGGCGGCCCGTGGCGGACGCTTGTTTGTTTTCACTGATGACGACAGCAATATTCAGCCTGATAAGCAAGTTGCCGTGATTCGCCTGCCCCGCCATGTCGGCATACTCTCGCCGATTGTGCATGTTGTACCTGTGCAGTTACTGGCATACCATACCGCTTTGGCATTAGGCACCGATGTCGATAAACCCAGAAACTTGGCGAAGTCGGTTACGGTTGAGTAAAGGCAGTGAGCAGTTATTTCGTTTTGTTTTGTCAGACAAAACAAATTGTTTATAGATAATGCTTCGATAAACCTTTCAGGCAGCCTGAAAGAATAATCGAAGCATTATCTTAATTATATCCGTCAAGCCGAAAGGCTTGACTAAATCACTGCTCACTGCTCACTACTAACTGCTCATTGCTTAAACTTGCCCAAACGCAAAAAAACGCTCATTTTTTACCATTTCATATAAAAAACCGCTATCATTAACCCGCTTTTAACTTAAATAAGGAAACTCTGATGAAGAAATATTTAGCCGAAATGTTCGGCACAATGGTTTTGGTGTTAATGGGTTGTGGCGTGGCAGTGAGTTTGGGTTGCGACCCTGTGGCAAACATTCCTGCTGTGGTTGGCACGGCTTTGGCGTTTGGTTTGTCGGTTGTGGCAATGGCTTATACCATTGGCGGCGTTTCAGGTTGCCATATTAACCCTGCTATTACTTTGGGCGTATTGTTAAGCGGTAGAATGGAAGCCAAAGACGCAGTAATGTATATGCTATTCCAAGTGATTGGTGCGTTTATTGGTTCTGCCTTATTGTTTGCCTTAACCGCCAATGTTGATGGTTTAACGGGCACAGGGGCAAATGATTTGCAAGCAGGCGTATCAGTGATTGGCGGCTTATTGGCAGAAGTGGTTTTCACTTTTGTGTTTGTTTTGGTTGTATTGGGTGCAACCGCCAAAGCCAACGGAGCAACCAACAACTTGGCAGGTTTGGCGATTGGTTTGGCATTGGTTTTGGTGCATTTGGTGTGCATTCGCTACACAGGCACTTCGGTTAATCCCGCCCGCTCCATTGCTCCTGCGGTATTTCAAGGCGGAACGGCTCTGGCAAATGTATGGATTTTCATCGTAGGTCCATTTGTAGGCGGTGCATTAGCCGCTTTGGCTTGGAAAATCATTGATACCGAAGATTGATTTTGTTCTACTATACAAAACGGACTTGTTCGTAAAAAACAAGTCCGTTTTTTGTTTTTCAGGCAGCCTGAAAATATCTGCAAAATCCATTAAAATAACCCCCTTTCTTTTTTTCATCAAACGCTATGAAACTCACGCAAATTCGTTTATCGGGTTTTAAGTCTTTTGCGGATTCAACCGTCATTCGTGTGCCAGGTCGGCTTGTGGGTGTGGTTGGCCCTAATGGTTGCGGCAAAAGCAATGTGATTGACGCGGTGCGTTGGGTTTTGGGCGAATCGTCTGCCAAGCAGTTGCGTGGCGAAAATATGCAAGATGTTATTTTCAATGGGGCGGCAACGCGTCCTGCGGCGTCTCGCGCGTCTGTGGAGTTGGTGTTTGATAATGCGGATAATGCGTTAAGCGGCGAATGGGGGCGATTTTCTGAAATTGCGGTTAAGCGTTCTTTAAATCGCAAGGGTGAATCGGCTTATTTTATTAACAATCAACAAGTTAGACGCAGGGATATTACCGATTTATTTCTTGGCACAGGCGTAGGTGCTCGGGGTTATGCGGTGATTGAGCAGGGTATGATTTCCCGCATTATCGAAGCGAAACCCGAAGAGTTGCGGGGTTATATCGAAGAAGCGGCAGGCGTGTCGAAATATAAAGAACGCCGCCGTGAAACCGAAAGCCGCTTGAAAGATTCGTTGGAAAACTTGGCTCGGCTGTCGGATATTAAGGCAGAATTAGAAAAGCAAGTGGAAAAACTCAAACGCCAAGCCGCCGCTGCTGAACGCTATCGCAAAATTAAGGCGGATTTGGATTTGTCGCGAAACCGTTTGGATTTTTTAATTTGGACAAACGCCCAGCAACAAAAAGAAAAATTTACCCAAGAAGTCAATGAATTAGAACAAAAAATTACTGAATTAGATACGCAACACGCTGATTTTAATGAAAAAATATATGCTTTGCAATTAGAAGAATATAATGCTCGTGAAAAAGAAAATGAATTATCGCGTCAGGCGGCTTTTATTCGTGAAGAAATCGCACGATTAGAAGAGCAAATTCGTCATCATTTATCCTTGCAACAACGCCGTGAAAAAGAACAGTTATTAGCGAAAACCGAAAGCGAACAAATTTCTCAACGATTAGAAAGATTGTTGCAAGATATTGAAAATACACAAATTTTAATTGATGAAAAACGCTTAACCGCCGAAGAATCTCGCTTAAATTGTGCGCATTTTGCCGAACAACTGCCGCAAAATCGTGTTGAATTAGAAAAAGTACAACAGACATTTAATCAATCGCAAATTAAAATAAATCAATTAAAACAAGATATTGCTATTAAAAAACACAGTTTGGAACGCAATAATGCGGAAATGCTGCGGCTGCAATCAAGGCTGCCTGAACATGATTTAGCCCATTCGTTAGAAGAAGATTTTTGCTTGCAAGAACAAAAGGTTGAAGAGTTGCAACTGCGATACGACACCATGACGGACGAATTGTCGGCACTGGACGCAAAATTGTTCGACACGCAAGCCAAAATTACTAAAAATAATCATGAAAAACAATCACTTAACTTGCGTTTAGCGGCGTTAGATGCGGAGTTTTCTGCCCTATCAAACATAGAAAACGACAGCAATCAATGCTTTTGGGACAATTTTCCGCATTTGGAAAATCGGGCAATGTGGAAAAATTTGCACATTCAAAGCGAATGGCAACAGGCGGTGTCGTCCGTTTTGGGCGAACGCTTAACCGCTCGCTATGCTCCTGATTTATCGTTAGATTTTTCAAATTCAAAGCATTTGAATACCACTGCGGTGTGGATTAACCAAGAAATTGACCACAATGATTTTAAAGTGTCTGAACGCAATATGCAACTCTTTGATAACATTGATGAACAGGGTTTCAGGCAGCCTGAACGCTTGATTGAAAAAATCACCGCCGAACCGCCGTTTTCGCATGTGATTGGGCATTGGTTAGACGGCATTTGGTGTGTGGAAAATTTAAGCACCGCCCTGCAATATCAAGCGTGGCTGCCTGAAAATCATTCGTTTGTAACCCCAGAAGGTCATCAAATCAGTCGCATTGGTGTGTCGTTGTTTGGCGGCAATGATAGCGAACAATTATTACAACGACAAAATAGATTAAATGAATTAAATGAAGAAAAAAATCTGTTATTGCCAAAAATAGACGCATTAGAATTAAATTCAGGTAGCCTGAATAATGAATTAGAACAAATCAATCAAAATATGGTTGAAATGAAAAAACTAAACCAAAATATTTTGGCACAATTACAACAAGAACAAAATCATTTTATTCGCATTAAAACCGAGTTTCAAGCACAACAAAAACGCCGTGTGGAAAAAGAAAAAGAACAACAAGAAACGCAACAACAAATGGATTTATTAAATACGGATAACCAACGCTTAACAGATGAAATTGAACAATATATAGAAGAATTAACTATTTTAGAAGATGAAAATTTTATTTTAGAAGAACAAGTAGATAGATTAAAAATTAAATTTAATCAATCGCAAGAAAAAATTATTGAAATGGAAAGAAGTGCGAATCAAGCAGAATTAGCATTAAAAGAAGTGGAACAACAATTTAATTCATTACACAATGAAGAAAATCATCTAAAAAATCGCTTGTCTGTTTTAGATAAAAAACAACAAGAATTGGCATTAGAAAATGATGATGATGAAAACGATAATGAAGAAAATCAAAAACAAAAATTAAATCAATTAGAACAAAAATATGAAGAAATAAACGAATTACTTAATCAAGTGCAACAAACACAAAATCAACGCAGGCAGGCATTGGAAGAAGTTCGCCAAAAAGCCGATAGCGTCAATAAAAATTTGCCTGAACAACAAAAACAACGCGAAATGGCAGTGCTAAAAGTGCAACAGGCACAACTGATTGCCGAACAGCACCAAGAGCGATTGCTTGAACGAAATGCAGATTTGGCGGCGTTAGAAAACGATAAGCACAATTTGAGCGAAAATGAATTAAACCAACAGGTGAAAGATTTTTCTAATAAACTCAATAATATGGGGGCGGTGAATTTGGCGGCGTTAGAAGAATTGCAAGACGCAGAAACTCGCCAAAACGAACTTTCCACGCAATATGAAGACATTGAAAACGCCGTTTCGCAACTGAAAGAAGCGGTTGCCAAAATTGACGCGGAAAGCAGACAACTGTTCAAAGCCACATTTGACGCGGCAAATCACAATATGCAAAAATATTTTCCCGTGCTGTTTGGTGGCGGCGAAGCGGCTTTAACCTTGACGGATAACGATTTGCTGTCGGCGGGCGTGTCGATTATGGCTCGTCCGCCTGGCAAAAAAAACAGCACCATTTATTTGCTGTCAGGCGGCGAAAAGGCACTGACAGCAATGAGTTTGGTGTTTTCGCTGTTCAGTCTCAACCCTGCCCCGTTTTGCCTGTTGGACGAAGTCGATGCACCGTTAGATGACGCAAACACGGCACGATTCTGTCAGTTGGTACAGCAAATGTCGGACAAAACGCAGTTTTTATACATTTCGCACAATCGCCTAACGATGGAAAACGCCGAGCAACTGATTGGCGTTACCATGCAAGAAAAAGGCGTGTCTCGCATTGTGTCGGTAGATATTCAGGCAGCCTTAAAAATGGCGGAGCAATAAAATGTTAAAAGAATTATTATTGGTCGGCACGGGAAGTTTTATTGGCGGCGTTTTGCGTTATTTGCTGTCTTGCCTGATAAAATTTGACGGAACACATTTTCCTTACGCCACTTTTTTGGTGAATATAATCGGCTGTTTTATCATCGGCATAATTTACGCAATATCTTTGAAAAACAATATATTATCTAATCATACTATTTTGTTTTTAACTGTTGGCGTATGTGGCGGATTAACTACTTTTTCCACATTTTCCAAAGAAAGTGTACAATTAGTGCAAAATGGTTTTTTAGGGTTAAGTATTTTATATATTATTTTAAGTATTATTTTGGGTATAACAGCGACTTTTTTGGGAATAAATACAGTAAAATAAGTTTCAGGCTGCCTGAAAAATAGCAAATAAGGAAAAAACAATGAAATTACAACAACTTCGTTATGCTTTGGAAGTGTATAAACAAAACTTAAATGTGTCGGACGCGGCAGAAGTTTTATTTACTTCGCAACCTGGTATTTCCAAACAAATCAGATTATTAGAAGAAGAAATTGGCGTGCCAATTTTTGTACGACAAGGCAAACGCTTGGTATCGGTAACAGACGCGGGCGAAATGGTTTTGGCGATTGCCGAGCGTATTTTACGCGACACCCACAATATTAAAAAAATCGGCGATGAATTTGCTCAAAAAAATACAGGCAAACTCACGATTGCCGCTATTGCTTCTTGGGGCAAATATCAATTCCCCAATATTTTTACTTCATTTATTCAAGACTTTCCACAAGTAAAAATTTCTTTGAAAACAGGTAATTTAGAACAAGTGCGTTTTTTATTAGAAAATAATGACGCAGATTTAGGTATTGTGGCAACCCATACGATTGATGACAATGAATTGCATTTTTTGCCATTTGACGCATTAAAATATCAACTGATTATTAGAGCCAATCACCCATTGGCAAATAAAAAAGAAATCACCCTAACTGATTTAATTTATTATCCAATTTTATGCGAAACAGGCTTGTGTGATGAAAATATGCCATTTCAAAAAATATTCACAGAAATGGGATTAGAAAGCCCCGATATTTTAATGACTTCACCCGATACTGATATTATTTACCAATCTGTACAACAAAAATTAGGTATCGGCATTACCACACATTTATTAAATATTCAAAATAATGGAATGTGTGTTAAAGATTTATCGCATTTATTTGCCCCAATACCCTTGTATATTGTATTAAAAAACAATCAATATTTACACGGTTATATTTATAACTTTATTGAAAAAATATCAGCGAAATTGAATAAACAAAGATTGCAACAATTATTGTATCAACCTATGGCAGAAGATTATTCGATTTAATTTTATCCTAAAAAAACCTTTCAGGTAGCCTGAAAGCCCTACACACAACGCCCACGCCGCAGGGCGTTTTTTCTTTTGTCCCCCAGTGTTCGTTGTAATAGTACTATTACAAGCACCCTTGACAAAGGGTGCTTGTACGCAAATTTTTTTAGGGGGTGTCAAATTATGGCGATTGCTTCTGCCAAAAAAACCGCAAATTTGGTTTATCTTCAATCTTTTCAGGCAGCCTGAAAACATATTCAGAAAGGAAAAAACAATGATGAATATGCAATACCGAGTGGATAACGAAGTTGTTCGCGATCGTTACAGCGTGGCGGTTTTAAGATTAGACAAAAACAACATTCGTCATGGACGCGACAATCGCAAACTTTTGCAAATCAATAACAATTTTGTTTTTGACACTTACAATCGCAAAGTTTTGGAAGTTCGCAACGATAAAATTTATGATGCCAGTTTGCGTCCTATCGGCACAATCAAAGGCGACAAAATAACGCTGAAAAATCAAACGATTGAAATTAAAAATGGCGACCGTTACAGTTATCAAGTTCGTGCGGCTACGGCGGCGGCAATTATCATGAATTTATTGTAACGCCCTATTCATACCATTCAGGCAGCCTGAAAACTTTTTCAATTATGGAGAACAAACAAAATGTTTGCTGAAATCGACAACACAGAAAAAGACGACATCACCGCATTAAAAAACTTTCTTTTGGATATTGAATGTTTGAATGAACTTTCCGAATGGACAAGTAAATTTAATTTATTTGATATTTTAAAAATCTCGCGTGCAGAAATTCGACACAGCAATATTTTGTCTTGGCTGTTAAATCCGAATGAAAATCACGGTTTGGACGATAGCGTTTTGCGTGGTTTTATTCAATTTACGGTTGAAGAAATAGAAAATACAACCACAGAAAAATTGGATATATTCAAAACCTTATTGATGAACTGCCATGATTTTTCTATTTATCGAGAATGGCACAACATTGATGTTTTGGCAGTTTCAAACGATGAAAAATTTGTGCTGTGTATTGAAAACAAAATTGGCACAGGCGAGCATGACAACCAACTTAATCGTTATCGCAAAATAGTGGAAGAACATTATCCAGATTATGAAAAAATGTATATTTATCTTACACCTAACAAAGATGATGACGAATTAAGCGACCCTGATAACTGGTGTTCTATGGGTTATGACAATGTGTTAGACATTATTGAAAACGCCCGTAAAAAAACCGTTTTACGAGCCGAAGCAGATTTGTTAATTAACAATTATATTGAAACCATTAGAAATTTTGTGTTACGCGATAACACAGAATTAGAACAAGCCTGTCAAAAAATTTACAAAAAGCACCGCAAGGCATTGGATTTAATTTTTGATTGCCGCCCTGATATGCTGTCAGAATTGACTAAAACTTTTCAAAAATGGGCTAATGACAAATGCCAACAAGGCGAAATCATTTATATCCCTGATGACAGAACTAAAAAATTTACGCGTTTTACCACAAAAACAATGTCTAAAATACTGCCCAATGCAGAAAATCCTACCAGTGGCTGGGGAACGCACAATTATTATGCCTATGAAATCGTTAATAATGGAAAAAATTTTCTTGTGCAACTTGCCATTAGTGCAAAAGAAATGCCCGAAGAATTAAGAAAAACATGCAATCAACTCTTTGAAATATTAAACAAAAAACCCAAAGAAAATTGGCAATGGCATCACCTATTCAAAACAAAATTCACCAAAATAGATGAAAATGAAGAATTATCAGAAGAAAAAATCTTCAAGCAATTAGATAAATATTTTGAAGAAGTGAAAAAATTTGAAAGCCAACTTGTTGAAAAATTAAAACAAGATTTGCCACAATAAACTTTTTCAGGCTGCCTGAAAACAAAAATAGCATAAGGAATTTCGCAATGGAAAACCAAACATATTTAGAAAAAATTTGCCAAGAAATCTATGCCAAACACCAAAAAGCATTGGATTTAATTTTTGAATATCGTCTTGATATGGCATCAGAATTAAATGAAATTTTTCACAAATGGGCAGATAAAAAATGCCAACAAGGTGAAATTATTTATGACCCAAAATTTAACGCCAAAAGATGGACGCGTTTTACCACAAAAACAATGTCTGAAATATTACCCAATACGGAAAACCCTACCAGTGTTTGGGGAACGCACAATCATTATTTTTATGAAATCGTTAATGAAGTTAATGAAAGAGAATGTTTTCGCATACGACTTTCCATTTGTACAAAAACCATGCCAGAAGAATTAAGAAAAACAAACATTCAAATCAACATGGTATCAAAGAGAACAATCAAACAAAATCAACTGTGGTATTACCCATTTACACCAACACCGACAAAAATAGATGAAAACGAAGAATTATCAGAAGAAAAAATCTTCAAACAATTAGATAAATATTTTGAAGAATTGAAAAATTTTGAAAGCCAACTTGTTGAAAAATTAAATTTAAATGAAATTTTTTACAAATGGGCTGATAAAAAATGCCAACAAGGCGAAATTATTTATGACCCCAAATTTAACGCCGCATACCGAGTGCGTTTTACTACAAAAATAATGTCCGAAATATTGCCTGATGCAGAAAATTCTACCAGTGTTTGGGGAACGCACAATTATTATTTCTATGAAATAGTTAATAATAGAAAAAATTTTTGTAATTTTTGTGTGTGGATTGCCTTTGCTTCACAAGCAATGCCCGAAGAATTAAGAAAAATATGCAATCAAATCATTGAAGTATCCGATAAAAAACCCCCAAAAAATTGGGCATGGTATATACCATTTGAGACAAAATACACAAACATTGATGAAAATGAAGAATTAGCAGAAGAAAAAATCTTCAAACAATTAGATGAATATCTTGAAGAAGTGAAAAAATTTGAAAGCCAACTTGTTGAAAAATTAAAACAAGATTTGCCACAATAAACTTTTTCAGGCTGCCTGAAAAGGTGTTTTGCTCATTATTGAAAAGGATAACCGTAATGCAATTACAATACGAGATTATTCCCATTGAAAACAAGGATAATTTAAATTTCAAACCAGCAAAAGAACAAGAGTTTCTGCACGAAAGTATCCAAGAACAAATTTTGGTTTGTGAGTTAGACGAAAATCAAAAAATCTACTCTGTTTTTGGCTTTCATTTTTTACTTAAAAACAAAGATGAAGGAATAAAATACGATAGATATTATGCTTATTTTTCAACAGAAGAATTAAGCGATGAAGATATTTCTAAAACACTTCGTGGTTCAAGAACTTTAAAACTTACCGAAAAAAACACCTATACAAATGCAAATGATATAAAAGTTATTATTTGCGAAAGGGGTTTTATGTGGTGCAATATATCTCAATATGACAGCACACCCAGATTTTATAAAACAATTATATTATTTTTGGTTGCTCTGGCTTACAATAGAAAATCAACACAAATTTTAAATAATGTAGCCACTTCATATAAAAATAAATCTCATAAAGAAATGATAAAAGCAAGAAATGAAATTTATGATTTTGACCTAAATTGCTTTTTTGAAAATCCAGTCAAACAAGACCGTCATCAACAATACAATATTTGGATAATAATTGAAAAGAATTATCATGTTATCAATACGCACAACGAAATAGAATCACAAGTTATCAACTTGACTAATGTCATCGAAACAAGAAATAGACACAATATGAGCATTTGGCTAACGGCTTTGGGTTTAATGATTACGCTGTTAAGTTTGATAACCAGTATTGCGTCATTGATTAGTATATTTAAGTAACTAAAAATAAGAAAGAAATAAAATGGCAAGAAAAAAAGAAGGAAATATCTTTGTACAAATTTTCGTTATGTTGTTAATATTGTTAATTTTTGCAATAATTGTTACAATAGTTATTTCTCCAATAATTTTTATTGGTGTTTTTTTGTATTATAAAGCAAAAATAAAAAAATATATGCCTATTCCACAAAATACGATTGATTTTTGGCTTAATGAAAATGAAAAACAAAATTTTATTGAAAAACACCAAACATTAACGCAAGCATTTCAAAATATTCAAATTGCAACTAATCACGGCATAGAACAAGGAATTTCTAAAAACAAAGACGGAAGTTTTAGCCGTCGTAGTCGTATTGGCAAACAAGTTGCAATGGTTATAGATAAATCAAATGAAATCATTGAAAATAATCAAGAAGAATATAGAATGCTAACAAATTTACCGCAACAAAAATGGAAAGAGTTTAAAAAGTTTTCAGTGCGTATGAATGCCGCAAAATCGGCAGTAAAAATTTATATACCCACAGGTATAATATGTTTTCTTGTTTATTATTTTTATTATAGAGATTATTGGTTAGAATTATCCGCCTGTTGTGGATTGATTTCTGTTCTTGCATATTTTTTGTTTTTAGCAATACATGATAAAAATTTTAAAACAAATATACCTGAACCGCCTATTGTTGATATAAATAATTTGAATGAAATATTCTAATTTAATTACTCATTGACGAAACAACGCCCAAATAAGTATTGCGTCATTGATTAGCATTGCTTTTTGTTTTTCAGGCTGCCTGAAACATTTAAGCAAATCTCTTGATTAAATCTTCTGCAACCAGTGGCACGCCAATGGCGGCGTTTTGGGCGGTGATTTTAATGCCTGCCAAACGCGTGGGGTTGGGGTCAATTAAGTGAATTTCGGCATTTTTGGGGGCGAATTGATACAAACCTGCGGCAGGATAAACCGCTAACGAAGTGCCAATAATCAGCACAATGTCGGCTGTTTCAACCAAGCGAATGGCGTCATCAATTTTCGGCACGGCTTCGCCAAACCACACAATAAACGGACGCATTAAATTGCCGTTTTTGTCTTGTAAATCATACGGTTGGTCGTCCGTCCAATCAATAATATAATCTTTATCGACCGTGCTGCACAGTTTATTGAGTTCGCCGTGCAAATGCAAAACGCTGCCTGAACCTGCCTTTTCGTGCAGATTATCGACATTTTGGGTGATAACGGAAACGGTGAAATATTGTTCTAATTCTTTGAGTGCCAAATGAGCGGCATTCGGCTGTGCGGCTTTATTTTGGCGGCGGCGGGCGTTATAAAAATCAATCACTAATTGCGGATTTTTGGCAAAGCCTTCGGGCGTGGCCACATCATTGACATTATGCCCTTCCCACAATCCGCCTGTATCGCGAAAAGTTTTTAAGCCACTGTCGGCAGAAATGCCCGCACCTGTTAATGCAACAATATGTTTTTTCACGCTTTTTTTCCCATTAGTGCAACCATAACCGCTTTAATAGTGTGCATACGATTTTCCGCTTGGTCAAACACAATAGACGCTTCGCTTTCAAACACTTCGTTGGTAACTTCCACGCCGTTTAAGCCGAATGTATCTAAAATCCATTTGCCGATTTCGGTTTCGTCATCGTGAAACGCTGGCAAACAGTGCAAGAATTTAACATTTGTGTTACCTGATGCACGCATTAAATCCGCTGTTACACGATAATCTTTCAATAAATCAATGCGTTGTTTCCACGCCTTTTCGGGTTCGCCCATAGAAACCCACACATCGGTATAGATAAAATCCACGCCCAAAACCGCTTGTTGCGGATTGTCGGTGATTTCGATTTTTGCCCCACTTGTTTTTGCAAGTTCTTGACAATACTGAACTAATTTTTCATCAGGTTGCAAGGATTTTGGGGCAGCAATCCTGCCTGTCATACCCATTTTAGCGGCAGCAATCAACAGCGAATTTGCCACATTATTGCGACCGTCTCCCACATAAGCAAATGAAATATCAGATAATTTTTTATCACAATGTTCAATCATTGTGAGCAAATCCGCTAACACCTGCGTGGGATGTCGTTCGTTGGTTAAGCCATTGAACACTGGCACGCCCGAATATTGAGCCAACTCTTCCACACGGCTTTGCCCAAAGCCACGATATTCAATACCGTCAAACATTCTGCCCAAAACGCGAGCAGTGTCTTTCATCGATTCTTTATGTCCAATTTGACTGCCCGATGAGCCAATATAAACCGCATTCGCCCCTTGATCGCTGCACGCAACTTCAAACGCACAACGGGTGCGTGTGGAGTCTTTTTCAAAAATCAAAGCAATATTTTTGCCTGTGAGATATTGTTGTTCTCTGCCCTGTTTTTTGGCAAGTTTAAGTTCTGCCGATAGGTCGAGCAGAGATTGAATTTCATCGGCAGTAAAATCTGCCAAAGTTAAAAAAGAAGTGGGTTTAAGGTTAATTTTCATCATACAAAAAGCGTTTCAGGCTGCCTGAAACCATTTATTAAAGGCGTATTTTACCTGAAAAAGGCGATAAATGATAGTTTTGCTTGTTTTTATTGTGTTTTCAGGCAGCCTGAAAAATGGTATTTGTTATTCAATCTTTACAAATTGTTTCAAAAACAGTATCATTGAAACAGTGGCAACTCGCCATAGAAAGCAAGGGCGTTGGCGTTTTAGTTACCCAAGATTGCTTTCGACCGACAAATCCCTGTTTTCAGGGGGTTTTGTTTTTGAATGAGTTCATAGTGTCTGCTCAATAACCCCAAAATTTAAAATTGAGTGTCATTGCGAGATTTTTCCGTAGGAAAAATCGTGGCAATCCAGCAAATCGCAAAGCGATTTGCCAACGCCACAAGGCGTTGTAACGACATTGCATTAAACAATTTAGGTTGCCTATTTTTCATAAGAAATAGTGCGTTACAACGCCTGCGGCGTTGATGAAAAATCTGCGATTTTTCATTGGATTGCCACGATTTGAACTTCGTTCAAATCTCGCAATGACACAGGTTTTATTTTCAGGCAGCCTGAAAAAACGGCATATTATTAAAATACACCGTTTTATTTAAAAATCACAAATCCACTTCCAAATTATCAATCAATCGCGGTTTGCCTAATTTTGCGGCGGCAAGGATAATGAGTTGTGTGTCATCGGGGCGGGCGTGGGATAGGTCGGCTCGGCGGCGGATTTCGACATAATCGGTTTGCCAGCCTTGATTGTTTAATGTTTCTGTCGCTTGATTTTCTAACACAGAAAAATCGCGTCTGCCTTTTTGCAATTCATTTTTCATATGGCATAAAACGGCGTATAGTTGTGGGGCTTGTTGGCGTTCGTTATCTGTCAAATAGCCGTTGCGGCTCGACAAAGCCAAACCGTCTTCCGCCCTGCCTGTATCCACTGGAATAATGTGGATATTGACATTCAGTTCCGCAACCATTTGTTGTATCACCACTAATTGCTGAAAATCTTTTTTGCCAAAACACGCGATTTGCGGCTCGACTATATTAAATAATTTCAGCACAACCGTTGCCACGCCACGAAAGTGCCCTGGGCGAAACTTGCCTTCTAACTCGTTTTGCAGGGCGGACGGCTCGACATTAAACGCTTGTACGGTGTTGGGATACAATTCTTTATCGCTCGGGGCAAACAGCACGGCAACGCCTGCTTGTTCTAACTTTTCTGCGTCCGCCTGCAAGGTGCGTGGATAAGCGGCAAAATCTTCGCCCTGCCCAAATTGCAAGGGATTAACGAATATGCTCACCACAACGGTGTCGGCGTGTTTTTTGGCTTCACGAACCAACGCCAAATGCCCTGCGTGTAAATTGCCCATAGTCGGCACAAACGCCACTTTCCCCACACTTTTTCGCCAACTTCTTAATTCGTCAATGGTTTTGATGATTTGCATTTTTGGTATTCCTTATTTTATTTCAGGCAGCCTGAAAGTTTGTTACAACAAACCTATTCAATATTCTGCACTTGCTCTCGCATTTGTTCAATCAGCACTTTTAAGGCAACCGAAGTGTTTGTAGATTCAATGCTCACCGCTTTACTGCCCAAAGTATTGGCTTCGCGGTTGAGTTCCTGCATTAAAAAGTCCAAGCGTTTGCCGATACTTTTTTCGCCGTCTGTGGTGATAATCCGCCGCACTTCGTCTATATGGGTTTTCAGCCGTGAAAATTCTTCATCAACATCGGCTTTTTGCATAAACAAGGCAAATTCTTGTGCCAAACGGTCTTCGTTAATATTTTCTACCGCTTCTTTTAAGCGTAATTGAATTTTTTGATGATAATTTTCTAAAATAGCAGGAAAAATTTCTTCTAATTGTTTGATTTCTAACTGCATTTTATCCAAGCGTTGCAATAAGTGTTGTTGCAGTTTTTCGCCTTCTCGCACTCGGTCGGATTTAAATTGTTGTAAGGCGGTTTTCAGTAATTCTATAATAACCTGTTGTTGTTGTTCGTTATTTTGTTGTTTTTTATTATTGAATTGACTGTGAAAACGCAAAACATCAGCCACGCTTAAATTGGGCAAATGCGGATATTTTTGGGCGATTTCTTGACCCAAAGATACAATAGAATCAATGGTTTGCCAGTTTGGATTAAGTTGATTATCCGTTGCCTGTGTTTCTTCAACAAACAAACGGCACTCAATTTTGCCGCGATGAATGACGGCGGCAATTTCGTTACGCAACACCATTTCCAAATGCCGCCACTCTTCGGGCAGTTTGCACTGAATATCCAAATAGCGATGATTGACGGATTTCAAATCCAAACGCACGGCATAATCGGCGGTTTCCACTTGGGTGGCGGCAAAGCCTGTCATACTGCTAATCATTGTCTTGTCCTTTTTGATTTTCAGGCAGCCTGAAAGATTGAAAAGGTAATTATATCAGTGGTGTTCGCTTTGTGGGAGAGAATGAATGAGTGAGCGTTTAGGCTGCCTGAAAGCGATTTCGTCATTGCAAGCCGTGCATAAAGCACAGCGTGGCAATCTTCAAAATAATTTTGAACAAGCCTGATAAAAGTCAAGCGTGGCAGGCATTTGCTTATCTTACGCTTGCTTTAATTAAAACCTTTCAGGCTGCCTGAAAATCAATTCAATCATCACATTGTTATAAACAATCGCATTGACAATGATTTATATAGTCAAACAACTTCAAAATGTTAAAAAACCGTGTCATTGCGAGCCGAGACAAAGTCTCGGCGTGGCAATCCAATGAATTGCATAGCAATTCATCAACGCCACAGGCGTTGTAACGGACTTATCTGTTATCATTTCAGGCAACCTGAATTGTTTATGAATCTTGTCGTTACAACGCCTTGCGGCGTTGGTGAAAAATCTGCGATTTTTCACTGGATTACCACGCCAAGCCTTTCGGCTTGGCTCGTAATGACACACAGGATTAAATTAAAGTTGTAGCATATTTATGCACGGTGCATTACTTTTTATTTTTTGTATTTTGAAGTTGTTTTACTATAAAAATGTAATTTTTTCAAAATAATTTATTCAGGCTGCCTGAAAACCCATTAAAACGCTTGGGGCTTCAAAGTTGCCCACTCTACGCTTGCTGCGTAACAAAAAAGTTAAAAATTAAGATTGTGGTTTCAGAACAGAGAAAACAAATTCATGAATAGATTTTCTATCTATTCCGCATTCCATATTGTCTGCAACCCAACTTAAACCGTGCATTCTTTTTCCCAAAGTTTTTGAGAAATTGAATACAGTTTTTTCAGCCAATAATTCGTTGTTTTGCAAATCAATAATCTTAAAAGTTACTCCTGCTACCCAATATTTGCGTAATTCAGGATTAACATCGGTTTCAAAAGTTACTGCATAACGAGCAGAACTTTTGGAAATAATCTCTTCATTATTTGTATCATCCACCCAATATTGTCCATTAAATTCACCAGTATAATGAGTAAATTGTTCTCCATTAGGAACATCTACATATTGATAACCTATAAAATCTTTAAACATTTTGCTATTTTTATTGTTTTTATATACATCACCTTTGGATAAAAATATTCCAACAAAAAATTTTCCACCACTAGCAGTATATGCAGCATATTCCCACATTTGGTCATTTACCCATCTATGGTATCCTGCTCCATCGCTATCATCATTTTCTCTCCATACTTTCAATAACATAATCCCATCAACATTATCCACTGTGCGATAAATCTTTTCGCCTGCTTTTTTGCATTGTTCATCAAAAACCGCTTTGGCTTCTTCGTATTTTTCTTTTTGTTCGTTGTATTTAGCAACTGTTTTTTTCTCTTCTTGTTTAATTGGAATAGTCCAAAATAAAGAAACTAAAAAAGACACTAATACCACAACAATAATTCGATAACTCTTTTTAACTTTAAAACGCTCACTTAAAGCCCAAATTAAAACAATAATAACCGCAATAGCAAAAAACATAGGTATGTAATACATTGCTTTCATAAAAAAATGAAATTCTTTTTCAAACATTTGCTTTTTCCTTTAATAAAACCTTTCAGGCAACCTGAAAATTCATTCAAACGCGTGGCAGGCAAGTTGCCCACGCTACGCTTGCTGAAAGAGCGTAGGGCGAACGAAGTGAAGTTAAAAACATTTAATCTTGATTATTCATCACCTTATCGCACGCACAATCGTTAAAAAACGACTGCAAAATTTCCATAGCGGCAACTTGGTCTAATGCCTGTTTGCGTTTTTTGCCGAAAGTTTGGGCTTCGGTTAAGCGTTGTTCGGCGGCGATTGAAGTTAAGCGTTCATCAAGCAAACCCACAGGCAGCCTGAATGTTGCATATAAACGGCGAGCAAATTTTTCGGCGGATTGTGTCATCTCGTGTTCTGTGCCGTCTAAATGACAGGGTCGTCCGACAAGTAAAAAATCAGGCTGCCATTCTTTTACTAACCCACTGATTTGATTAAATTTATCTTGATTATTTTTGCCTGTTATCGTGCCAACGGGGTGTGCAATGGCAATTTGCGTATTGCCTTGTGCCACGCCGATTCGTGTTTTGCCAAAATCAAAAGCCAAAACCGAACCTTTCAGGCTGCCTGAATATTCATCACGCATGACCTGATGCACCAGATAGCCGCACGGCGGCAGATACGCCCAAAGAACGCAAAGCCGCATCATAGCGTTTGAAAAAAGGCAAATCAAACATAATGTTATAGTCCGCTGGGGCAATCAGCCAAAAGTCATCGGCAATTTCTTTTTCTAACTGCCCTGCTGTCCATGAGCAATAACCGATTGCCGCCACAGTTTTAATGGCGTTGTCTTCGTCTTCTAACAAGCCTGTAACAATGTCGCGAGAAGAAGTAACGGCAATGTCGTCATTCACAATAATGCTGCTATTCCATTTGCCGATTGGGGTGTGAATAAAAAAACCACGGTCGGTTTGCACAGGCCCGCCTAATGATACCCATTGGTCGTCAAAGCGTTTGGGAATGGGCTTTTCTTCGGATTCAAACAACTGCCGCATACGAATGGGAGACGGCTTGTTAATCACCAAACCCATTGCTCCGTCTAGCGTATGACCACACAAATACACCACACTGCCTGCAAAAAAAGACGAACCATTTTTGGGCATAGCAACTAAAAAATGATTGGCAATCGAACGAAAATTATCCGCAGTTTGTTCCGATGACATACAAGGCTACCTGAAAAAATAAATCATTCAATAATATAAGGATAACATAAGGGTTTTTCAATGAGCAATTAAATATAGTGAGCAGTTAGCAGTGAGAAGTGAGTAGTTAGCAATTAGCAATGAGAAATTAGCAATGAGCAATTAGGTTTTTCGTTTTGCCTTGTCAGGCAAAACGGCTGTATATTATAGATAACGCTTCGATTTTTCTTTTCAGGCTGCCTGAAAAGATAATCGAAGCGTTATCTTAATAATATCCGTTCTGCCTGATAAGGCAGAACGAAAAGCCCACTGCTAATTGCTCATTGCTAATTGCTACTTGTACTCCAAATGCCCCACGGTTTCGGCTAATGCTTGTAAGCGGCGTTCGGATTTTTCCACAAAGGGATTGCTTGTATCCCAAGCGTAGCCTGCGAGAATGGACGAAATCATACGGCTGATTTCGGGTGTTCGGTTGTCGGCAAAAATAGCGTCTTGGAAACCGCCGTCATACCAGCCATTTACATAAGTGCGAAACGCATTTACGCCTATCATCAGTGGGTCGGCAAATTCGGTTTGCCAATCAACCGCTGTGCCGCTTAATTGTTTGTCTAACACATCTGCTGCTAATTTGGCAGAATGTAAGGCAATGGTTACGCCGCTGGAAAATACGGGGTCTAAAAATTCGGACGCATTGCCAAGCAAGGCAAAATGTTTGCCAATCAAGGACTTAACATTTGCCGAATAGCCACGAATATTACGGTATGGCACTTCGTTATCCCAAACCGTGTCTTTCAAAATGCGTTTTAACATCGGCACTTCGGAAACAAATTTTTTCAAAATGGTTTCCGAGTCCCCAATGCCTGCAAATCTTTCAGGCAGCCCTACCACGCCCAAAGAAGTGCGATTATCGGCAAACGGAATCAACCAAATCCACACATCACGATAAGTGGAATGCGTGGAAATCAAGATTTTTTCGCGTTCGAAAGATGGGTCGGTAATGTTGTCGTCAATATGCGTAAAATGGGCTTCACGCACGGGCAAGTGGGACGGCAATTCCAAATCCAATAATCGTGGCAACAATCTGCCATAGCCTGACGCGTCCAACACAAATTTGGCTTGCAACTGATACGGTTCATTGTTTTCCTGTTCAACCGACAAAATCGCTTCATCGCCGCTGTTATCAAACGCCGTTACGGTATGTCCATAACGCACGGTAACGCCTTGTTTTTCGGCTTCGTCAATCAAAATTTTATCGAAAATGCCACGGCGAACTTGGTAAGTGGTACCTGGTCCTGGTGAAAATTTATCCGTAAAATCAAAGTAAGTATAGCGACTGCCCCAAGTGAAAGCCGCACCGTTTTTAAACTGGAATGTGGGTTCATTTTCAACCGCAGGTAAAAAGCCCGCTTCGTCCAAAATTTCCATACAATGCGGCAAAAGACTTTCGCCAATCACAAAACGCGGAAAATGCTGTTTTTCCAAAACACACACACGCCAACCTTTTTTATACAGCAAGGCAGCAGCAGAAGAGCCAGACGGACCCGCACCAATAATGGCAACATCAAATTGTTCGCTCATTTTATTTTATCTCCATAAAAAAACACTTTTCAGGCAGCCTGAAAGATGTTGATGATACCGAAAGATACAATAAAAAACTTTTATTTAAGTCAAATGATATAAAAAATAAACGATTGTTGCTTGCTAAAACTTTTTTATCAACATAAATTTATGATAAATTTATTATAAAACATATAGTTATAAAATAAATTTTGGTAAAAATTTTTTAAGTACTTGTTTTTTGAAAAACGAAAATCGCTGAATTTTTAATTCAATACGAGATGAGATATTTTGTTTTTTCATTTCTCACAAAGACACGGAGAACACGGAGAATAATTCAAAACAGTCACAGGCAATGAGCCGCAGACAGTATCAATAATACGGCAAGGCGAAATAACGCATGAGTGTTTTGAAGTTGTTTGACTATATAAACACTTAACCTTACGCTCCGTGTTCTCCGTGTCTTTGTGAGAGATAATAAAAAACCGTTGTGAAGAACAAAATAATATTTTTTCAGGCAGCCTGAAAATTACGCTTCGCCCACTTTCTGCACAATTAAAATATGCAGGCGGCGGTGATCGACTCGGGCGACAGCGAATTGCCAGCCGTCAATCTGCACCTTTTCGCCGCGTTCGGGCAGGCGGTCTAACTCCGCCAACACCAAGCCGCCTACGGTATCCACTTCTTCGTTGCTAAAATCAGTTTGAAAAAATTCATTAAATTCAACAATTTCCGTAACCGCATTCACACGAAAGCGTTTGCCGTCAATCGGCAGAATATTTTTGGTTTCATCGCTGTCGAACTCATCTTCAATTTCGCCGACAATCGCTTCCAAAATATCTTCAAACGAAATCATGCCCGAAATGCCGCCGTATTCATCGACAACCATCGCCAAGTGAATATGGTTGTTGCGAAACTCTTTTAATAGAATATTCAAAGGCTTACTTTCAGGCACAAATGTGGCAGGACGAAGGAGCGATTGAAAATCTACTTTTTCAGGGTGCCTGCAAAACCGTAGCAAATCTTTGGCGTGAAGAATGCCTAAAACTTCATCACGATCGCCGCCGATAACGGGCAAGCGAGAATGAGCGGTATCAATCACATAATCAATGATTTTTTCGGGACTGTCGTCCATTTTTGCCACATTCATTTGCGCACGCGGCACCATAGCGTCTCGCACTTCTAAATCGGCAAACGCCAAAACCCGTTCTAATAAATCGGCAGTGTCTTTATTGACCACGCCATTGTCTTCGGCAGACCGCAACAGCCGCAAAACTTCCGCAGAAGATTCGGGTGCGTCCGATACAATGCGGTGAAACAAGCGTTCAAAAAACGAAGGCTTACTCTCGTCAGAGTCCATTAGATTTCCTTGTAAGGATTTTGATAATTTAAGGTTTGCATTATAGCAATTTCTGCGGCTTCCATAACTTTTGCGTCTTCATCATCAATATGGTCAAAGCCTGCAATGTGCAGCACGCCGTGAATGGTTAAATGGGCATAATGGGCAATTAAATCTTTGCCTTGCTCTTTTGCTTCTTTTTCAACCACTTGCGGGCAGATAATTAAATCGCCAAGCAATTTTTCAGGCTGCCTGAAATCATGCCCTAATTCAAAACTCAACACATTTGTGGCGTAATCTTTGCCACGATATTGCTGATTATAGGCTCGTGCGGCTTCTTCATCGCACACAAGCAAAGAAATTTCCGCTTGTTTGTTAATAAACAACAAAGCCTGTTTGACCCATTGATAAAACTGCTTTTCTTTGGGTGTGGTGTGTTGTGATTGTTTGGTAAGCGAAAAAAACAATCGTTGTGGTCTGTATCGGCGTTTGGCGGTTTTCATAATGATTATTCTGCTTTCAGGCTGCCTGAAAGTTTTTCTTTAATTAAATTTAATTCTTTTTTATAAGAATGGTCGCTATATGCTCTTTCGGCTTGACTGATAATATTATGTAATTCTTCTTCATCAGGACTTTCTTTATCTAATTCGGTAATACCGAATTTCTTTTCAAATTCTTCCATACTGAATGATTTTGTCTTACCTTTTTTTGCTTCTTTCATTGATTTTTTTAATCTTTTCTTTTCTTTGGCAAGATATTCTTGTTTGTATCCAAAAAATGATGCTTCCCACATCACATCAGCCATTAAATCATAAATATGGTGTTGTGTTAATGGCGTATCTGCAACAAAAAAGCCCATAATTTCAGACTGTTTCGTCCATTCATATGCATAACTTTGTGCTTTTTCCCCTTGTTCTAATAATTCATCTAAATAAACCAATGAAAATAATTCTTGGTGTATGTCGTCTTTAATATATCGATGAACAAATAATACACCCTGTTTATTATCTTTGGGCGGAGTAATGGTTAAATTTCGCAAGCGTTTTATATATTTGCGTAAATTTTTATGACATACTTTTTTAATTTCACGCACCGTTAAATCTAATTTAACTTTTTTATTATCATATTCGATTGGGTGATGATAAAAATAAGTATCCATCAATTTTTGCGTATCTAATTCGTTTAAGTATTGTTGTACGGTTTTCATTATTCATTCCTTTCTATTGGTTGTATAGAAAAATATTCAGGCTGCCTGAACAATTATTTTTCAGGCAGCCTGAAAAATATTATTTCATTGCTTTCAACTCTTTTAATCTTTCGCAAGTATTATTTATATCTACAATAGAATAATCATACGAACCTGTCGCTTGTTCTTTTTGATAATAATTGCAAGACTTTTCTAATAAAGCCAAGCCATTATCATCAATTTTTTCGTTATTCTCTAATTGTTTATCATATTGCAAAAGAAACCTAAAATAACATGCGTCCCCATAATTTAAGTCGCATGATTTTCTAAATTTTTCAGCAATTATTTCATTATCACTGCTGTTTTTATATGGCACTTCATCTGCACTTAACATTGCTTGAATAAAACAAGCCTGCCCATTATTTTTTGCACATTCTTTTTTGGCTAATGCCAAAGTTTTTTGTTTAATCTTTTCTTCATCAGATTGAATATATCCTTTATTTGAAATTTGCAAAATATTATAGCAAGCGGCGACATTATTTTTTTTACATGCTTTTTGTAAAATATTTTCTGCTTTATACCAATTTTGTTTTGAATTTTCTCCTGCTAATTTATCCATATCTTCATTAGTACCAATACCTAACGAAGATAACACTGCTTCACCTTGACCCATTGTTGTATTTTTTTGTAAAGCAGAACGATAATACCATTGCAAATATGCTTGAACGGCACAACCTTGTGCATTATTTTTATCGCATTTTTCTCGTGCTTTCTGTTCAAGTTCATTAACAGGAACAACATTGGCGATTGATTGAACATTTGTAAAAAGTCTATCAAATAAAACTTCATCTGCAAAAGCAGAAAAATTGAATAAAAACAAACATAGAAACATTAAAGTTTGTTTCATCATCATACTCCTTAAAAAAGTTTTCAGGCTGCCTGAAACTTTTTCAGGCAGCCTGAATATTCAAAATTACCGTTTCATCAACTCAAAAAAGTCCGCATTATTTTTTGACTGTTTGAGTTTGTCTTGCAGAAATTCCATCGCTTCCACATCGTCCATTGGGTGTAGGAATTTGCGTAATAGCCACATTTTTTGCAACTGGTCGTTGCCAATTAACAACTCTTCACGGCGTGTGCCTGATTTGTTAATGCTAATCGCAGGGAAAACGCGTTTTTCTGCCAAGCGGCGATCCAAATGCAATTCCATATTGCCTGTGCCTTTGAACTCTTCGTAAATCACATCGTCCATTCTTGAACCTGTTTCCACCAAAGCCGTGGCAATAATGGTAAGCGAGCCGCCTTCTTCAATATTGCGAGCCGCACCGAAAAAGCGTTTCGGCTTGTGCAGAGCGTGGGCATCAACACCGCCTGTGAGAATCTTGCCTGACGCAGGCACGACCGTGTTATACGCCCGTGCCAAGCGTGTGATTGAATCCAGCAGTATCACCACATCTTTTTTGTGTTCCACCAAGCGTTTGGCTTTTTCGATGACCATTTCGGCAACCTGAACATGGCGGCTAGCAGGTTCGTCAAAGGTTGAAGCCACCACTTCGCCTTTCACCGAACGCACCATTTCGGTAACTTCTTCGGGGCGTTCGTCAATCAGCAACACAATCAGTTCAATTTCAGGATAATTTTCTGTCAAGGCGTGGGCAATGTTTTTCAACATAACCGTTTTACCTGTTTTGGGCGGAGCCACCAACAAAGCGCGTTGCCCTTTGCCAATCGGTGCAACCAAATCAATCGCACGCGAAGTTAAGTTTTCTGCCGCCTTAATATCGCGTTCCAAAACAAATTGTTGATCAGGAAACAGCGGCGTAAGATTTTCAAATAAAATCTTATGCTTACAAACTTCTGGATCATCACCGTTAATGGTGTCTAATTTGGTTAAAGCAAAATAGCGTTCGTTGTCTTTGGGCGTACGCACCGAGCCTTCAATCGTATCGCCCGTGTGCAGATTGAAACGGCGAATTTGATTGGGGCTGACATAAATATCGTCAGGCGTAGGCAAATAAGAAGTGTCGCCAGAACGCAAAAAGCCAAAGCCGTCTGACAAAATTTCCAAAGTGCCTGTGCCAGTGAATGATTCACCGTTCTGCACCATTTTACGCACAATGGCGAACACTAAATCTTGTTTGCGAAAGCGGTTTGCGTTTTCAATACCAAGTGCTTCGGCTTGTTCCAACAGTTTGGAAATGTGTTGGGTTTGTAATTCAGAAACATGCATAATATGTTGTATTAAAAAAGAAAAATGAAAAGCCGCACAAAAACGACAGCATGGAAAAAAAAGAATTGCGGGTCGGAATTTTAATTAGAAACGGCACAAAGCCGTGTGCGACAAATGGTGTTTTATTAAAAAAACTTTTGGATTATAAAAGGGAATGTTGGGCGTGTCAAGGATTTAAGCGTTTCAGGCAGCCTGAAATTTAATCAACACTATCCATTTATGCTATTCATAATCCTGCTATAATTAACCAATTGTTCTACTCACATATTCAAGCACACATTAAAATGACGCAAAAAGTTTCTTTTCATATTGATGGTATGTCCTGCCAAGCGTGTGCGGCTCGCATTGAAAAGGTTTTATCCAAAAAAGAAGCCGTAAGCCGTGCCGAAGTTAATTACGCAGGCGAACGAGCCAGTGTTTGTTTTGATGACACACAAACTAATCCCAAACAAATTGCCGAGTGGATTGCCGCCGCAGGCTTTCAGGCAGCCTTAATTGAACACAACACGCCTACACCGCAGGCAAAAACGCCTTTTCCTTATTTATCGGCATTGTCTTGGCTTATTCTGATTCCTTTTTTAATCGGTATGATTGGTATGGCAGTGGGCAAGCATTTTTTGATGATGCCCGCTCCCATTCAATTTGCTTTGGCAACTATTGTGCAGTTTATTTCGGGTGCGGTGTTTTATCGTGGGGCGTTTGTGGCACTCAAAAACAAAGCCCCGAATATGGATGTTTTGGTTGCATTAGGCACAACGGCGGTTTGGGCGTATTCTGTGTTGATGATGGTCAAAGGCGATTGGCATAATGTGTATTTTGAAGCAAGCGTTATGGTGATTGCTTTGGTTTCTTTGGGCAAGTATTTGGAATTGCGTGTCAAACGCAACAGTCTCAACAGCATTGCTCTTTTAACGCAATTAGTGCCCAAAGAAGTGGAAGTTTTTCGTCATAACGAATGGCGAATTATGCCGCTTACTGATGTGCGTATTAACGATATTGTGCGTGCCAAACAGGGTGAAAAAATCGCCGCAGACGGGCAGGTTGTGGAAGGTGAAGCCTATTGCGATGAAAGCCATTTAACAGGTGAGCCACAAGCAGTTCATAAAAAAAATCAGGCAAAAGTGTTTGCAGGAGCGTTAGTGGATAACGGCAGTGTTTCTTATCGCGTTGAAGCGTTAGGCAATGCCACGCTTTTGGGCGATATGATAAAAGCATTAGATGACGCACAAAACAGCAAAGCCCCTGTGGCTCGTTTGGCAGATATTGTTGCCGCTTGGTTTGTGCCGATTGTGATTGCAGTTGCGGGACTCACCTTTTTTATCAATTACAGTGTTTCAGGCAGTCTGAATATGGCACTAATGCGTGCGGCGGCAGTGTTGGTGATTGCCTGCCCCTGTGCATTGGGATTAGCCACACCTGCGGCGATTATGGCAGGTATGGGTGTTGCCGCCAAATATGGCATATTATTCAAAGACGCAGCGGCTTTGGAAACTGCGGGCAAAATCGACACGGTTGTGTTTGATAAAACAGGCACGCTCACTGTTGGTAAGCCGCAAGTTGTGGCTGTAAGATTGCCTGAACAAGGTTTTATTTATAGCGAAGACGATTTTATTCAAGTGGCAGCCAGCATTGAAGCACGCGTGTCGCACCCATTAGCCACTGCGATTGTTACGTACGCCAAAAGCAAAAATCTGCCCTTTTTAACCGTTAATAATGTGGAAGTGGTATCGGGTTTGGGGGTGAAAGCAAGCGTGGTGAATTTTGGCGAAGTGAAAATTGGCACACCTGAATTTTGTGGTTTCAGGCTGCCTGAAAGCACTGAACCTGTATGGCAATCGTCTTCGATTGTGGCAATTAACATACACAACGAAATCGCACTGTTTGCGATTGCAGACGCATTGCGAGAAGACAGCAAGCAAGCCATTTCCCGTTTGCACGACAAAAACATACACACCGCCCTTTTTAGTGGCGACAAAGAAAGCAGTGTTACCGCCGTAGCAAATGCTTTAAATATCCAGAAAAAACAAGGCGGTATGTTACCACGCAATAAAGCGGACGCTATTATTCAACTGAAAAAACAAGGGCATACGGTTGCTATGGTCGGAGACGGCATTAACGATGCAGCGGCACTCACCGCCGCCGACACAGGTTTTGCCTTAAAAAGCGGCACCGACATAGCACAACACACCGCCAACGCCACACTGATGAACGGTTCCGCCAATCAAGTGGCAGACGCAGTGATGATTGCCCGCCGCACATTGGCGACCATTCGCCAAAATCTATTTTTCGCCTTTATTTACAATATCATCGGCATACCACTTGCCGCAGTCGGCATATTAAGCCCTGCGATTGCAGGAGCCGCTATGGCAGCCAGTTCGATTTCCGTTTTGGGCAATGCGGTAAGGTTGAAAAGGTTTCGGGTGAAATAAAACGCCGTAATTGAATGCCATTGATTTTACAGCAATTTGTGATGTATCAAATCACGAATAATCACGCGATTGGGCGACAGTGCCACTCGCAAAGTTTCGCCCAAAGGATTGGGCAAGCCCAACATTTCGCAGGCGAGTGCTTCGCCGCATAAAGGGGCGGTTGCCAAACCCCTTGAACTGTGGGCAACATTCACAAACACATTCGGTAAATAGGGACACTTGGGCGTGTTTTTAAAATGAAAATTTTTATCCTTTGCCAATGGTGCATATATTTCTTTCATTTTTAAATAGTTACCTACTCGCCCTATCAGCGGTAAATGGTCATAAGCGTCTGCACGAATGGCACAATGGGGCGGCAAGGCTTTCTCGCCGCCCAATTCTTCGCCTAATTGCGTATGCAATTTAATTAAATTTTGTCGATTTTCACTGCTGTCTTGTGCGGAAATTTGCGTGTCCGCATTATTCGGCGAAAAGGTTGCTCCAAAACAATGGGCATTTTGCCAAGCAGGAGAAATATAACTTTGCCCACTTAACGCAATGTTCAGGCTGCCTGAAAAATGATTTGCCAACACATTATCGGTTTGCCCACGAATTTGAAAAATGGTTAAGCCCAATTTTGCCATAATATTTTTATTTGCCCCAGTACAAAAGACCACACTATCGGCACAATAATTTTTTTGTGTGTTTGTAAATAATTGCCACGCATTATTCTGATAATGAAAATCCAATAATTCTGTATGTTCAATAACTTGAATATTCGGGTGCGTGAATAATTGTTTGACTAATTGAGGGGGGTGAATCCAGCCGCCGTTTTGCCAAAATAAACCGCCAATATTAAAATCAATGCCCGCTATTTGTGATAATTCATCAGGCGTTAAATAATGATATAAGCCGCATTTTTGTTGTGATAATAATTGATTTCTTTTTTTCTCTTCATCATTAAAATCCAAATGTACCACGCCGCAATTTTGCCAAAATTGTTTGTCTAAATATAATTCAAGTAATTGTCTTGAAAACCCATACGATTGTAATAATAAACGGCTTTGCATAGTATCGTGTGGTGAAATTTTGGCATAAAGCAAACCTTGTCGATTACCTGAACCTTGGGAGGCAATGGTATCTTTTTCTAAAACAATCACCTGCAAACCACGAGATGCACAAGCAAAAGCGGTTGCCGCCGCTGCAATACCGCCGCCAATAATCGCCACTGTTTTGGGAATAACAGGATTTTCAGGCAGGCTAAACCATTCTTTTATGGCTTGATAATTATTCGGTAAAATAATTTCCGATAAACCATTGGGCTTTTTTTGAATATATGGCAATAAATCAGGGGAATGATTTTTGGCTAAATACAGTAATTTTCGATTTCCCCAATATTCGCCTAATTCGTTCAGGCTGCCTGAAAATAACCATAAGCGTTGTTTATCCGAAATAGGAAAATAAGATAATCCGCGTGAATTGCGAATATTGTGTAATAAATGATTTTCAGAAAAATCGTGATTATTCACACACACCCAATCAATCCACGCATTGGGGTAATGTGTTTTTATATCAGACAACAATAAATCAGACGGAATAAAATCTACCCAAATCGCCAGATGATTTTTATTCGCTAATTCATTGTGGATTGTTTGAATAAATTCCATTGTTGTTTCAATAAATCTTGCACCGCTCTTTGGCGTTCTTCACTGTTTTTGGCATCACGCACAACGGCATTATAATCTACGGTGTATTGTGGGTCGTCCATTTTGCCTGTAATATGCAAGGGCAGAAAAATAGGATCGCTTTGGGCAGATAATTTACCCATTAGGGCAAAATTATAATCCATGGTTCGATTATTTAAATCAAATGTCCCGATACCGTCAATATTAAACATTTCACTTTCAAAAATAGCGGTCGGCGTTTCGCCTATGCCGTCTTTCCAATGAGTGAGCATAGAAAAATAAACAAATGGGGCAACGGTATTTTTATTAAATCCCAAAGTGTTATGGGAAATATGTTCTGAAAAATTGGTTTTGTTTTTAAGTAAATCATCAATATTTAAACCCCGCATTAAACCATTTTCCACAATAAATACCGTATCGCCTTCAATGCCTGCGGGCGTATTGCTGCCGCCTTTCATTTTTAAATCAACATACACATTACCAATACCCGAAAAATAAGGATAACCAATGGTATCAAATAATAAATTGCCTACATCAATATTGGCTAAATCTTGGTTAATGGTATAAGTGGGTGGATAAGCATTATTCAGTTTCAGGCTGCCTTTTAGCGTACCGCCGTAAATTTCGGCTTGCATATCTTTCCATTGAGCATTATTTTTATCGGCTTCAACAGTGGCAGAAAAATGATTGATTTGTCCGCCGCCTAATTTTAAGCGTCCAATACTTAAATCGGCTTGTACTTTTTTATTGCCTAAATATTTTAATGATTTGGATATTTCCACTAAAAATTGATCCACTTCTTTTAATGTGGGTAATTGGCGATTGGCTATATCAATATGGGGACTTAAATTAAGTGTATCCAAAGAAATTTTACTGTGCCAAGCATATTCTTCTTTTGGATTATATTGGCTAATCATTTGCAGGGGTTGTTTATCTAATGTACCCGATAAATAAACTTTTGCCACGCCATTTTTAATAGAATAATCGGCACTACCTGATAAATCAGTTTGCCATAATAAATTGGTGTTGTCGATATTGCTTTGTACGGTTTGAATTTTCAAATTGGATAAGTCAATATGTTGCCAATTTTTATCCATTTTTAATTGAGCGGTTGCGTCTGCTGTGTGAATTAACTCGGGTGTTTTGCGGGTGAGATTATATTTAATATTGGAATAAAAATTATATCGGTCAAATAGGGATTTTTCTAAAATAATATTGGCTTTCCATTCGGTATCTTTATCTGTCCAATGAAAAATAGCATTGGTTTTGGGTGATTCCATTGTGCCGTCTAATGTATGATATTGCCAACCTGTATCGCGAATATTAAAAGATAACACGCTGTCTTTGGATTGTCCGTCTATCACCAAACTGCCTGTTTCAATAGAATTTTGCTGACGATAATAGCGTAAATGCGGTAATCTCCATTGAATATCGGTTTCGCCAAAATAAGGTAATGGGGTTTTCAGGCTGCCTGAAATATCTTGTAAAAATAAATTCTTTTCATCATATCGCAATAAGGAATGAAATTGAATCGGCACAGAAGACGAATTGGTTTTATTCACCCAATCACCCATACCGTGAATAACACCGTTATCGCTCATATTTTCGCCTGTCAGACGAATATGCTCCATACGATATTGCTGATTGCCATCTTCTATATTTAAAACGCCGTCAGTAAATAATAAACGATTGGGCATATTTTGATTCTGGGTATTGAGCGAAAATTGAGCCACATTCCATTTACCATTAGGGTGTTTTTTAATAAAAAATTCGGGCTGATTAAAGGTTATTTTTTCAATTTTTTTATTACCTAACAATAAGGCAGAAGAAAAACGCACATTAACGCGTTGTGCTGTGAATACGGTGTTTTTATAGTCGGAAACAGAAACATTATATAAAGTAATATTGGGAGCAGGAAACCAAGATTTTCTAATGCGTTCATCACTTAAAAAAAGATAACCTTGATTTTCTAATGTTTTGCTAATTTGAGTACGAATTTGTTGATTATCAAAAATGGCGTGCAAAATAAATTGAGCGACTGCGACTACAATGACAAACGAAACCACCACGCTTGCCACACTTAATAGCCAAAATCTTTTTGAACCCAACACACCAATTTCCTACAATATAAATGGCGATTATTGTAACATTATTTTATTTCAGGCAGCCTGAAAAAAACGGCTTGGATAAAATCCAAACCGTTTTTAATGTGTTACGCCAAACCTGCTAATTTAGCCGCGTCTTGGGCAATCATCAATTCTTCGTTTGTGGGAATAACCATTGCCAATGGGTTTTGCGAAGCGGTGATAATGCCTGCTTTGCCAAAACGCATTTCGGCATTGAGTTTATCATCAACCACCAAGCCCAAAAAGCCCAATTTTTCCAAGACATTCGCACGCATAGTTTTGGAATTTTCACCAATACCGCCTGTGAACACCAAAGCATCCAAATGCCCTGTGGCAACCGTCATTGCGGCAATGTATTTTGCCAAGCGGTAGGCGAATACTTCTAACGCCAAAGCCGCACGGCGATTACCTGTATCTGCTGATTCTTCCACCACACGGTAATCATTCGACACGCCCGAAATACCCAATAAGCCACTCTTTTTATTGAGAATTTCGGTAATTTCGCCAATGTCATAACCTTTTTGCTCGTGTAAGAACGAGAACACGGACGCGTCAATATCGCCGCAACGCGTACCCATCACCAAGCCTTCCAAAGGCGTTAAGCCCATACTGGTGTCTTGCACCTTGCCGTTTTTAACAGCAGTAATGGACGAGCCATTGCCCAAGTGAGCGACAACCAACGCCAACTTATCCGCAGGGCGATTGAGCATTCTTGCCGCTTCGCCAGACACATAACGCACGCTGGTGCCATGCGCCCCATAGCGGCGTAAGCCTGTTTCTTTGTATAACTCAAACGGTACGGCGTAAGTATAAGCATAATCAGGCATAGTTTGATGAAAGGCGGTGTCAAACACTACAATATGCGGAATATGATGAAACACATTGCGTGCCGCTGAAATACCTAACAAGTGTGCAGGATTATGCAAAGGTGCCAGCGTAATACATTTTTGAATATTATCAATCACCGCCTCATCGACAATGGTTGATTCCTTAAAATGCTCGCCGCCATGCACAATGCGATGACCGACTGCACCGATTTTTTTATCCAAGCCGTGCCGCTCCAAAGCGTGCAACATTGCCTCAATCGCCCCCGTGTGGTGCGGGTGAGCCGACAAGTCTTCGACTTCTTTTTCGCCCTGATATTTGAAAGTGATGAATGCGTCAGGCAAATTCAACTTCTCGCCCAAGCACGAGAACAGCACTTCACCTGTTTTACTGTCGATAACCGCCCCCTTCACCGAAGAAGAGCCGCAATTCAAAACCAAAACAATAGAATCTGACATAGTTTCGTTTCCTTATGGTTAATGGTTAATCGGAAAATTTCTCGCCACAAACTGACGGAAATCATAAGGTTTATTTTCATCGCACACAAAAATCTTTATGGACAACGAAAATAAAAGGTTTGCAAAGCAAACAAAGGAAGTTTGGTAAAGCCAAAAAAAAACGATTGTATGCGATTTTACCCACAATGACGCAACATTTTTTTTCTGTTGTGCAGCAATTTGTACTAATTTATATTGTATCTTTTTGTTTTTATTAAATAATTAAAATAAGCATCTATTTTCAGGCTGCCTGAAAAGAGTGAGCAGTGAGCAGTGAGTAGTTGTTTCGTCAAACCTGCGGTTTGACGGATTTTTTCAGATAACGCTTCGATTTTATTTCAGGCTACCTGAAATGGTTTTTGCATTGCCGTTACAAAGCCTTGCGGCTTTGTGTTAATGACTGCGTCATTAACTGGATTGCCACGACTTGAACTGCGTTCAAGTCTCGCAATGACACTGTTTTTTTGTCAGGCTGCCTGAAAAGACAGTTTAACCCTGTGTCATTGCGAGCCTGACGCAAGTCAGGCGTGGCAATCCAGTTTTGCCGACAGGCAAAACAAACGCCGACAGGCGTTTTAATGGCGTTGCATTAAGCCTTTCAGGCTACCTGAAACAAAAACTCGTGTCATTGCGAGCCGACAGACAGTTGTTAATGGCTTTGCCATTTACAACTGTGTCGCCCCGAGCCGTTAGGCGTGGGGGTCTCGTAGGAAAAATCGTGGCAATCTAATTTTGCCAACAGGCAAAACAAACGCCACAGGCGTTTTAGGTGCGTTGCATTAAGCCTTTCAGGCTGCCTGAAATTATTTTTGTATTGCCGTTACAAAGCCTTGCGGCTTTGTGTTAATGACTGCGTCATTAACTGGATTGCCACGACTTGAACTGCGAGACCCCCACGCCTAACGGCTCGGGACGACATATCCGTAAGCGGTAAACCGCTAACGGCTAATTGTCGTCTCGCAATGACACAATCGGCTTGCAATGACACAGTTGTTTCGCAATGACACCGTTTTTTATTTTCAGGCTGCCTGAAACAAAATGTGACGAACGCAGTGAAGTTAAAAAATTATCGAAGCGTTATCTCAATCTAATCCGTTTTGCCGATAGGCAAAACAACTGCTCACTACTCGCTGCTCACTGTTTTCAGGCAGCCTGAACAAATTTTGGTAATCTCATATAGCCATTTTACATTTATCTCATATTGTATTACTATGACGCACTGCAATCATTGCATTGCACATAAACCGCTCAATGTTTGAAACAAAGCATTGATATTCCTTTATTCCTAATAATGTAGGAGACCACTTGAAATGAAGAAATGGCAAGTTTTTGGCATAACTGCCGCATTATCTGCCGCCCTGACTTTAACGGCTTGCGAACAACAAAACTCGGCTGGAAGTAGCAATACGGCTAATGCTCCTGCATCAAATGCCCAAGCGAAACCTGCAAATGGCGTTAAAATCGGTTTTGCACATTGCTGTGTGCATGGCGAAATTTCAACTATGGACACGCGTCCGAAGACGCAATCCGTCAAATGGCAAACGAACGCGGTGCAACGCTGTTGTTTGAATCTGCTAACGAAAGTCAAAATAAAGAAAACCCCCAATATCAGGTTGAACAAGTGAAAAAAATGATTGACCAAGGGGCAAAATCGGTGATTGTGGTATTCCAAGCACTCAAAGGTAAGGAAGGCGACACTGCAAAACAGGAAATTTTGGAATACGCCAAAGCCAAAGATGTAACCATTATCGCCGCTCGCCGTCCTGCCGATAAATCGCTGCATACGCGTTTTGCGAATGTGATTTCGGTTGCGTCATCTGCCGAAGAAGCAGGAGCGTATCAAGGCAAAATGGTTATCGATCAATGGACAAAACACCCTGAATGGGATTTGAACGCAGACGGCAAAATGCAGTTTATGATTTTGCAAGGCGATAAGAAAAATAAAAAAATGGATGTTCGTACGCAATTTGTGATGCGTACGCTAACAGGTTCGGAGATTGGCGATAAATTAGAACGCATTCCGATGACGGCAGACGAAGAAACCAACACCGAACGCGGCAAAGCCAAAGATATTGTGGCAAACTGGATTAAAACAGGCAAAATCAAAAAAATGGAAGTCATCATCGGCAATACAGACGATTTGGTTTTGGGTGCATTAGACGCGTTCAAAGAAGCCAATGAGAAACCCTTACCCTTGTTTGGTATGAATGCGATTGATGAAGCCCAAGAAGCGGTGAAAAACGGCGAAATGGCAGGCACAGTGTTGCAAGATGTTGTGGGACAATCGAAAATATCGTACCAAATTGCAGAAAACATTGCTTTGGGCAAATCTCCCAGCGATGGCATTGATATTCCTTTCACAGGCGGTACTACCGTGAATGTGCCGTATGCGATTATTGTGAAAGATATTTAATCTTGAATTTTGGCTTGATTGAACGGCAGTTTAAGAACTGCTGTTTTTTATGCGATTTTTTCAGGCTGCCTGAAAAGAGTGAGCAGTGAGCAGTGAGTAGTGAGCAGTTGCTAACTGCTCACTGTTTTCATGCAACCTGAAAATAAAATATTACAACAAAACAATAAGTTATAAAACAATCATTATTCCGCTTGACTTTATTTTAGAATATACTAAAATAACAAAATTAAATAATAAATAGAAAAATATTTGTTTTTAACTATATTAAAAGGCATAAAAAATGAACGCTAAATTACAAAATATTATCCAACACACGCCCTTGCCTGTGGCGGGATTAGCCTTTGGTATCACAGGTTTAGGCGGTTTGTTTGCTGAATTTGGTCAAGGTGCGTGGGCAAAGCCCGTGTTTGGTATTTTGGGTGCGGCATTGCTGATTATTGTGGCGTTAAAAGCCCTATTTTTGCCGCAAAATCTCAAAGCCAATTTGCAACACCCTGTTCAAGCGGCTGTGGCAACGGTGATTCCCTTTGCCTTTATGTTAGACGCGGCTTATTTAGCACCGAATTATCCGAATGCTGCCGCAGTGTTGTGGTTATTTTCCCTGATTGCGGTGCTGATTTATCTTGCATGGTTTAACGCCAAATATATTTTACATTTTCAAATAAAACAAGTATTTGCGGCTTATTTTATTCCCTTTGTCGGCTTTTGCGTGCCTGTGATGACTTCGCACCATTTAACGATTGACTGGTTGCCCCTGCAAACCATTCGCTATGTGTTGTTTGTTTTGTCGGTAATCGGTTTTGTGCTGATGTTTATCGTCATTTCCATACGCTACCTGAAAATGCCTGTCAGCGAAACTTCCGCCCGCCCTGTGTTTGCGATTTACACCGCACCGCTGGCGATGTTGATTGTGGGCTACGCACGACTGTTACCGCATGGTGAGCATTCCGCCGCTTTGGTTTGGGCATCGCTGATTTTGTCGCAACTTTTGTTTGTGATGGTATTAAGCCAAGTGCCTGTCTATTTGAAAAACGGCTTCTTTCCGTCTTATGCGGCTTTGACTTTCCCTTTTATCATCACCGCCAACAGTCTATTTGAAGGCTTACGCATTTTGAACGCACAAGAAGTGTGGTTTTATTTAGCATACGCCGAAGGCATTTTTGCGATGGTGATGACGCTGTTTGTGTTATTTAAGTATTTAATTTTCTTTAAGAAAATTGCGAACAATCCGCCACAAACAGGACATTAAATTCATTTAATGATTTCCAAATAATATTATCTCCAAATATATTTTCTGCAAGTTTTACTCGCCACAAATCAGTGGCGAGTTTTTTTTAACTTCGCCTTACGGCTCGTTGAACTGCGTTTCAGGCAGCCTGAAAATAGTGAGCAGTGAGCAGTGAGTAGTGAGCAGTTGTTTCATTTTGCCTTGTCAGGCAAAACAAATATATTTAGATAACGCTTCGATTTTGTTTCAGGCTGCCTGAAACTAAAATCGAAGCGTTATCAAAATATATCCGTCAATCCGTAGGATTGACATAACAACTGCTCACTACTCACTGCTCATTGCTCACTGCTCACTACTCACTGCCCTAAATGTTTTTTCAAATAAACTCCCGTCTGGCTTTTTTTATTTTTGGCAATTTCTTCTGGAGAGCCCGTTGCGACTATTTCGCCGCCGTTGTCGCCGCCTTCTGGACCTAAATCGATAATGTAATCGGCGGTTTTGATGACATCTAAATTGTGTTCGATAATCACAATGGTGTTGCCTTTGCCTTGTAAGCGTTTGATTACTTTTAACAAAATATCAATATCGGCAAAGTGTAAGCCTGTTGTGGGTTCGTCCAAAATGTATAGCGTTTTGCCTGTGTCGCGTTTGGAAAGTTCCAACGCCAACTTCACCCTTTGGGCTTCGCCGCCTGATAGTGTGGTTGATGACTGCCCCAAACGCACATAGCCCAAGCCCACATCAAACAGCGTTTGCAGTTTGCGTTGTAAGGTTGGCACATTCGCAAAAAATTCGAGTGCGTCTTCCACCGTCATATCTAAAACTTCGGCAATGTTTTTGCCTTTGTACTGCACTTCCAAAGTTTCACGGTTGTAGCGTTTGCCACCGCACACTTCGCACGGCACGAATACATCAGGCAAAAAGTGCATCGCTACTTGAATTACGCCGTCTCCTTGACAGGCTTCGCAGCGTCCGCCACGCACATTGAACGAAAAGCGTCCGCTGGTGTAACCCCTTTCTCGTGCAAGTGGCACGCCTGCGAAGAGTTCTCGAATCGGCGTAAAAACGCCTGTATAAGTGGCAGGGTTGGAACGCGGCGTTCTGCCTATGGGCGATTGATTGACATCAATCACTTTATCCAAGTGTTCCAAGCCGAAAATGTCGTCATAAGGGGCAGGTTCGGTGTTCGCTCGATTGAGTTCTCGGTTGGCGATATTCGCCAGCGTTTCGTTAATCAGCGTGGATTTACCGCTGCCTGAAACGCCTGTAACGCAAGAAATCACGCCCAATGGCAGTTGAAGTGTGATATTTTTTAAGTTATTGCCCCTTGCCCCTGTGATTGTCAGCATTTTGTCAGGGTCGATTTTATGGCGTTTATCAGGCACGGCGATTTTTTTGCGACCGCTTAAATAGTCGCCTGTGGGCGAATTTTCGCACGCTATAATTTCGGCAGGCGTGCCTGAAACCACCACTTCGCCGCCGTGTTCTCCTGCCGCTGGTCCCATATCCACCACAAAATCCGCTGCTCGGATTGCGTCTTCATCGTGTTCGACCACAATCACCGTGTTGCCCAAGTCGCGTAAATGTTTCAGGGTGCCTAATAATCTATCGTTGTCTCGCTGGTGTAAGCCGATTGACGGCTCGTCCAAAACATACATCACACCTGTTAAACCGCTACCGATTTGGCTTGCCAAGCGAATGCGTTGCGATTCGCCACCTGACAAGGTTTCCGCCGAACGAGAAAGCGTTAAATAATTCAAACCCACATCAATTAAGAATTTCAGGCGATCACGAATTTCTTTCAACACTTTTTCGGCGATTTTCGCACGGTTGCCGTCTAATTGAATATTATTAAAAAAATCAAGTGTTTGCGATAAAGGCATCGCGTTAATTTCATGCAAAAACGCACCGCCCACTTGCACAAAACGGGCTTCTTTACGCAATCTTGCCCCATGACATTCAGGGCAAGAGCGATGAGCCAAAGCCATTGCCAACTCTTCTTTAACGGCGACAGAATCGGTTTCACGATAACGGCGTTCCCAGTTGGGAATAATGCCCTCAAAAGCGTGCGAGCGTTTGAACGACTTGCCATTTTCGCCTAAATATGAAAATTCAATCGCTTCTTTTTTCGAGCCGAATAAAATGACATCACGCACTTTTTCAGGCAGCCGATCAAAGGGCGTATCCACCGCAAAATCATAATGTTTGGCTAACGATTGAATCATCTGAAAATAAAACAAATTGCGTTTGTCCCAACCCTTAATCGCCCCTGCCGCCAGCGACAATTCAGGGTGCAGCACCACCCGTTCAGGGTCGAAAAATTCCACTGCCCCCAAACCATCGCACGCAGGGCAAGAACCCATCGGATTATTAAACGAAAACAATCGTGGTTCTAATTCTGGCAGGCTGAACGCACAGTGCGGACAAGAAAACTTCGCCGAAAACAGCATTTCTTCGCCTGTTTCCATATTCACTGCCACCGCCTTATCATTGCCAAAACGCAGCGCGGTTTCAAAACTTTCTGCCAAGCGTTGTTTGTTGTCAAGAGTAACTTTCAGGCGGTCAATCACCACTTCAATCGTGTGTTTAATGTTTTTTTCTAATTTAGGAACGCTGTCTAATTCAATAATTTCACCGTCCAAACGCACACGCACAAAGCCTTGCGTTTGCAGGTCGGCAAAAAAATCGACAAACTCACCTTTGCGTTCTTTCACCGCAGGGGCAAGAATCATCACCCGTGTGTTTTCAGGCAGCCTGAAAACTTCATCAACCATTTGCGACACCGTTTGCGATGACAATTCTTCCCCATGTTCAGGACAAATCGGCGTGCCAACCCGTGCAAACAACAGCCGCAAATAATCGTGAATTTCGGTTACCGTGCCAACCGTTGAACGCGGATTGTGTCCAGCGGATTTCTGCTCAATCGCAATCGCAGGCGACAAGCCTGTAATCAAATCCACATCAGGCTTATCCATCATCTGCAAAAACTGGCGAGCATAAGCGGAAAGACTTTCCACATAACGCCGCTGTCCTTCGGCATATAGCGTATCAAACGCAAGCGAAGACTTACCGCTGCCTGAAAGCCCAGTAATCACCACTAACTTTCGGCGTGGAATGTCCAAATCAATATTCTTCAAATTATGCGTTCTCGCACCACGAATACAAATGGTGTGAATATCTTTTGCGTCCCCAAGTTTTGCTTTTGCCATAATATTTACTTTTTCAGGCAGCCTGAAAGTGAAAAAAAGAAAACCGACTATTGTATAACGAAATGGATTTGAGAATAAGTGTAGATAATAAAAAACCGCCTTTTTAAAACGGTGAAAGTTCAAATATTTAAGAGACACCTGCAAAACTGGTTAGATATGGATATGCACCAAGTCGTAGTAGCACAGAAATCAAAGACATAACAAATAGAAAAGCTACAATGTCAAGCGTAAGCTCAACGAAGAAATATGCCATATATACCTGTTTTGCAGGTCTTTTAAAAAAGAATTACCAAGACTATTTCTTATTCACCAACGGTATCACCTGTTCGGCGATGCGTTCCAATTCTTCACGCACTGGGGCAGATTGCACCAAAACCACGCCCAAGCCTGCGTCTTGGTATTCTTGCAAGCGTTCGGCGACTTGTTCTGGCGTGCCAACCAAATTGGAACGCAAACCACGATTGGTAACCGAATAATCCACTCTCGCCACTTCCACATCTAATGTTGAGTTGCCTGTGAAATTCTTGTGCGAATTTTCCCAGCGTTCGTAGTTTTGAATGGTGGTAATGCGTTCGTATTCTTTGCGTGCTTCTTTTTCGCTATCACGAATGATGATATACACCGCCATACCGAATACGCGGAAAGGGTCTAATCCCAAGCGTTCTTTGCGGGCTTTCATATCCGCAATTTTGACTTTGAGTTCGTCTATGGTATGACCGTGCATTAAATAACTGTCCGCAAAGCGAGCAATGGTTTCACGACCGACTTCGCTTTCGCCACCTGCATAAACCGTAGGTTCTCGCACAGGTTTGGGCGAAAGGAAACTGTCTTCATAATTAAAATATTTGCCGTGATGCGTAAAAGGCGTTTCTCGCCATAAGCCACGCATTGCGGTGATGTATTCTTCTTCGTAACCGTAGCGGTCATCGTGATGAGCGAAGTTGATGCCATACTGGCGAGCCTCTTCCTGCCACCACGCCGAAACCAAGTTAATGGAAAAACGACCTTTTGCCATTTCTTGAATGGTGGCAATGCGTTTGGCGGTGGGGGCAAGTTGATGATATTGCGGACGCAAAGCGGCTAAAATTTCCAATTTTTGCGTGGCGACTGCCAAGCCTGTGGCAACCGTCCAAGCGTCCAAAACTGGGGCTTCGTGTCCTTTAATGTCGTTTAAGTTAAGTTCTGGCACAAGGGTGAGTTCATAACCTTTGTTTTCTAAACTCACCGCCAAATCACGCACATATTCCCATTCGCAAGGTGTTGGGTCATCATCAACATTGCGTAACCAAGAACCCCATACGGGCGACCAATATCCGAATTTCATAATCAATTACTCCGTGTTGTTTGAAAAAATTTGTTACTACCGTGTTTTCAGGCAGCCTGAAAAAAGTCACTGTCATTGCGAGATTTTTTCGTTAGAAAAAATCGTGGCTATCTCCTTAATTCGGAGAACGACAATACAGAATATCTTTCAGGCAGCCTGAAAACTTTTTGCTTTTGCCGTCCGCCGTAGGGTGGGTTTTGGCTGCTGCCTGCCGCTGTTTCAACCCACCGCAATGCCGACAGGCGTTAATTACATTGTTATGCAAACCCTGCGGTTTGCTTGGTGGATTGGAAATCCACCCTACCATCTATAATTCACTCAAAAACGCGACAATCCTATCTGCCGCCGCTTGTGGGGCTTGTTTTTCCACCGCAGCGTTATAGTTGGTGTTGGTGTTGATGTCGTAAATCACCGTTTCGCCGTTTGCCGTTTCAATAAATTCCACGCCTGCCACTTCAATTTTGTATTGGGCTAAAAAATCTTCTAATTGCCGCACCAATGGCGTATCGGCGGTGATTTCGGCACGATACGAAAACGCTCCGTTTTTCGCACCGTTAATATCGCACGCACCACCTGCGAGTTCTGGCAGACTGTTTTGACGGTCAATTTCGCAAGCGTCCGCAGGACAGAGTTGAAAACTGCCAGCAGAAGTATCCACACGCACAGCATAATGAAACTTGCCGCCGATAAATTCCAAGCGAGTGATAAACGGCTCTTGGGAACGCAAATATTCTTGCACCAGCGTAATGCCGTCTGTGGGTTCTTCAAAATCTACGCTATTGACATAGCGTTCAAAATCGGCAAAATCATCAAAACGGCGAACCCCCAAGCCTTTACCGCCTTGATTGTGCTTGACGATAAATGGTGTCGTGTATTTTTTAGCGACTTCAATCAGTTGTCGTTCGCCAAAAACAGCACTTGTTTCAGGTACCCTGAAACCGTGTTTTTTTAACGCCAAATATTGACGCACTTTGCTGACTTCAAATTCCAATACGGCTGAACCATTGACGACACGCCGTCCGTAGCGTTCTAACCACGCCAAAACCGCTCTGGCATATTCTTTGGCGTGCGTTGCATTGCGTGTGTGCGATGAAGCCGATATGCGAGACCAAAACACACCTTGCGGTGGCTCTGCATCTAAATCAAGAAAATGTCCTGCATCGTCATGGAAAATCCATTCTTGAAAGGAAACACCTGCTTTTTGAAACGCCGCCGCAAATGGCGGTATCCATTCAGGATTGTCGTGCAGAATAAATACTTTTGCATTATTTGGCATCGTCATCATCTATATCCTTTATAGTTTGAACATAATCGGCAAAGAGAATCCAGCCGAAATATTCATCACCGAAAAATAAATTATCGAAAAATTTCATTTTTTTCTTCCTATAAAAAGTGGTTTTCAGGCTGCCTGAAAGTGGTTAATAAACAGGAAAGGTAAATAGCAGTGCCTTTCAGGCTGCCTGAAACCAAATGGAACGCAAATCTACGCTCGTTTTCTCCCTGTATTGGTATAGTCATCAACCGACCACAACTCGCCGCCTTTGCGGTATTTCGCCGCACGGTGGTTTTCAGGCAGCCTGTCGCCTTTACCGAATAATTTATGGCGTAACGAACCTTCGGCGTATTCGGTTTGATAACGCCCACGCTTTTGCAATTCAGGGACGACAAATTCAACCACATCGGCGTGTGTGCCAGGTGTTGTGGCGTAACCCAAATTGATTGCGTCTGCACCAGAGTAATCAATCAATTCTTCAATTTGGTCGGAAGCCGTTTTTGCACCGCCCACAATCTTGATGCCTTGACAGCCAATGCCTGATAGTTTGATTAAATCTCGTAGCGTCCAAACTCTGCCGTCTTCGGTGGTGCTGTTGGATAAGGCTTCCACTTGGGCGCGAATCGCATTGGACTGGATTTTATTCAGCGGTGCGTCCAAATCGTATTGGGATAAATCCGTGCCTAACCAGCCTGAATTGATAACTAACGAACCTTCTTCGGAGGCGTATGACAACAAATCTTTATATTTTGCTTCTGCCAAAGCGTCCGTTTGATCGGTAATCACGGTGGCTAAAATATAAATTTTTGCGTCATCTGGCTGTCGTCCTGCACGAATCAAGGCTTCACGCACATTTTTAACCGCCGTTTTCGCATATTCTTTGGTGGGCGGGGCGATGAAAATCGCTTCGGCATTTTCCGCCGCAAACTTCATACCACGCGTAGAATTGCCTGCCTGAAACAATACAGGCGTGCGTTGAATGGACGGTTCGCAAATGTGAATGCCCTCCACATCGTAGTATTTGCCGTGATGAATAATATGATGAATCTTCGCAGGGTCGGCAAACTGCCCTGTTTCACGGTTTAAGATCACCGCATCATCTTCCCAAGAGCCTTCCAACAAGCGATACAACACTTCCAAATACTCGTCCGCTTGGTCGTAGCGTTCGTCATGCGGTGCTTCAACCGAACCCATAGAACGATTGGCAGACGGCAAATAGCCCGTAACAATATTCCAGCCGACACGCCCTTTGGTTAAATGGTCAAGCGTAGAAAGACGGCGTGCGAACGGAAATGGGTGTTCAAACGGCACGCCTGCGGTAATGCCAAAACCAAGATTTTTAGTAACCGCCGCCCCAATCGCTGCCAACTGCACAGGGTCATTGACAGGCGTTTGCAAAGCCGTGCGTAACGCCGCTTCGTCCGAACCTTTGTATAAGTCATAAACGCCAATCACATCGGCAATAAAAATCGCATCAAATAAGCCTTTTTCGGCAATTTGAGAGAGATTTTGCCAATATTCAATGTCTTTATAACGCAAAGCCCAGTCGCCAGGATAACGCCACAAACCAGGCGATAAATGCGAAATGCAGTTCATCTCGAACGCATTAAAGTGAATGATTTTTTTACTCATCGTCAAAACCTTTCGTTATCAAATAATCTTGATGACATAATAGACTTTTTATTAAAAAACACAAAGATTGATAAGTTTTATTGATAGAATAAAAAGTTATATTGTGATGAAATGAAAGGTTTCAGGCTGCCTGAAACTTTTATTTATATTCTTATAATTAAAAAATATGAACACACATAATCTATTTTATTAAACTATCATCATACAAACACATATAAGGATTTTTAATTATGGCAAACATATTGTTAATCAACGGTTCAACCCATAAAAATGGTTTTAATAGCCAACTATTGCAACACATTAAAACTATTTTTAACGAATTAAATCAAGAAGTTAAAGAATTGGAATGGCAAAACATACCGATTTTTAGTCAAGATAACGATTATCCGCCGCCGCCGTCTGTGGAGCGAGTTCGCCGCGATATTATTGCATCAGACGCTTTATTTTTCATCACCCCAGAATACAACGGCTTTTCACCAGGTGGCTTGAAAAACTTAATCGACTGGCTTTCTCGTTCGATTAATCCTAAAAACAGTCGTGGTGAATCGTTTATTCACAATCGCATAACCGCCGTAACTTCGGCAGCCGCAGGCGGAGGTGTTGCGGTGCGTCATACTATGGAACAACTTTTAACATTTATCCGCACCCAAGTGGTGAATGAACACTCCTGCGGCGTAACGATTAAAGAACAAGATTGGGCAAATGGCACACTCACCATTACCGATGACGAAAAAATAGGATTACAACGCTTCGTACAGTCGTTTTTAAATGCAGTTAAAGCCAAAGAAGCCGAACGATTTAATCCTATGCTGTAAATTTCAGGTAGCCTTGATAGATAGATTTCTTATAATTGATTCAAAGCACAAACTATCAAGGCACTGAAACCGCAGGCAATAAATAACACAGCAAGGTGAATTAACACTGATGGATTTTGCTATCAATCGACCTATATGTTGCAAAAATTGGCAAAATTTCATTTTTATCTGCGAAACATTAGGCATATCTAAGAAGAGTAGTGTATGCTAAAAATATCAACAACAACAAATCAAGAGAAAATGCGATGTTTCAAAAAATTAAAAATAGTGAAAAACTCAAAAATTTCACCAAACAAGCAACCGCCGCTTACAACAAGGCGAAAAATACCGAAATTCATTTAGGTCGCAAAAAAGAAGTGCAACCTGTCATTAAATACACAGAAGCACCGACACTGCAAAATTGCGAAAATGCCGATATTATCAATTTGTTGTGTTTGTTTGCGTTCAAATATCAACACCGCTGGACAAACGCCAAAAAGCACATTATCGAGCAATATTGCGAAACGGTTGATGACAACAATTATTTCACGCAGTTGCATTTGGCAGAAGAACAAGGCTATGCCCTGTTTAACGCACAACACGCCACACAACTGTTTTCGCAAATACGCATTAGCCACACAGCCACTTCGTTTGACCATTGGGCTGAATTTCAGCAAAAATTGCTGACCGATATTCTGCACCTATTGGCACTATCGGGTTGCAACGCCGAAGAAGTGTTGCGAGAAAGCATGCAACTGTCTGGCGAATGGTGTGTCGGCAAAGATGTGTGCCAAATGGCGTACAATCAACAACAAACCGCTCAAAATAATAATGAAAAACCGTATGAATAGTGAGCAGTCGTAGGGTGGGCTTCCCAGCCCACCAAACGCCCCGATAGGGGCGATGTAAAATAATTATTAGAAAATTTTTCAGCCAGCCTGAAACGATTTACAGACAAGCCTGCGGCTTGTTTGGTGGGCTGGGAAGCCCACCCTACTGCGGCTCACTACTCACCGCTCACTGTAAAACCGTGCTAATATTCACCATTATTTTCTCGACACAAAAGGAATATCAACATGCCTGAAAACATTTCTCCTGCGGTGAAGACGGCGATTTTGTCCGAAGCCCTGCCCTATATTCGCAAGTTTGCGGGCTGGACTTTGGTGATTAAATACGGCGGTAATGCGATGACGGACGATTCGCTCAAAGAAGGCTTTGCCAAAGATGTTGCTCTCTTGAAATTAGTGGGCATTAACCCCGTTGTGGTGCATGGCGGCGGCCCGCAAATTAACGGTATGTTAGAAAAAGTGGGCAAAAAAGGCGAGTTTGTGCAAGGTATGCGGGTTACCGACCGTGAAACTATGGACATTGTGGAAATGGTGTTAGGCGGCTCGGTAAATAAAGAAATTGTCTCGCTCTTAAACCAGCACGGCGGTAAAGCGATTGGCTTAACAGGACGAGACGGTCATTTTTTGCGTGCAAAAAAATTGTTTATCAACACGCCTGAACGAAATGGCGTGGATATTGGGCAAGTCGGCACGGTTGATGAAATTGACGGCACCATTATTCGCAATATGGTCGAACGCGGCTACATTCCTGTGATTGCCCCGATTGGCGTAGGTATGGGTGGTGAAGCGTTTAATATCAACGCTGATTTAGTGGCAGGACGATTAGCCAAAGAACTCAAAGCCCAAAAACTGTTGCTGATGACCAACACCCCTGGCGTGTTGGATAAAGACGGCAACCTGCTCACCAACTTAACGCCCAAACGCATTGATGAATTGGTGGCAGACGGCACGCTATCAGGCGGTATGCTGCCGAAAATTGCGTCTGCCTTGGACGCAGCCACACACGGCGTAAAAGCGGTGCATATTATTGACGGACGCGTCCCACACGCATTGTTGCTGGAAATCTTCACCGATTCAGGCGTGGGTTCGATGATTTTGGGTGAGTAAAACTGATACTTGATACGCAAAAACGGAAGTTATTGAAACTTCCGTTTTTTTCAGGCTGCCTGAAAACGCTAAACGACTTAATCTTTCAACCTTTTGCGTTCATATACCGATTGAGCCAAAGTGCCTGCGTCTATGTATTCGATTTCGCCGCCCAAAGGCATTCCGTGTGATAAGCGACTGATTTTGCAAGGATATTGTTTTAGAATTTCGTATAACACAAAAGCCGTAGCATTGCCTTGTGCGGTGAAATTAGTGGCGATGATGACTTCTTCAATGGGATTATCGGCAATGCGTTGCACTAATTTTTCTAATTCAATATGCCCCAAATCCTTGCCCTGTGTGGGGTCTATGTGTCCCATCAGCACAAAATAGTGTCCGTCATGGCAGTGTGCGTCTTCCATGCCTGCAATATCCACAGGCATTTGGACAATCATCAAACGCGTGGCGTCTCGTTTTTCATCGGCACAAATGCGGCACAGTTCATCTTCGCAAAAAGTATTGCACAAGCGACAATGACGCACTTTTGCCAAAGCGTCCGACAATGTTGCCACAATGCGTTCTGCCCCTGCCCGATTGTGTTGCAATAGGTGATAGGCAATGCGTTGTGCGGATTTTGTCCCCACATTCGGCAAGGCTTTGAGTGCGGTAATTAAATTGCTTAATGAGTCATTCGATTTTGCCATAATCAATATTTTTTAAATGTTACACGGATTTGATTTTTCTAACGAAAAATCTTTGGAGACTTCTAAAAATTAAAAATTTGAGTGTCATTGCGAGATTTTTCCGCAGGAAAAATCGTGGCAATCTATGTTTTGCCGTTAGGCAAAACAAACGCCGCAAGGCGTTTTAACGCCGTTGTATTATGCTTTTCAGGTTACCTAAATGGTAAAAGAAACAGTGCGTTACAACGCCTTACGGCGTTGGGTTCAAACCTATCGGTTTGAACTGGATTGCCACGACCTGAACTTCGTTCAAGTCTCGCTTTTGACACATAGTTTAAATTCAGGCTACCTGAAAATCAATTTTTAGAAGTTCCCCTTTATAATAAACAATAAATTATTAAATATGATTGAATAGAAATTGCGTTAAATTTCCAAGTGCGTGTGATAAAAAAATCGCTTGTCTATCTGTTTTTTAATTTTTAGAAGTTCCCATTGATAAGTTTCAGGCAGCTTGAAAAACAATATTCAGGCTGCCTGAAACATAGATTGTAACGAAACAGTGCTTAACCAAACATATTTTCCATACCCGCAGGTAATTTTAAGCCTTTGGTAACTTGACCCAAATGTTCGGCACTTTTTTCAGCGACTTTACGCACTGCGTCATTGAGAGCGGCGGCGATTAAGTCTTCTAACATTTCTTTATCATCGCCCAAAAGCGATTTATCCAAATCCACGCGTTTGACCACATGATGACAGGACATGGTAATTTTCACCATGCCTGCTCCTGCTTCGCCCAAAACTTCGATACTGCCTAATTCTTCTTGGGCTTTTTTCATATTGTCTTGCATTTGCTGGGCTTGTTTCATCAAGCCGCCTAATCCTGCTTTACCAAACATGTGCTGTTTTCCTTTGAATTGAAATAATCAAAGTTGCCATTTTACACTTCACCGCAATAAAACGCATAGATAATTTATTGTTTATCCTATCTCAACACACAGGTTTTACGCTAAAATATTGTCCTAACTCACTTTTCAGGCAGCCTGAACAATATGAAAAACATTGTTATTTTAATTTCTGGACGCGGCAGTAATATGCAGGCGATTGTGAATGCCAATATTCCTAACGCACATATTGCGGCGGTGATTGCTAATGTGCCAGACGCGGCAGGTTTGGCGTGGGCAAAGGAAAAAGGCATTGCCACTGCCGTTTTGAATCATAAAGAATTTAAAAACCGTGCCGAATTTGATATGGATTTGGCGATACTCATAGACGGCTACAAACCTGATTTGGTGGTTTTGGCAGGCTTTATGCGAATTTTGTCGCCTGCGTTTTGTCGTCATTTTGAAGGCAGATTATTGAATATTCACCCGTCTTTATTGCCGTCTTTCAAGGGTTTGCACACGCATGAAGAAGCGATTAAATCAGGTTGCAAATTAGCAGGTTGCACGGTGCATTTTGTAACCGAAGAATTAGACAGCGGTGCGATTGTTGCCCAAGCCGCCGTGCCTGTTTTGCAAAATGATACCGCCGACACGCTTGCGGCACGCGTTTTGAAATGCGAGCATAAAATTTACCCACAAGCGGTAGCAGATTTTGTTTCAGGCAGCCTGAAATTAGAAAACGGCAAGGTAGTGAATGTGTCGCACAGCGATGAAAACGCCTTTTTATTAGGGCAAGGTTGATGATTAAAGCCGAGTACCGCCCATTTATCATCGCCATTATTTTATCTTTGGCGGTGCATATCGGCTTTGGCGTGTCGGGCATAATCCGCCCTACCCCCAAATTAAGCGAAGTCAAAACGCCCACGATTGTCATGCGGCAATTTTCGTTAGAACAAGCCCCGCCTGCCGTGCCAGAAGTCGCACCGCCGCCAGCGGCAGTCGCTCCCAAACCCAAAAATGCTCCGCCCAAAGTGGATAAACAACAACCACCTGTGGCAGAAGAAAAACCGCAACCTGAAAAAATAGTCGAAGAAAAACCGCTTGAAAAAGAAGAAGTGGAAAAACCGATTGAAGAAATTCTCAAACCTGTTGAAGAAGAAGAAGTTACGCCACAAATTGTGGAAGAAGAAAACACAGACCCCCTACACAATTTATTAGAAGAAAAACAGTTAGTGGGCAACAATCCGCATTGCCAAGCGGACGAAATTTGTCCGCAAGAAGCGTTAGCACCGCAATTTCCCAACTCTGCCAAACTGAAATACGAAGGGCCGATGAGCATTACAGGCAATATGAATTACCAACGAGACGGGCAGAACTATACCATTTACGCCGCTTTTCACATTCCCTTTAATAAACGCGAATTTGAAATATCAGGCACGATTGATGGTAACAACCTAATTCCCCACACCTATATCGACAAACGCAAAGGCAAAGTGTATGCGTCTGCGGTGTTTGATCGAGAAAACGGCGTGGTACGCTTTGGACAAGGCGAAGAACCCACACAAAGCACAGACGCAATCGACTTTGCCCAAACGCCTGCGTATGACTTATTCTCGTGGGCGTGGCAAGTGGCGATTAACGGCGGCAATATGCCCGACACAGTGTGGGTAACCAACGGCAAAAAAATTTATGAATATCATACCGAAAATGCCCAAAACGGTATGAAAGAAAGCGTCTTCGATACAGGCGAAGGCAAGTTGCGGCTGTTGTCTCTACCCTTTGAACGCGAAGGCAGCAGCACCGAATACGAATTCAGTTTTGCCCCTGACTTTGCCAATGTGCCTGCAATTATCACCATGACCGCAGACGGCAAAAAACACACCGTGCATTTAATTCGTGTGGAATTAGACGGCAAAAAACACTGGGAAGCCAGACGCGAAACAGGGGTACGCAATAAGGATTAGTTTCAGGCTGCCTGAAACTGATAGTTGGTTCAGGAGAAAAGCAGACAAGAAGGTTTGCCTTTGACAGTATAAAATAATACGGCAAGGCGAACCAACGCCGTATGTTTTTAGTATGAACCGACTATAAATATTTAAGGATAATATTATGAAAAACATATACTTTCTTGGCGGCGGTAATATGTGTGCCGCCCTACTTTCTCGCTTAAAAAATAACGGCGATTTTGCCTTGTTTGTGGCAGAACAAAACGAAGAGCGGCAAGCATTTTTGCGGCAAGCATTTGATATTACGGTAGAAAACGCCCTACCCGCTTTAACGGCGGACGATATTTTACTGCTTGCCGTCAAACCGCAGGATATGCAAAACGCTTTGCAAAGCGTGCAAACAAATGGGGCGTTGGTGCTGTCGATTGCCGCAGGTTTAAGTTGTGGTACGCTGTCTGGCTGGTTAAACGGTACACGGCGGATTGTGCGTATTATGCCCAACACGCCTGCTCAAATCGGTATGGGCATGGCTGGATTATTTGCCGACACCGCTGTTTCAGCAGATGATAAATCATTAGCCCAAACCATTATGAACGCTGTGGGCAAAACGGTTTGGGTTGCAAACGAAGACGATTTACACACCATCACCGCCATTTCAGGCAGCGGCCCTGCGTATGTGTTTTATTTAATGAACGCCCTGTTTCAGGCAGCCTGCGATTTGGGCATGCCACAAGACAAGGCACGGCAATCGGTTTTGCAAACCTTTATCGGCTCGGCACAATTAGCCGAGCAATCAGGCGAAGATTTTGGCGAATTGCAACGCAAAGTAACTTCCAAAGGCGGCACAACCGCCGCCGCATTAGCGGTATTTGAAAATGCCCAAACCGATAAAATCATCCAACAAGCGGTAATGGCTTGCCAAAATCGCTCGATTGAAATGGGCAAACAAATGGGATAGTTTCTTTCAGGCTGCCTGAAAGCACTTCCCGTGCAGGGAATTCTTCATTGCAAGAAAAACAATTTTACTTTCAGGCTGCCTGAAACCTATATCATCATTGCAAAAAATAGAAAAACAAACAGCAAAAATTTCAAAATAAGTTATATTTAATGACAATTTTTTTATTTGAAAATTGTTTTTATCAATTTGGAAATATACTAATGATATTATTAGAAAATACAGACAAATCAATTTTTCCTTTCAAATCAGATTCTCAACAATATCAATCATATGAAGATTTTGTTTTAAAAACTTTTGGGGGGTTAAATAATACTGATTTAGATAAAATCACTTATGAAAAATTCTGCACTTGGAAAGAAAAATCTCCAAAATTGAGTGAAGATTCATATCCTTACACTTATCGTTATGTCAAAGATGAAAAGGATAAAGATACGAACAAAATAAAAGATGAATTAAAAGATATTGAATTTTTTTTAGATGAAAACCAAACTATTTTTCACGGCGGTATTTTTCTGTCTGATAGTCCTAAAATAGGCGATGAAATAACTACTATGGAAATTTTTTCTACTACCATTGACCCTTATACTGCCAGTCTTCATGCTATTCAAGAAGAAAAAGAATGTTTATGGATAATAAAACTAAACCAAAAAACAAAATGTCTTCCTGTTAATATTGAAACTTTGGAAGAAAGTGAAATAATTATTATTGATAGTTTAAAACTTAAAATAACAAACATTACTTCATTATCAAAAATAGATGATTTTGGCATAAAAAGAAAAATGGATTGCATTTTTTTAGAACAAATATAAGTAAAAAAATATCCTGTACGCTCTAATTTTGCTACCATTATGCCTTTTACGCTTATTTCAGGCAGCCTGAAACATTATTTTTTATAGGAATACACAATGAACAGCACAGTTCGCACGCGTTTTGCGCCCAGTCCGACTGGATTTTTACATATCGGCGGTGTTCGCACGGCTCTTTATTCTTGGGCTTATGCTCGCAAAATGGGCGGTAAATTTATTTTGCGTATTGAAGATACCGACTTGGAACGCTCCACGCCCGAATCGGTGAAAGCCATTTTGGACGGTATGGCGTGGGTGGGTTTGGATTATGACGAAGGGCCGTTTTATCAAACGCATCGTTTTGATCGATATAAAGAAATTATCCAAAAACTGTTAGACGAAGGAGCGGCTTATTATTGCTACTGCTCCAAAGAAGAGTTGGAAAAAATGCGGCAAAAAGCCGAAGCACAAGGCGGCGGCTTTACCTATGACCGCCGTTGGCGACCCGAAGCGGGCAAAAGGCTGCCTGAAATTCCTGCGGATATTCAGCCTGTGGTGCGGTTTAAAATGCCGCTTGACGGCACAACTTCGTGGCACGATTTGGTTAAAGGCGAAATTTCGATTAACAACAGTGAGTTAGATGATTTAATTATCGCCCGAGCAGACGGCTCGCCCACTTATAATTTTTGCGTTGTGGTTGATGACTGGGATATGGGTATTACGCAGGTCATTCGTGGCGATGACCATGTGAATAATACACCCAAACAAATCAATATATTACAAGCATTAGGGGCAGAAATTCCGCAATACGCACACCTGCCGATGATTTTGAACGAAAGCGGTGCGAAAATGTCCAAACGCCGCGACGCGGTAAGCGTGGTTGATTACGACCGTCAAGGCATTTTGCCTGCCGCTATGCTCAATTACTTGGCACGCTTGGGCTGGGGACATGGCGATGACGAATATTTCACCATGCAGCAATTTGTAGAATGGTTTGACTTAAAAGCCGTCAGCCCTGCTTCGGGCAGGTTCAATCGCGAAAAACTGCTGTGGTTGAATGCTCAACACATTAAAGATACCGACAACGGCGAATTAGCGAAATTAATTTCAGGCAGGCTGAAAGAAAAAGGCATTGAAAACCCTGATAGCATTGATTTAGTGCCGATTATTCAATTAGTTAAAGAACGCGTACAAGACTTAAACGCTTTGGCTGATGAATGTTTGTATTTCTACCGCAAAAGCACGCCCACAGCGGAAGAGACCGCCAAACACTGGGACGAAGACGCACCTAATAGAATGAACCGTTTTGCTACATTACTGCAAGGGCTGCCTGAAAACGACTGGACGGCAGACAATATCCACGCCCTATTCAAACCCTTTTGTGACACCGAAGGCATTAAAATGGGCAAGTTGGGCATGCCCTTGCGGCTGTTAGTATGTGGCACAGCCAAAACCCCGTCTATTGACGCAGTGTTAGCCCTGTTAGGCAAAGATGAAGTGCTAAAACGAATGGGGGTTTCAGGATGACTGAAATCATAACACCTAAAAAAAACCGCTATAAAACAAGCGGTTTTTTTATCTTTCAGGCAGCCTGAAATGTTTTCTATCGTTTATAATAACCAGTTTTCTCATTCAAGAACCAAGCAAAATGACACAACGAAAAATTTTAGTTACTTCCGCCCTGCCCTATGCCAACGGCAGTATTCACTTGGGGCATATGGTGGAGCATATTCAAACCGATATTTGGGTGCGTTTTCAAAAAATGCGAAATCACACCTGTTTTTATGTGTGTGCGGACGACACGCACGGCACGCCTGTGATGCTTGCCGCTCAAAAAATGGGCGTAGCCCCCGAAGAGATGATTGAAAAAGTGCGTCAAGAGCATTTATCGGATTTTACTGGTTTTTTAATTGGTTACGACAATTATTACAGCACACATTCGCCTGAAAATAAGGCGTTTAGTCAAGGCATTTATAAAGCCTTAAAAGCCAACGGCAAAATCACTGTTAAAACCATTGAACAGTTGTTCGACCCTGAAAAACAAATGTTTTTGCCCGACCGTTTTGTCAAAGGTGAATGTCCTAAATGCGGTGCAAAAGACCAGTATGGCGACAACTGCGAAGCATGCGGCACAACATATCTGCCCACTGAATTGAAAAATCCGTATTCGGCAGTGTCGGGGGCTACACCTGTTTTGAAATCGTCTGAACATTATTTTTTCGATTTATCGTCCTGCGAAGATTTTTTGCGTGAATGGACTAACGGCGAAAGCGTTTTGGCAAACGGCAAAAAACAAGCCCATTTGCAGCCCGAAGCCTTAAATAAAATGAAAGAATGGATAGACGGCGGTTTGCAAAATTGGGATATTTCGCGAGACGCACCCTATTTTGGCTTTGAAATTCCAGACACCGAAAATAAATATTTTTATGTGTGGTTGGACGCTCCGATTGGTTATTTTGCGTCATTCAAAAACTTGTGCGACCGCATAGGCATTGACGCTAACGAATGGTTGAATCCAAATTCAGACGCAGAAATGGTGCATTTTATCGGCAAAGATATTTTGTATTTTCACGCCTTATTTTGGCCAGCAACGCTGAAATTTTCAGGCTACCGCACGCCAACTGCGGTGTTTGCACACGGCTTTTTAACGGTTGATGGGCATAAAATGTCCAAATCGCGTGGCACATTTATCACCGCCAAATCTTATTTGGAACAAGGCTTAAATCCTGAATGGTTGCGGTATTACATTGCTGCTAAATTAAACAGCAAAATCGAAGATATAGACTTGAATTTGCAAGACTTTATCAATCGTGTGAATAGCGATTTAGTGGGCAAATACATCAACATTGCCGCAAGAAGTGCGGGCTTTATTAAAAAACGCTTTTCAGGCAGCCTGAAAAATGTTGCAAACCATTCACTGATTGCAAATTTACAAGCGAAAGCAGAAGAAATTGCTTCATTTTATGAAGAACGAGAATACGCACGGGCTTTGCGTGAGATTATGCTTTTGGCAGATATGGTGAATGAATACACGGACGCAAACAAGCCGTGGGAATTGGCAAAACAAGACGGAGCGGACGAAAAACTGCATGAAGTGTGTTCGGTACTGATGAACGCATTCAAAATTTTAAGCGTGTATTTATCGCCGATTTTGCCTGCGACTTCTCTTGCTGTGGCTGAATTTTTGAATATTCCTGCCCTGCAATGGCAAAACGCATTAGAGACGCTGCCTGAAAACCATAAAATCAACGATTACAATCACTTAATGAAACGCGTAGAGCAAGCCCAAATCGACAAATTGTTGGCAGCCAACAAACAAAGTATTCAGGCAGCCCCTGTTACTACCGCTGAAAAAGCAAGCGATTTCGAGCCTGTTGCCGAAACCGTTTCCTTTGACGATTTTGCCAAAGTCGATATGCGCGTGGGCGAAGTGTTATCCTGCGAAGCGGTTGAAGGAAGCAATAAGTTATTGAAATTTCAAATAGATTTAGGCTTTGAACAACGCACCATTTTTTCAGGCATTGCCCAAAGTTATCCAAATCCACAAGAATTAGTCGGACGCAAAGTCATCGCCGTCGTCAATTTCGCCCCCAGAAAAATGGCAAAATTCGGCGTGAGCGAAGGTATGTTGTTGTCTGCGTCATCAGACGGCAAATTATTCCTGTTGAGTGTGGATAGCAAGGCGAAAAACGGTTCAAAAATTGGGTAAATCAATCTTTCAGGCTGCCTGAAAGCACTTCCCGTGCAGGGGCAGCACTTCCCGTGCAGGAAAAAACGCCATGCAAAAAAATTACTGTCATTACGAGCATTAACAAAGTTAATGCGTAGTAATCTCACGGCTCATAGAAAACAAATCTATCCCAAAAACGGCAATGCAAAAAACCCTGTCTGTTACCTAAAATCATTTTCTCATTGCCGTTTTCCATAGCAAGGAGATTGCGTACGCATTACCTTTGGCAATGCTCGCAATGACAGTATCTTTTTTTGTATGATATTTCAGGTAGCCTGAAACACCCAAGACAAACGCTCACGCCGCAAGGCGTTTTTTTCTTTTGTCTTCCAGTGTTTGTTGTAATAGTACTATTACAAGCGTCCTTGACAAAGGACGCTTGTACGAAAATTTTTTCGCACCCCTATTTATTCATATAAGGAAACCATTATGAAAAAAATTAAATGTTTAATTGATGATTATGTTTATCTTGATTTTAATACACTACGATATAAACATTGTTTTGGAAAAATTCGAGCAATCAATCCTGATGAACAAAATGAATTAGAAAAATACATTCAAGAAATACAACAAAATCAACCTGACTTATTTCTTTCTTCTATCCCATTTCCTGATAGAGCCTTTAAAGGTGCAATCGGTTCTAAACCTTGTGAATATACACCTGAACTGTTTGAAAAAGACGCTGAATTTTATTTAGACACCCAAAAGAAACATTTTTTTCCTGTTCATATAAAAGGAGTTAAATGATGAAAATAATAACACTTGTTGCCGTTAGTGCTATTTCGGTTTTGTTAAGTGCTTGTAATACCTATACAGGATATTTTCAAGCAGGACACAATGGATTACTCTATTACACTTCAACACCGTGTCCAAAACAAACATGGGACAACAATTATCCTAATACGATTTATTGTTATGATAAAAATAACAATTTTTCACATACCCTTAATCCATTACCACCAGAAGCAGTGGCACATTTTCATCGACAACAAGAAGAAAAAAGAATAGCAATGCTACAATTACAGCAATCGATGAATAATATAGCACAGGGTTTTCAACAACAAGCCCAGTCCTATCAACAAGCAACACAACTTATGCAAAATATGCAAAGAAATCAAAACTGGAACAGGAACAGGCAAAACTCAACAAGCACTTGCCAACAAATAGGCAACCAAATATATTGCAGGCATCATAATTCAGGCTGGTAATTATCTAATTATGGCATAAGCAACTTTTGTTGCTCATGCTTTTTAATCTCATTTTCAGGCTACCTGAAAAACTTAATCTAAAAAAAGGACTTGAATTTCAAGTCCTTTTTTAACGCTTTTAAAACCTTTCAGGCTGCCTGAACGGCTTGACTGCATGCCTCTTGGTCAAGCAGTGTGCGAATGTGTGCGGTTGCGGCACGGGACAATGGATCAACATCGTAGCCGCCCTCTAACACCGACACCAAATGACCGTTGCAATTTTTCTTCGACCAGCATTTTAATTGACGCGTAATCCACGCAAAATCGGCTTCGGTAAAGGTGAAACTGCCCATATCGTCATCACTGTGTGCGTCAAAACCTGCACTGATAAACACCATTTCAGGTTGAAACTCGTTGATTTTGGGCAACCACTCTTCCAAAAACTTCTCGCGAAATTCTAAACCGCCTGTGCCTTCGGGCATAGGCATACCAATAATATTGGGGTTAGTGCCAATTTGTTTGTCGCCGCTGTATGGGAAAAATGGGTGTTGGAAGACCGACAGAAACATCACCCGCTCATCGTCTTTGAAAATATCTTCCGTGCCGTTGCCGTGATGAACATCAAAATCCACAATCAGCACACGCGACAGATTGTATTTTTCCATAGCATAGGCTGCTGCCACAGCAACATTATTGATAAAGCAAAAACCCATTGGAAAATCACGACCTGCATGGTGTCCGGGCGGACGAATGGCACAAAAGGCGTTAAGAATTTCGTCATTCATCACCATATCCACTGCTTTAACCACTGCTCCTGTGGCATATTGAATGGCAGGAATGGTGCCGCTGTTCATTGCGGTATCGCTATCCAAACGGTTTGTTCCTGTGGTTGGTGCAGAATCAAACAAGGCTTTGACATATTGTTCATCATGCACACGCAACCAGTCTTCTGTATTTCCGACAGGTGCTTCGACCAAATACAAAGACCCAAACACACCCTCCTCCATTAAGCGTTGCTTAATACCTGCTAAACGATTAGGCGATTCAGGGTGTCCCTCACCCATATTATGACCCAAGCAAGCGGTGTGATAAATAAATGCAGTACGATTGGATTTCGACATTTTCATCACCTTTATCAGAGTATGTTTATTTGAGATAAAATGATACTCCTTTTTTTCTAACAATGACGAACAAACTGTATTGCACTGCATTGTTATTAAACAATAAAATAATTTTTACGCCTATTTTTCAGGCAGCCTGAAAATTTTTTTATTACACTAAATCAATAGATTATATAAAAAATGCTGCGTTTTGGAAACGCATTGCAGTGCAATATAAAATCGCACAATTCATTTTGCAATGCAAAAGAAAAGCATAATTTTCAGGCTGCCTGAAAAGCAAAAAAACGCTTTCGATAAAACACAATCGAAAGCGTCTTGATTTTTAGATTTTCAGGCTGCCTGAAAGATGATTTTCAAGCATACCCCCACAATCAAAATTATTTATCGTCCAAAGGCACAACGGCGATTTTCACATTTGCCACTGCGTCGTGGTGCAAAGCGATTTCAATGTCGTATTCGCCAACTGCTTTCAAAGGACCGTCAGGCAAGCGAACGGTTGAGCGAGCAATTTCCACGCCCAAACCTTGTGCCGCATGAGCAATATCAGAAGTGGTAACCGAGCCGAACAATCTGCCGTCCATACCTGCTTTTTGAGCAATGGTAATGGTTTGACCGTCTAATTTTTCTTTGCTGTCATTAGCGGCTTTCAAGATTTCTGCTTGACGGGCTTCAAATTCTGCACGGCGTGCTTCAAATTCTGCCAAGTTTTCTTTATTAGCGCGTTTGGCTTTGCCTTGTGGAATCAAATAATTGCGTGCGTAGCCGTTTTTCACATTCACCACATCGCCCAAAACGCCCAAAGAACCGACTTTTTCTAACAAAATAATTTGCATAATGGTGTCTCCTTATTATTTATGTTGGTCGGTGTAAGGCAACAATGCCAAGAATCTTGCCCGTTTAATGGCGGTAGAAAGTTGGCGTTGATAATACGATTTGGTGCCTGTAATGCGGGCAGGAATGATTTTGCCGTTTTCGGCGATAAAATCTTTTAAAATATCAACCGCTTTGTAATCGACTTCTTTAATGCCTTCAACGGTAAAGCGGCAGTATTTTTTGCGTTTAAATGTTTGTCGTGCCATTTGTTTAACCTTTATTCAATTCGTTCAATTCGTTGTATATGCAATATCAGTTCAGGATTGCGAAGACTTTTGCTATTCAAAAAGCCTGCTACTTTTACCTTATCGCCCACATGCCAAGTGTTGTTTTGTGGGTTAATCTGCTTGGCAGATAGCGTAAAAGCAGTTTTGCGGCTTTGTCCTGCTTCGATTTGTTCGGACTTGTGTTCCAAAAGCAAACTTAAAACAGGTGTGCCGCTGGGTGTATATCGCACAGGTTCGAGTGCGATAATCACGGCTTCTAAACAGATATTGTTGCTCAAAACTTATGCTTCTTCCACCACAACGGTTTCAGTAACTTCCACTGCCACCGTTTCGGTTTGACGACCGCCTGTTTGACCTGTTAGAAGATTTTTGCTTTTTTCTTCTTTCATCATCGGCGAAGCCGCAGTTTCAGCATGATTCATTTTGATGGTCAAATGACGCAACACCGCATCATTAAAGCGGAAAGCGGTTTCAATTTCTTCCACAGTTTCAGGTGTGCATTCAATGTTCATCAAAACATAATGTGCTTTGTGCAATTTGTTGATGGGGTAAGCCAACTGACGGCGACCCCAGTCTTCCAAACGGTGAATCACACCACCTTTTTCAGTAATGGTGTTTTTGTAGCGTTCGACCATAGCGGACACTTGCTCGCTTTGGTCAGGATGCACGATAAAAACGATTTCGTAATGTCGCATAAATGCTCCTTATGGCTATTTAAAAACTTTCCGCTATGCGAAAAAACGGAAAGCAAGGTTTGAAAAGAGCAAAATTCTATATGAAAAATAATGATATGTCAAATTGATATTGCCCGTTCAGGCAGCCTGAAAACAAGGTTTAGTTGATACGAAGTATCAACCTTTAACAAACGCAGTTTGTTAAAGTGGATTGCGAAGCAATCAAACCGAAGTTTCTACGAGCCGTAAGGCGGAGTTAAACCATTTTTTTATCATACACAATCAATATTTTCATTTTTCGTATATTTGTTTCACCTGATATAATCCGCCATTCTTTTTTATATGCTTGAACACGCATTCAGGTTGCCTGAAACGCATTATCAACAGGAAAAAACCGATGACAACACAACAAAAATCGTTAGAAGAATGGCTTACCGATTTAGAAGACGGGGTTTATGGCGGTAAGATTGATTTGGGTTTGGAACGAATCACACAGGTTAAAAACGCTATGGCGTTACACCCTGCTTGCCCTGTGATTAGTGTCGGCGGCACGAATGGCAAGGGCTCGGTGTGTGCGTTTTTGACGGCGATTTATCGCGAAGCAGGTTACAAGGTTGGCACGCTCACCAGTCCGCATTTGTTGCGGTTTAACGAACGCATTGCCATAAATGGCAAGCCTGTTGATGATAATACTATTATTCAAGCCTTTGAAAAAATTGAACAATCTCGCGGCACAACCGCCCTATCCTATTTTGAATTTAACGCACTCGCCGCTGTGCTGATTTTTATGCAAAAACAAGTTGATGTAATGATTTTGGAAGTGGGTTTAGGCGGACGATTAGACGCAACAAACGCTTGGGACAGCGATGTGGCGGCTGTGGTGTCGGTTGATTTAGACCATCAGCATTTTTTGGGCGATACTGTGGAACAAGTGGCGTTTGAAAAAGCGGGCATTTTTCGCCCCGATAAACCTGCCGTGTGCGGCCAAAATCCGCCGCCTAAATCGATGACAGATTATGCTCAAAAAATCGGCTCGCATTTATTATCGTTTAAGCGAGATTTTGATATTGCGTATAAAGATGAAAAACAATGGAATTTTCAATTTCAACCGTCTGAAAATCTTTCAGGCAGCCTGAAACAGATTTCAACAAAACGCCGCAACGCCCTACCCATTCCTGCCTTGCGGGGCGATTATCAACTCAACAATGCCGCTGTTTCTTTGGCGGTGATTGAATGTTTGTTTCATCGCCTGCCTGTGGATAATGGAGCCATTCGGCAAGGTTTGTTGTTGGCTGAAAATGCGGGGCGTTTTCAGGTTTTGGCAGGGCGACCGATTCGTGTTTTAGATGTGGGACACAATCCGCATGCGGCACGAGCCTTAAAGAAAAACCTGCGTAAATTGCCATTTGCCCAACGCAAAATAGCGGTTTTTTCTATGCTTGCCGATAAAGATATGGAACAAGTGATTGATATTATTAAAGAAGAATTTGATGAATGGTATATTGCACCATTAGATTTGCCGCGTGGCAGAACGGCAGAAAATATTCAGGCAGCCTTAATCGGGGCTGGCGTATCAGCGGATAAAATCACTATTTTTAACAATGTAAAAAAAGCGTGGGAAACGGCACTCAATAATACTATCGAAAATGATAGAATAGTCGTTTTTGGTTCATTTCATACCGTAGCCGAAACCATGTCGGCACGACAATATTAAGGAAAGCCCTACAATGGATACTCGTGAAGAATACGAACAACTCAAACGCAAAAACCGCAATCGCCTAATCGGAGCGATTGTGTTGGTTGCCGCTATTGCTTTGATTTTGCTGGCGGTTACCGATAAAAAAACACCGCCCACACAACCAGAAGTGAAAATCGCAGGTAAAACGCAACCTGTTGAAAAACCTACGGATTTACCGCCCCCTACGGACACGCAGCCTGAAAAACCTGCGGCAGAGCCGATTATTATCGACACAGTGGCTCAACCCGAATTGCCGTCTGACCCTGTGATTGACACACCTGTCGAGCCAAAGGTTGAACCCAAACCTGTAAAACCTGTTCAAAAAACAGAGAAAAAACCCGCAACCAAACCTGTGAAACCTGCGGAAAAACCGCAAAAAACGCCCGAAAAACCAGCGAAACAGCCTGAAAAATCAGCCAAGCCGTCTCCGCAAGATATTTTGGAAGGCAAGACAAGTGGCAACTATTTTGTGCAAATGGGTGCATTCAAAACACAAGCCCAAGCCGATACACAGCGTGCCAAACTCGCCCAAGTGGGCATTTCATCACAAATTCAGCAAGGCAAAGATAAAAACGGCAATACCGTGTATCGCGTGCGTTCTGGTGCGTTAAGCAAAGCCGAAGCGGAAAAAATCCGCAACACTGCCAAAACGCATAAATTTGACGCTATGATTGTAAGTCAATGACATTATTCGATATTATCGCCCTAAGCGTCATCGCCATTTTCGCCATTATTTCCGTTTTTCGCGGATTTGTTGGCGAAGTGGTGTCGATTGCCCGCTGGGTTTTGGGCATTGCATTAGGCTGGGCGTTCTGCCCTTTTGTCGGAGCAACAGTTTTCGGCTTGATGCAAAACCGCGACTTGGCAAACGCCGCCGCCTTTTTGCTGATATTCTGTGCCGTTTTCGTGCTAATGTTTGCCCTAAATAAACTTTTAACCAAGTTTGTTAAATTCATCGGTTTGGGCGAAATCAACCGCTTATTAGGCGGTATCATCGGCACAATCAAAGGCATAGCCTGTGTTACCGTTGCGGTTATTCCACTCTCGCACACACCGCTAACACAACACGCCGAATGGCAAAACGCCATTTCCGCCCCCACATTTGAATATTTAGGCAAACGCCTTTTACCTTATATTCCCAACACTTCGGGCTATATTCAAAACAATATTCCAGCAATTCCCCAAATGCCACAAACTTTGCCGAATGCAAATGAAAAAACCGAAACGCTGCCTGAAAATAATATGAAAAAATAACTTTCAGGCAGCCTAAACATTTTGCGAATGCCCGATATATCTCAACTACGCAAAACCGTGTAATTTTTTGATTTCTTCGCTAATCGGTTTTTTATTGCCTTGTTTATCGACACTCACAAAAATGGCAGTGGCGTGGGTTACGGGCAAGCAGATAGGTAGATGATCTTCGGACAGGCGTTGTGCGACTACTTCCACTTGCACGGTAATGGAAGTGTTGCCAATCGCACTGACTTCGGCATAGCAACTGACCAAATCGCCGACCAAAACAGGTTCTTTGAAAATCACTTCTTTCATGGAAATGGTAACCACGCGTTCGGGAGCAATTTCGCGTGCGGCAATCGCCCCTGCCAAGTCAATGCAAGATAAAATCCAACCGCCAAAAACATTTCCCGCTGGGTTGGTATCGCGTGGCATAGCAACCACTTTGTATCGAGGTTCAACTTTTCCTTGTAGCATATGGTTTTCCCTTAAAAATTGAGCAACCGTTTATGAAAAACGCCCTATTTACCCCAAATAATAGTCGCTTCAAACCCAAAGCAAACGCGACAGTATGTCATCATACGGCAAGGGGCATATATTGTGTTTCTTTAATAAACCGTGCCATAACGAAAGAACAAGTATAGCAAAAATTTTCAGGCAGCCTGAAACAGTGTTTGACAGCAGCCCAAACGAAATTCGCCCCAAGAAGATAAAATTTTGAGATAATCGCAGGGCAAAAAACTCGGAAACTTTTTCACTGTGTTTATCAATTTAAGCATAAATCAAGTGAAATATTTTTTTCAGGCAGCCTATTTACCGCTTTTCAGGCAGCCTGAAAGCAGCAAGGAATAACACTATGTGTGGCATATTAGGTATTGTGGCAGCAACGCCTGTCAATCAAGAAATTTATGACGGTTTGCAGGTATTGCAGCACCGTGGGCAGGACGCCGCTGGGATTACCACTTTTGACGGCAAAATGTTTCGCAGTTTCAAAGGCATAGGCATGGTGCGCGATGTGTTTCACACCCGCAATATGCGTGATTTAACAGGCAACGCAGGCATTGCACATGTACGCTATCCTACCGCAGGCAATCGCAACGACCCAGAACAAGCCCAGCCGTTTTATGTCAATTCACCGTTTGGCATATCGTTCGCCCACAATGGCAATCTCACCAACACCGAACAATTAGTATCCGATGTCATCAACAAAGATTTTCGCCACATTAACACCACTTCCGATTCAGAAATTCTGCTCAATGTTTTGGCTTTTGAATTAGAAAAATCCGTCTTAAACAGCAATCACAAAAAACTCACGCCCGAAATTATTTTCAACGCCGTACGCACCTTGCACCAACGCGTTTCAGGTGCATACGCCGCTGTGGCTTTAATTGCAGGCTATGGGCTGTTGGCATTCCGCGACCCGTTTGGCATTCGCCCCTTAATTTTGGGCAAAAGACGCAACGCAAGTGGCAGTTTTGATTATTCCGTATCGTCCGAATCGGTTTCTTTTTCTGCCACAGGTTTTGAAATTGTGCGTGATATAGCCCCAGGCGAAGCCGTATTTATCGACTTTTCAGGCAGCCTAAAAGCACAAATTTGCACCGATAAATCGCAACTTTGCCCATGTTTATTTGAATATATCTATTTTGCCCGTCCCGATTCAGTGATAGACGGTGTTTCCGTGTATCAAGCCCGTTTAGAAATGGGAGCAATTTTGGCACAAAAAGTCAAAACCGAACTGCCGCACGACATAGATGTGGTGATGCCCATACCCGACACCAGTCGCCCGTCCGCATTAGAATTAGCACACCATTTGGGCTTGCCTTATCGTGAAGGATTGATTAAAAACCGCTATATCGGACGCACATTTATTATGCCTGGTCAAGCAGTACGAAAAAAATCAGTGCGACAAAAACTGTCGCCGATTGATTGCGAATTTAGAGGTAAAAATGTGTTATTAGTTGATGATTCAATCGTGCGTGGCACAACCAGCCGCGAAATTGTCGAAATGGCACGCCTGTCAGGGGCGAAAAAAGTATATTTAGCGTCCGCCGCCCCCGAAGTGCGTTATCCAAATGTGTATGGCATTGATATGCCGACCAAAGCCGAGTTAATTGCCAACGACAAAAACGCACAACAAATCGCCGCCGAAATCGGTGCAGACGGCGTGGTATTTCAAGATTTACAACAACTGATAAACGCCGTCTCGTCCCTTAATCCCGCCATACAAGGCTTTGATTCATCGTGTTTTAACGGGCAGTACTTGGCAGGCAATATTGATGAGCAATATTTAGACAATTTGGCACAACAAAACAAAACCTGTTAGATATGTTTCAGGCTGCCTGAAAACCTTTTCAGGCAGCCTGAAAGATTAAAAATACAGCCTATTGAATATAAAACAGGCAAAAAAAAACATAAATAAGCAATAAATTGATGAAAAATACGCATTAAAGATTGAAAAAACTTTATTTTTGTTTTACCCTTATTAACCATTGGACAAATAGATTTCACATTTTTAAATTAACTTTTATTTTCAGATGTAAATGGGGAACAATCTTGAAAACAACATTTCGTTTGAATGCTTTATCCAAAGCATTATCCGCAACCGCATTACTGGTTGCACCATTGATTGCCACCGCAGGCATTGGCAACATTCGCGTACAATCGGGTCAAGGTGAGCCACTGTCTGCAAGTGTCGCACTGACAGGCGAAGAAGCAGAAGCCGCCGTATTAAACGGTGCTTATTCTGCGTCAGGCAGCGTACCACTTAATGTACATGTTTCAGGCAGCCAAGAATCGCCTGTGTTAGTCATCACCAGTTCTACACCCATTAACGAAGAAATTACTTCGTTGTCTGTGCGTGCAGGCGACAGCGTGCGTTTATTCTCGGTTGCATTAAGACCTGCCCCCAAAGCAGAAGAGCCCAAAGAAGAACAAGCCGCTGCTGACGCTCCCAAAGAAGAGCAAAAGGCAGAAGAACAACCCAAAGACAATGCCATTGCTTTGGGCAGCAAATACACCACCAAACGCAAAGAAACCGTGCGTTCGATTGCACAAAGAATGACGGATTCCAAAGCGTCTAATCAGCAAAAAATTCAAGCGATTGTGGATAAAAACCCCAACGCTTTTGTCAATGGCAATTCTGCCCGTATGAAAAGCGGTGCGGTGCTGACCATTCCCACGGCAGACGAGATTGCGAATATCGAGAAAAAATTAGCCGAAAAAGCCGCCGCAGATAAAGCCAAAAAAGAAGCCGAAGCCCAAGCCAAAGCCGAAGCGGATAAAGCCAAAAAAGAAGCAGACGCAGAAAAAGCCGCCCAAGAAAAACTGAAAAAAGAACAAGAAGCACAGGCGAAACGCGAAGCAGAAGAAAAAGCCAAAGCCGAAAAAGCCGAAGCCGAACGCCTGAAAAAAGAGCAAGAAGCCCAAGCCAAAAAAGAAGCGGAAGAAAAAGCCAAAGCGGAACAACTGAAAAAAGAACAAGAAGCACAAGCCAAAAAAGACGCAGAAGCCAAAGCCGCTGCTGAAAAAGCAGCCGCAGAAAAAGCCGAAGCCGAACGCTTGCAACAAGAACAAGCCGCCAAAGAATTAGCAGAGCAACAAGCCCAAGCCGAAATCACACCTGCGGCACCCGTGGAAGAACAAACAGCCACTCCTGTTGAAGAACAAGCCGCACCACAAGAAGAAAAACGCGGCGGCTCTGCGGTTAAATATATTGCAGGCGGCTTACTGTTATTAGCGATTATCGCTGGTTTCTTATTAGCACGCCGCAAAGGCGGTGATGATGAAGACGATAAACCCGTTGTCAAACCCGCTGCCACTGGCGGTGTTGCTGGCACAGTAGTCAAACCGTCTGAAATGGCGGAAGAAGAAGAAACCGTTTCACTGAAAGATAAATTCTTCCCTGCTCCTGACGCACCTGCGGCAACCTTGCCCAAAGAAGAAGTTGAAGTTGCAGAAGAAGAAGCGGCGATTGAATTGCCTGATTTAGACATCAGCAAACCCGAAGAAGAAGCCGTTTCGTTTGCACCACAGGCAGAAGAACCTGCACGCACAGTAGCAGACGAAGTGGTTGAAACGGTTGAAGAAAGTGCGGCTGCACCCGCAGAAGCACCCGCTGTTTCTTTTGAAGAAACCATTGAAACAGTGGCAGAAAGCGTAGCAGAAGTGTTTGAACCACAAGCCACGCCTGCCGATATTCAACCATTAGAAACTGATTTGGTTGAGCAAACAAACGACAACGAGTTTGTGGTCAATTTTGAACCTACGACACCCAGTAGTGATACCACTTACACGCAGCCCGAATATGTAGAAACACCTGACAATACATTTGATTTCGACTTCTCGGAAAACGATTTGCAGCACCCTGCGGAAAAAATTCAAGAAGTTCTGCAACAAGAGGGTGTGGTTGATGCCCCTGTTGAAGTTGATGAACTGTCGCCAGAACCATCTCGCCGTGCTCCGTCTGTGGAAGACGCACTGCAAGAAGGCGAAAAACAAAAATTGGTGTTTGACCCGAATATCGGTTTGGATTTCATCTTGGACGACACGCCTGTGGCGGAAACCATTAAATCGGCAACCCAAGACGAAAACTACGAAGAACCTGTGCCCATTCGTCAATATCAACCTGCACCCTTAATGCGTTTGGATTCTGAATTAAATATTTCCGAATCGTTGCGTGAAACAACCGTGGAAGAAGTTCCGCCTGCACCTGTGGTAGAAGAACCTGCGGTTGAAGAGCCTGTTGTGGAAGTTGCACCAGTGGCAGAAGAAGTGCCGCCTGTTGAAGCAGTGGAAGAAACCGCCGCAGAAGTGCTTGAACCCGTTGCAGAGTTGGTAGAAGAAGAACCTGCGAACTTGGTTGAACAAGCAGTTGAATCGGTCATCGAGCAAATTATGCCTGTTGCCGAAGAAGAACCTGCTTTGGCTGTGGTTAGCGAAGAACCTGAATTAGAAGAAGTGGTTGAAGAAGAACCTGCGGTTGAAGTGGCAGAAGAACAAGCCGTTGTGGTTGAAGACCCCCCTGCTCCAACTGTGGAAGAACAAAGCACCGCAGAAGAGTCGCCCATTCCTGTGGCAACAGAAATTGTGGAAGAAGTGGCTCCTGTGGCAGAAGAAGTGGCTACCCCTGTGGTTGAAGAAGTCGCTCCTGTGGCAGAAGTGGCTGCCCCTGTGGTTGAAGAAACCCCACCGCCTGCACCTTTATCCACAGACGACAAAGACGCTCCCTTGTTGGCAAAACTGGAATTGGCAAAAATGTACTTATCACAAGGCGACACCGAAGGTACATTGGAAGTGTTGGTTGATATTTTGGACAGTTGTCCGCCCGACAGCCCGATTTACAAAGAAGCCGAAAGTATGTTCAATTCTTTGGATACATAAATTTTTTAATCATAGCAACGGACATAGCAATATGTCCGTTTTTTTGTGGATTTTATTTTCAGGCTGCCTGAAAGAAAGTTCTCAAAAAACTGTCGTTTGCTCGAAGAATGGTATTAAAAAGTTTCAGGCTGCCTGAAACTGTCTTATTCACCGCTTTTATCATCAATTTTATGTGGAAAATAGTGCGAAACAATCGCTATTTGTGGCATAATAAACGATACTTTCGAGAGTGCTAATGAAGGAGTAAAAAATGACTGCCAAAGGCAATGTTTTTGTGGTATCTGCCGCGTCTGGTACGGGCAAAACTTCGCTGACTGCGGCTTTGGCTGCGGTCAATGATTGCGTTCAGGTTGCCGTATCGCATACCACTCGCAAACCGCGTGAGGGCGAAATTAACGGCGTGCATTATCATTTTGTGGATACGGCAACTTTTGAGCAAATGATAGGCGATGGAGCGTTTATTGAGCACGCTTTTGTGCATGGCAATTACTATGGCACTTCCGCTAACGAAGTAGAAAAAATCCGCAATCAGGGTACTGATGTGATTTTGGAAATTGATGTGCAAGGTGCCGAGCAAGTTCGCCGTCAAATGCCTGACGCCGTTAGCGTGTTTATTTTGCCGCCCACAATGGACGCTTTGCGACAACGCTTACTGGCTCGCGGCACGGAAGATGAAGCACAACTTGCCTTGCGTTTGCAAAATGCACGACAAGAATTTGAACAAGCCTCTTTGTTTGATTATTTGGTTGTCAATGACGACTTGCCCACGGCAACCCAAGATTTAATGCACATTGTTTATGCCACACGCTTACGCCAAAGCAATAACAATGCGGCTTTGATTTCGTTAATGCAATAATTTTTTGAAAAGGTAAATAAAACTATGGCACGAGTAACCGTAGAAGATTGTATTCCACACATTGAAAATCAATTTGAACTGACGCTGGCGGCTGCTACGCGTGCAAGACAACTCGCAGGCGGGGCAACCGCTTTGGTTGAAGAAGCCAAAAGCAAACCCACTGTAACCGCCCTGCGTGAAATTGCCACAGGTCAAATTAACAAAAGCATTTTGAAACGCCGTCAATAGGTGTTGTTATGTCCGACCCTGCCGCACCACTTTACGACCCTGTGTCGCAACAAGCCAAAGACACCTTATTTCAGGCTGCCTCGTATTTTGGTGCGGACGATTTCGATTTAATTGCCAAAGCCTGCGATTATGCGTTTATCAAGCATAGGGGGCAAACACGGCAGTCGGGCGAACCGTATATCACCCACCCGATTGCGGTTGCCACCGAAGTGGCAAAATGGAAATTAGATGCCAAAACCGTCATCAGTGCTTTGTTACACGATGTTTTGGAAGACACAGGCACTACCAAAACCGAGTTGGCTCATTTTTTCGGCGGCACGGTTGCCGAAGTGGTTGATGGCTTATCTAAATTAGAAAAAATCAATTTTAACAATCACATAGAACACCAAGCGGAAAGTTTTCGCAAAATGGTTTTGGCTATGGTCAAAGACATTCGTGTGTTGCTTGTTAAATTATCCGACCGCTTGCACAATATGCGAACTTTGGGGTCGATGCGTCCTGATAAACGCCGCCGCATCGCACGCGAAACCATTGAAACTTATGCCCTTTTGGCAAACCGTATCGGTATGAACCCTGTGTATCGTGAATTGCAAGATTTGTCGTTTTACAACATTCACCCACACCGCTACACGGTTTTTCAGGCAGCCTTACAACGCTGGCAAAACGAACACCAAGATGTCATAGAAGAAATCATTCGTGCGTTTCAACTGCAACTTGCCGCTTGCAATATTGAAGCCAAAATCAGAGTGCGGCACAAAAATTTATACAGTCTTTACAATAAGATGAAAAGCCGCCACAAACGCTTTCGCGAAGTGTGCAATCTATACGGCTTGCGGATTATTGTGCGTAGTCCAGACGACTGCTATCGTGCGTTAGGTGCGTTGCACGCCTTGTATAAACCACGCCCAGGTCGCTTTAAGGATTTTATCGCCCTGCCCAAAGGCAATGGCTATCAAGGTTTGCACACCACACTCATCGGCATTAAAGGCGTGCCGATTGAAGTGCAAATTCGCACGCCTGCTATGGATCAAACCGCCGAATACGGCATTGCCAGCCACTGGCTATACCAAAATCGCACAGGCGAAGTGCGTGATACCGCCATTTTACGCACCCGTCAATGGCTACAAAATATCTTGGCATTACAAGAAGATAGCGGCAATGCAATTGAATTTTCCGAACACATTAAAGTGGATTTATACCAAAACGAAATTTATCTTTTTACGCCAAATGGCAAAATTTTGGTGTTGCAAAGGGGTTCTACGCCTGTCGATTTCGCCTATGCCATTCACACCGACATCGGGCATTCGTGCGTGGGGGCGAAAGTCAATGGCAACCCCGTGCCACTGCGTCATCGCTTGCACACGGGCGACACGATTGAAATCATCACCCGCAAAGACTCCCAGCCTAATCCTGCGTGGTTAAGTTTTGTGGTGAGTGCCAGAGCCAGAAGTTCCATTCGTTCTCGTCTGAAAAATATGGGACGCGAAGACGCCATTATGTTGGGCGAAAAACTGTTGCAACAAGCCCTACAACAATTACTGCCACAACGCTTATTAGTGTCCGAAACCGTTAAAAACAAATATTTAGCCGATTTACAAAGCAAAAACATTCGCTTTGAAGATGTGTTGTACGATGTCGGCATGGGCAGATTATTGCCTGTGGCAGTTGCCATGCAAATTGCAGAAATTGCAGGCGAAAAATTTGGCGGCAAAACCAAACTTTCACCGATTAAAATTTCAGGCAGCCCTGTGGGCAATATTCACATTTCCACTTGCTGCAACCCCATACCAGGCGATGCGATTAAAGCCGCCCTAATCCCCGAACAAGGCTTGATTATCCACAGCGACACCTGCGAAAATCTATTCCGTATTCCTGTGGAAAATCAATTAGATGCCGACTGGGAAGCAATCGGCAAAGACGGTAAATTCAGCACCAAAATCTCTGTGATGAGCCAAGACCAACCAGGTTTATTAGCCACACTCGCAGGCTCAATCGCTGCCCACAATGCGAATATCGAAAATGTCGAAATGCCCCCGCAACCCGAAGGCAAAGGCGACTTTGTAGAAATGCGTTTTGGATTAAGCGTTACCGACACAGAACAACTCAATCAAATTCTGCACGACATTCAATCTATTCCCCAAATTATGAGCGCTAAACGATTGTAAAAAGTTTCAGGCAGCGTTAAGACCTTTTCAGGCTACCTGAAAAGTTTGTTTAATATCGTGTTTATTTATTATAGAAGTTATGATGAAAACTAAAATATTTAATTATTTTCTATTATCCACTGTTGTTTTGTTTTTGGCTTCTTGTTCAAGAACAAAAGAAATGTCTTATCAAGAAGAAGTTCAATTAAGTAATGGAGAAGTTATTGTTGTTAAAAGGACATTTGAAGTTTTTTTTGGTGTTGATGATTGGTTTAGACCAAATTTTTCAAGAACCAGCGAACAATTTGAAGTAGTTGATGAACATATTTCTAACAAACCGCCTATTTGGAATAGTTACGAAGATAATGTATATAGTAGTCCAATATTTATTGATAAAAATGAACAAGGGGAATGGTTTATTGTTGTGGCATACAATCGTTGTGATAATTGGAATAGTGATTTTGCTTATCGTCAATATAAAGCAGTTAATGACAAATGGCAAAGAATTAAGTTTGATAAAAATTTAATAGGTAATGTTACCAATGTTACTAATTTAGACCACAACGATATTGCGTATGTTTCATCTATTAAGGAAACCGCACCTTATAATGTCTTAAAAATTACAAAATCAGGAAAAATTAGTCCTAATTTTTTCAGCATACAAGATAAAGAAAATAATGATAGTTTGAGATGGTCAGGAAATCCACAATACAACAAGATTCAGACATTTAGGGAACAACAAGGTTATTCAACTTGTAAAGGTTCTGATTTAACAGAAAATCAGGTAAGAGAACAGGAGCAGTGGCTACCTGATGGATATATACCTATTTCTACAACTCGTGAATATAACAAAACAACGGGCGAAAGATTTACATATTTTTATTACAGTGAAAATTGGGGGGATACTATTGCCAAAAATTGGGCAGGTAAAGCGATTTCAAGAGAAAAACCAGAACCAGGTCAGCCAGTGGTTTTTCTAATCGATGAGCAAGGCAGACCATTAACCGAACAAAATAAGGAGCAATCAAAATAATTAGCAAGCGTAGCGTGGGTAACTTATTACACACGCTTTTTAATACCTTTTCAGGCTGCCTGAAAATACTCATTGCTCATTGCTCATTACTCATTGCTCATTAACTTACAGCCCCAATCTTTGGCAAATGGTTGAAACTGTGCCTGCATTGTTGAGTGTGTAAAAGTGCAAACCAGGTGCTCCGCCTTTCAAGAGCGTTTCGCATAATTGCGTTACCACATCTAAACCAAAGGCTTTTAAGGACGCACTGTCGTCTGCAAAGGATTGCAATTTCAGCCGCAACCAGCGGGGCACTTCTGCTCCGCAACTGTTTGAAAAACGGGATAATTTTGCAAAACCTGAAATCGGCATAATGCCAGGTACAATCGGCAAATTAACACCTTGTTTGGCAACTTCATCAACAAAATAAAAATAAGCGTCTGGATTATAAAAATATTGCGTAATCGCCGAATCAGCCCCTGCTTGGCATTTTGCGACAAAATGAGCAATATCCTGCTCGGCACTGTCGGCTTGGGGGTGAAATTCGGGGTAAGCAGCCACTTCAATATGAAAAGTATCATTGTATTCTTGACGAATAAATCGAACCAAATCAGACGCATGCAGTAAATCATCGTCCTGCGCAAACAAACCCATACCAGACGGCATATCGCCACGCAAAGCCACAATTCGCTTAACGCCCAAATCTCGGTAAGTGTTGAGTAATTGACGCAATTCAGCCTTATTCGCCCCGATACACGCCAAGTGTGGAGCAGCGTTTAAGCCGTCTTGAATAATGTCGGTAACGGTTTGCAAGGTGCCGTCCCGCGTGCTGCCGCCTGCACCATAAGTGCAAGAAAAAAAGGCAGGCGAAAATTGCCGCAACTGCTGCCGCGTGATTTTCAACTGCTCGCGTGCTTGCTCATTGCGGGGCGGAAAAAATTCAAAACTGAGTGTGCGTGGTGCTTGGCTCATATTATCGTCCTTGTATTTTCAGGCTGCCTGAAAATCAATCATATTAAAAAACAGTAAGATAACCCGAGTATCTGCCCTATTTCAAGCATAATAATGAAAAAAATGATGAAAAATAGTAGGATTGTATGAATTTTTTTGATATAGTCAATCAAAATCCAAAAATAATGGATTATTCTCAAAATACTGCATACATGCAAAAGTTGTTTGAGCATCGCCTATCGGCTCGCCGAAACTGCGGTTTGTTTGCTAAAATAACGCTGTTTTTTATCGTTATTTTTAATAGATATTTCAGGCTGCCTGAAACAATTAACACAATGCAAACATGCTCTTTTTATTCTTCTCCTTTGGGAAAAATTATTTTAACCGCACACAATAATGCTTTAACAGGGCTTTATTTTGACGGGCAGAAATATTTACCGAATATCAGTGTATTTCTTGAAAACAATCAATTAGCGATTTTTTCACAAACGGCTCAATGGTTAGATATTTATTTTCAAGGAAAAAATCCGCATTTTACGCCGCCGTTATTGATAACAGCCAGTGATTTTCGTCAAAGCGTGTGGCAAATGTTAATGGAAGTTCCATTTGGAAAAACAATAACTTATAAAGAAATCGCCGAAAAAATTGCCCGCCAACAAAACCGTTTAACCATGTCGCCACAAGCCATAGGCAATGCTGTGGGGCATAATCCGATTTCGCTGATTATTCCCTGTCATCGCGTTATCGGCAGCAATGGTGATTTAACAGGTTATGCGGGCGGAATGGATAAAAAAATATCGCTTTTAAAGTTAGAAAAAGTGAATATTTTTAATAAAAATTGCTGAATAAGTAAAATACGGTTAAATATTTTAATTTTATATTCGATAATACTGATAAACTCAATTCAATTAGCGTTCAGGCTGCCTGAAACTTATTTCCAGCCACATTGTGCGTGATTTCTCATTGCGTGGTCGGCTAAAACTAATGCGAGCATGGCGGATGCCACGGGTGCGGCTCGTAAGCCTACGCAGGGGTCGTGTCTGCCGTGTGTGGCAAGTTCAATTTCTTCGCCATTTTCGTTAATGGTTTTGCGTGGCTTCGCAATGCTGGGCGTGGGTTTGACGGCAATACGCACCACAATTTCCGCCCCTGTGCTAATGCCGCCCAAAATACCGCCTGCGTGATTGCTTAAAAAGCCGTTTTTGTCCATTTCATCGCCGTGCTGACTACCTTTTTGGGCAACAACACCAAAGCCATCGCCAATTTCCACGCCTTTCACGGCGTTAATGCTCATCATTGCGTGGGCAATGTCTGCGTCCAAGCGGTCGAACACAGGTTCGCCCAAGCCGACTGGCACTTGTCTTGCGACAATTTCTAATTTTGCCCCGATGCTGTCGGTGCTTTTGCGAATACTGTCTAAATATTCTTCTAACTCTTTGATTTGCGAACGATTTGCCGCAAAAAATGGGTTTTCGTTAATGTATGCTTCGCTTTCAAACTGAATGATTTTTTCGCCGATTTGGCGAACGAACGCCACAATTTCCATGCCGAATGTGTGTTTGAGCCATTTTTTCGCCACAGCCCCAGCAGCCACACGAGCGGCGGTTTCGCGTGCAGAACTTCGTCCGCCGCCGCGATAATCACGAATGCCATATTTATGCCAGTATGTAAAATCGGCGTGTCCAGGGCGAAAAGCGTGGGCAATCGCACCGTAGTCTTTACTGCGTTGGTCGGTGTTGCGGATAAACAGGGCAATCGGCGTGCCTGTGGTTTTGCCGTCAAATACGCCTGATAAAATTTCCACTGTGTCGCTTTCTTTGCGTTGCGTCACATAGCGAGAAGTGCCTGGACGGCGGCGGTCTAAATCGGGCTGAATATCATCAACGGAAAGCGGCAAATTCGGCGGACAGCCGTCAATCACACAACCGATACCCACGCCATGACTTTCGCCAAAAGTACTCACCCGAAATAATTGCCCCAAAGAATTGCCCGACATATTTTTTCCTAATTTAAAAGATAAAGGGGGGATTTTACTATAATTCAAAGGATTATTCAGGCTGCCTGAAAAGACAAAACGGCATTATCAATGCCGTTTTTATTATTTAATCCAAGCGTTTTATTGTTTTTTCGCTCCAAACGCACCCTGAATTCTATTGTTATCGTCTTTGAACAAGCCAGTCATTTCAGCGGCTTTGGGTCCGACAAAAATACCTTCGGTTGAAACGCCATTTTTTGTACCGCTAAATGTGTTGCCTGTAATTGTGGCGGAGAGTTCTATGTTTTTGATTTGTTTGGTAGAAAGAGTGCCATTGTCATTTTTATAACTATTCAACTCATCTATCTTTCCTGTAATTGTTTTTTCAACAAAATTTACATCAAAAGTTACAGGAGTATTACGATTAGTATCATATGAACCACCTGCAAAATAGGATAAGAATGTGCGTTGATCATTTGGTCTATATGCCACAGCATAACCAGAATATTTTACTTTAGTTCCTGTTGTTGGCATTTCACTAACAGGAGTTAAATTTTCCTTACCTGTATAAAACACATATTCTATATTCTTATCTTCATCGTGCATTACGCCAAATCTCGAATATGCAAGTCTTCCAGCAGTAGCAGCAATATGACCATCGGCAGAAGAATATTTTGTATTTGTAGTGTAACTTAATTCTCCTTGTTTATTATGGAAAAGGGTCATCGTTTTTCCATCAATTTTAATTTCTTCAGTTCGAGCATAACTGTCCATTTTTGCCACTTGCTTACCATTTTCAAATTTAATGGCTTTTCCAGAAACCACAAAGCCGTCTGTTGTAGGTGTAGGCGTTGTATTTCCGCCTGAACCACCACCGCCATTAGTCGGCGGATTAACCACCACTGGCGATTGATTAGGGTTATCAGAAGAACCGCCACCGCCGCCACAAGCGGTGAGTGTTAAAGCCAAAAGGGTTGTCAATGTTAAAACGCTTGCTCTCATTGTGTTTGCTCCTAAAAAATTAACAAATAAACTTGCCGATAATTGTATGAATAAGTGTTTTGACAAAGCAAGAAAATCCAAAAATATTTTTTGATAATAATGATGGGTTGTATCACAATAGTGACTATAACGGAATCACAGATATTGAAGAAATTAGAAAATGGATAATATAGATATGGATATTGAAGAAGCATATAA